>CALWPG010000004.1 GCA_944383375.1 uncultured Clostridia bacterium | reverse complement strand
ATCTATAACAACATAATATATATCTTTTTAAACGTAGTGGAAAAAATGCTGTCAAAAAAAAAAAAAAAATGTTGTTTGATAGTTATAATTAACGTAGCAACATGTATGGATAAAGAGGTGAAATATGAATAAAGTAACCAGATATGTTTTGTTTGGCATCGCACTTTGTTTGCTTGTTTCAGTGTGCGTGTATGGTGTGCTCAGTGCAAACCAAATTCACTATGGCATTCAGGGCGACATTGTTTATGAAGTGGAAGATTTTTCTGCCAATTTGACATTCAATCATGTCTCTGGTGCTGAAAAATCAGATGAAACACTTTTTGGAGACAGTGAACAACTTTCAACTCACACCATTGGACAACCTCAGGAAGGTCAAACAAACACTTTGTCTCTTGGTCAAACCTTATATTTCACAAATCAAACTCCAACCACTTTAAAAGATATAATAATTCAACTAAATGTCACGCATGATAATGTCTATGCTGTTCAAACCACAATAACTCCAGGCTCGGCATTCGCCGCAAATGGTGGTTATTATAACATCGTTGGCTGTGAGGTTAGGGTGGGCACAAGTGGTGCTTGGTCAAGTTCTGCAACTGCGCAGGTTTCAAACACCCAAACAGCCACTTTCCAAATCAAATTCACAGTCACAACCACCAATTTTTCACAGCTTGCTACAAACACAAACAGTAACCCACTGCTAAATATCGTTTTAGCCAGTGCATGATGAAAAAAACTTATGTTAAAGAGGGATTTTTATATGAAATCATCAAAAAGTAAAATAGCCACAATATTCAGCATCGTATGTCTTGCACTTGCCACCATGGTGTTTGGCGTTTTTGCTCTCGTTTCTGTTCCAAACCAAACACAAGGCACACTGTCATACATACAAAAAATCTGTTATGTCCAAAGGACAGATGCTGAAGATAAATATTTCTCTTCAATCGACAAGGCCTATACATATTCTCAAAACGGTGACACCATAAATATCTTCCAAAATGCCACTTTGACTGATGACCTCGCAATTTCAAAAAATCTCACCTTAAGCGCTGTTCAAAATGCTGTCACTCTAAATCTTCAGTCAAATGAAATCAGCATTTCCTCTTCTGCGTCGCTAAGACTCGGTGGCTCGGCTTATGCGCTAAATATAACTTCCTCTCAAGCTCCCGCCATCCAAAACAACGGTCTTTTGACCTTGGCTTCGGGCGCAAACATATCTTCAATATCCACAACCTTACAAACTGCAAGTACATCCACTGCAGGCATTTTTGTTGAATCGGGGTACACACCTTCCTCAACAATTCAGCTCATAATCAGTGGCACACCTACCAACGGCGCACAAGTTGCCTACTGCCAAGATGCTCAAGATGCCAGCGCTCTTGTAGACGTGCTTAAACTTTCCAATCAAAGTTATTACCTCTATGCTCAGGGCAACTCAATATTAATCGCTGAGGCAGTGGTAATCAATGAAACCCTTCAAAGAGGCTATTCTGACCTTTCCTCTGCAATTGCCGAAAGTGAGGCAGGCAACGTTCTTGACGTTGTTAAAAACGTAAGCACAGATACAGTTTACGCAATACCTCATTCACTCACCATCAAAACTGACACCACAGCAGGTGTACAAGTTGATGGTGCCTTCAACGTTTCAGCTGGCACACTCACCTTGGGCAGTGGCACAGGCACACTCACCATAAACAACTATGTTCAGGCGAGTGGTGGAAATGTTAATGCCTTGAGTGGTTCTACAATTGTCGGTGGCGAATGTAGCTTGAGTGATGGTTCACAAATGGTAGTTGGTATATATAATAGCCAATCAGGAAGTGTAACCGTCAGTGGCGCTTCTGTTGGAGCTACATTAAGTGGTGTTGTTGGTGTAATAAATTATACCAATGGAAGTGTAACTGTAGAAAATGGATCCACCATCGGAAATTCAAATGGTGTTTATGGCATAATGTCATCTGGTGGCACTATTTCAGTTACTGGCGGACAAGTTATTGGTGGTTCTGCTGACCAAATGGTTGGAATTTTATTGGCAGATCTGTCAGTAGGAACAGGAGCTTCCTTGTCCGTATCTGGTGGAAGCATTAATGGTTATTATGGAATAATGAACGGAATGCTTGGAGGCACCTCTAAAGTTCAAGTCTCTGGCACTGCACAGATTTTAGGTAGTTATGCAGCAATTCATAATTCGTCAACTGCTGCAGATTCTTTAGTTGTTCAAGGTGGAACAATAGGATCAACCTCTTCCACTTATGGTATATACAATGCAGCAAACGCAAGTATTCAGGGTGGAAATATCATTGCTGCTGAATCATCAGGCAGTGTGGGAATACAAAATGAAAACGGAACCCTATCAATTACAGGTGGAAACATCAGTGGTTACTATGGCATCCAAAATGGTACAGACAGTGGAACATCCACAGGGCGTGTTGTTGTGAGTGGAACTACAACAGAGATTTATGGTAACTTTGTTGCCATACGCAATCATTCAACTCTGTCGGGAGAAAATGGTAACTATGCCGTCTCAATCGAAGGTGGAACTCTTGAAACTCCAACAAGTGCTGTCACAGCAAATGATACGTTTACTGCTTTGGTTAATTTTGATGGAGCAGTATCCATAACTGGTGGTACATTGACAGGTTATCGAGGAATCCAAAATGGAGATGGTTCTGATACTTCAACTGCTGAAGTTATGATTTCAGGTGCAAATACATCAATTACTGGAACCAATATAGGAATATGGAATGTTTCATCATCAGCAGTAGTCCAAATTCAAAATGGTACAATTCAAAGTGGAACAGCTTATGGCGCTTATGCAATTAATAATTCTGGTGATTTAACAATCACTGGTGGAACCATTAGTGGAAATTCGGGTATATTTAATCAGGGAAGTAATGCCACTGTAACTATAAGTGGAACATCAACACAAATCACAGGAACAAGATACGGAATTATTAATCAAGGCACTAGTGAAAATGCAATAGATGTACAGGGCGGAACAATTACAGGTAGTTCTTCATCCAGTTATTCTGGTATTGATAGTTCAAACGGAACAGTAACTGTTAGTGGTGGATCAATTAGCGGTTACTATAGCATAGACATGAATGATGGTGGTTGGTTGAGACTTACAGGTTCACCTACAATTTCAAGCATCAGAGCAAGGTCAAGTACAACTTCATTTTCAAACACAACAAGCAACAATTTTGGTGTGGTTATTGAAGGAACTTTTACTACGAGAGATATTGAAATTACTGAAAGCGCTCAAACAGATGGAACATATCTTGCATATTATGAAAATACCGACACAGCACTAGATTGGGGCTATCATTTCAGACTGGGAATAGTTTCTGAGTCATTGTACCTAAATGGCACAAGTGACCTTTGCCTTGGAGTTGCAAATGTGCGCAACCAAACAAGATCTATTTCATACGCACAATTAGCCGATGCAACAAAGTTTGCTGAAAATAACGATATTTTAATTGTTCAACGTAATCACACAACTGACACTGCTCTTGTCGGCATACCTCTTACAATAATAAGTAATTCAGCAGTCACCGTGACAGGAAACATAACTCAAACAGCAAGCACCCTCACCTTGGGTGGCGGAAGTGCTCAGTTAAGTATTGATGGTGCCATTACTGTCACTAGCAGCACTCTGAATGTTATTAATTGTTACATAGATGTACCTACTACAAGTGTAAGGTTAGGTGCTATTACTAACAATCAAGGGACCGTTACAGTTTCTGGCTCTACTTTAGAATCACCTCTAGGTCCTGCTTTTGTTAATAATAGTGGATACATGGAATTTGCTGACTCAGAAATAACATCAATGCTGCCTATAACGAACGATAATGGAGAATTGAATTTCATTGATAACAATACTATAATTTGTCTTACTAGTGCGATTACAAATACAAACAACGGAATTTTAAAAATTAATAATTCGCAAGTAAGTGCTCCTATGGAGACAATTCAAAATGAGAGTGGAACTGTAACTATTTCAGGCTCATCAACGATAACAGCTGCAAATGATCCGACTGGTGATGTTAAAGGTATTGCTGTGGTGAACTATGGAAATGGTTCAGTTGAAATAACTGGAGGGACAATTACTGGTTCACGAGCCATTGTGAATGGTAGTACTGCTTCAACAACTACTGGCACAGTAACGATTAGCCAAGCAAGTAGTACCTATCCAACTGTTATTAATGCTGTTGACAATGCAATAGAAAATTACTCATCACCAACAGGTAGTCAATATGCAGTCACAATCTCAGGCGGAACAATCGGTTCCACGTCAAGCACTTATGGTGTTTATAATGATTCAACTGGAGAAATTTTAATTTTAGGTGGATTAATACAAAGTTCTACTTCAGCAGATTGTAGTGCAATATACAACGTATCGGGAAATGTAACTATCTCAGCAGGTGAGGCTAATGGTTACTATGGAATTCTAAATGCTGATGGTGTAATCACTGTTTCTAGTACAGCCTCAATTAGTGGTAATTATGGAATTTATAACTACTCAACACTTGTGGGAGCTGTGGTAGTGAGTGGAGGCCAAGTTACGGGTGCTGAAACTGATGGTTTTGCTGGAGTATATAGTGATGCTCCTGGTGGTATTACAATATCAGGAGGGCACATAGATGGCTACAGAGGCGTTGTTTTAAATAATAGCAATAGCATGCTTACAGTTTCTGATTCTGCGAATATTGACGGGGTTGAGAGTGCAATTTATAACAATTCCACAAGAACAAATGCTGTCACAATTTCGGGTGGAACAATCGGAAATGGAACAGCATCTTATGGAGTATTTAATAACTCCACTGGTAAAGTCACAGTAACAGATGGTGACATTGGTGGTTCTGCTTGTGGAAATGCTATTTACAACAATTCAACCGGAAATATCACTGTAAATGGTGGAACATTGACAGCCGGCTCCTCAGGAAATGGTATATACAATTATGGCAACGGCTCCGTGAACTTTAATGGTGGTACTATTAATGCATCATCTACTGGAATTCGAAATGGCCATGGATCAACTAGTTCTGGTACTATTACCATAGACCAAACTTCAGACCAAACACCAACTGTGATTTTGGCAGGTACTGGAGTTTATAATGGAGCTAATGGTGCTCATGCTGTGACTATTAATGGTGGTACAATTGGAAATTCAAACACTGCATATGGATTGTACAATGCTAGCAACGGCACAGTAATGATCACTGGTGGTACAATACAATGTGGATACTCCATGCCAACAAGAATGAAAGGTATATTCAACTATGGTGATGGCACTATAGTTATTCAAGGTGGGTACATTGATGGTCCTTATGCTATACATAATGGAAATTCCACGTCAAATGTGGGAACCATTACAATAAGTCAATCAAGTGCGTCAGTTCCTACAATTATAGGCTCAAAGGGAAGTACTTATGGTATTTATACTATAGGTGGGACTTTAAATGTTAGTGGTGGAACTATTGGTGGAGCAACAGCAATTTTTGCTTCTACAAACACTTCAACAAAAGGTATTGCAATCAGCGTATCTGGTAGTGCTAATGTTGGTGAAGATTATACGAATATAGCGATTAATAAGTCAGCAAATACAACTTTGGATATTGAAGGTTCTCCATACATTACAGGTTCTCAATATAGTATTAATTCTCCATATCAAGGGAAAATTACCATAGATGGTCTTCCAACAATAACTGGTACGTTGTATGTTTATACCTCATCATCGTCTACTCCAGAAATGGTTCAAAATTATGGATTAAATATTATTAGTTATACTAAATCAGTGACCTTAACATTAACTGGAGCATCTACTCGTGGTTGGATAGCAATGATACCAACATCAATGCAAACTAGTTATTCTTCTTACTTTAGAGTCTCAACCGGTAGCTTGAGTTTTGTACGTGGAGACGCCACAACGAGTGCCTTAAGATGGATTTGATAATATTTAAAGTAAAAAAATGTGGAATTTATTCCACATTTTTTCTTGCAATTGTCATTCTAGGCACCACAGTCATTCTGAAAGTGCACTCATCCTGTCGTTCCGAGGCAGTACAACCTATTGCCATTCCGAGTGGCTCTGCCACGAGGAATCTCTGAGATTTCTCAGTGCTACGCACTTCGAAATGACAAAAGCGAAGTAGCGTGTCACTCCGAGCCAAAAGCGAGGAGTCTCGCCCACAGGGCGCGTACACGAGATCCTCACGTCGCTGTCGCTCCTCAGGATGACATGAGGCTGAGATTTCTCGCTTCGCTCGAAATGACAAAAGGTTGTGATCTCTCACTACATTCGGGATGACAAAATGGAATTCGACATGACACTACTCCTGTCATTCCGAGGAGTTTACGACGAGGAATCTCATTACATAAAAAAAGATGTCGCCGAAGCAACATCTGAATGAAACAACGTCAGTGACTTTGTTTCGAATTCTTAATTCAGCCGCTCTCGCAGCCTTGACAACATGATATCACAGTTTTTAACTATTTCAAAACGATTTTAGTATTTTATTACAAAATTATCTATATAAATTTTTGCGAGTTCACTGTATGGCTTGTTATGTAAGTCCAAATTTGTATGTTTCTTTAGGATATTGTAAAGTTTTGGATACGACCATCCAAATTTTTTGTTGAGAACAATCGCTCTATGTGAGAAAAGATTGTGCCAAATGTTGTAGCCACTTTCAATTTTTTGGTCGTATAGATAATATGGCAGCGCGATTGTCTGTTGTCTGAACGCATCAATTACAACACCTTGCAAAAAGCGAACTGTATTTTCTCCAATGAGTTCTTTATATTTGACCAAGTTTTTATAGAACTTGAATGGCGTTATGCTGACATTTCTGTTGTCCTGACCTTGCTTTTCAATCTTTGTGACGACGTTTCTTGTGCTGGAGTACAGCATTAGTCGCAATTTTTCTGTGTCAGGATAGTTTAACCTTACTGCTTCAAAAATCTTTTGGCGAAGATGTTCTATCATCTCATCTGCGATGTCAATTGTCATACCAATGCCTTGCCAACCATAGGTTATTCCAAATTTATATCCAAGCCAGCTGAATGAGCAGGGAAGTTTTTCATCATTCAAATATACATATTTTTCGTTGTCGTTATTCACTTTTACTTTGTTTTGGTATTTAAAGCTATTTTTCTTGTTAAACACATTTTTTACACACTCTTCAATGCCAAATTTTATATAGATATGATTGACGCGCTTTTTAAATAACATGACAAAAGTATCATCATAATAAAAACAATCTGTAAGTCCGTCAATTTTAAAGAAAGCAAAAATCCCCTCTTTCATGGCTTTTGCCATAACTGCAGCAAAGTTACTGCTTGGCGGCAAACCTTGAAGATTGTATTTCACACTCTCCACATAGTTTTCAAACAGTGGGTGGTATTTTTCATTAATCTTGTCTTTAATAAAAAATTCATAGGCATAGCGAAGTGAAATGGAAGGGAAAAAGTCCTTAAAATCAAACTTGACAATTGTGAAAAGCCCCATTCTGTTCGCCATTAATCTTCGCATAAATTTTTCTGTCATGCCATTGATGTCTCTCATTTCCTTTTCAACAAGTGGCTCTAAAATCTGTTTTATGCTCAGAGATGCATTGTATTCAATACTTGATTTGTTTTTAAATTTGCAAAGTTTGCGTACATCGTTGCCAGTTTTTTTCTTGAAAAAAGCAACTTGACCAATAAAATCCAAATTCATAATTTTCTCCTGTTGTAGTATATTAAATTTTAACATACTAAAGCAGGTTTCAACAAACTATTTGCAAAAAATGTTGAAAAATTTCACTTTTTGTCAGATTGAGATTCCTCGCACTGAGAAATCTCAGGGACTCCTCGCTTGTCCGTCTCTGTAAGCAAGGCTCGGAGTGACACATGACAATGTGTTGTCTTATTTGCCAGCCTTTGTTTCATCAGTATTTATTCTTGGTTTGCGTCGTGATCTTGTCAAACGTTGTATGCTGGCTTTAAGGCGCAAAATTGACTCTTCTTTTCCAAGTAGATACAGCATTTCACCAGCACCACCTGGGGTCACCGTGTTTGCAGTCACTGCAATGCGGACAGGCCACATGAGTTTGCCAATTTTCATCTCGTGGTCGGTGGCATATTTTGCAAGCAAGTGGTTTAATTTTTCAACCTCAAAATCTGCGCTGGCAAGAAGTGGGAACATATCTTTCAAAATATCCAGTGATGTTTGCTTATCAAGTTTATTTTTCTTATTTTCAAAAAGATTTGTGTCGATTTTAAAATTGTCCAAAAATTCAAACAGTGGTTGAATATCACTAAATTTGTTTATACGTGACTGTGCCAAGGTGGAGGCAAACTCCCATTTTTGTTGTATGAATTTTGGCAAATTTTTGGTGTAAGGCAAACTTTTTTCAACAAAGCTTTTGTGGTCCAACTTTTGGATGTACTGAGCATTGAACCAGTCCAATTTTTTGTAGTCAAAAATTGCATCGCTTTTGACAATGCCGTCGATATCAAAATGCTGGATGAGTTCGTCAAGAGAGAAGAGTTCTTGCTCGCTCTTTGGGTTCCAGCCAAGAAGTGAGATGTAGTTGACGATTGCCTCGCTTAAATAGCCTTCTTCAAGCAAATTGTTGAAACTCACAGAGCCGTGACGTTTGCTGAGTTTGCTGACACTGCCATCTTCGTTTCTGCCCATGATAGTGGAAAGGTGAATGGTCTTTGGTGGTTGCCACCCAAAAGCTTCATACAAAAGTTGGTATTTTGGTGTTGAAGAGATATATTCCTTGCCACGGATGACGTGGGTGATATTCATAAGGTGATCGTCCACCACATTTGCAAAGTTGTATGTAGGCATACCGTCACGTTTGAGCAGCACTTGGTCATCAAGGCTGTCATTTTCCACAGTTATGGTGCCATACACTTCGTCATGGAAGGTGGTGGTGCCTGTTAGTGGAACTTTTTGTCTTATGACATATGGCTTTTTCTCGTCAAGGTTTTTTTGGATTTCCTCCAGACTCAAATTCCTGCAATGTCTGTTGTAGCCAAAGCCTTGCTCTTCCTTTTCATCTTCATCGCAAAAACAATAGTACGCATGTCCACTCTCCAAAAGCATATGTGCGTATTTAGCATAAATCTCTTTTCTTTCACTTTGAACATAAGGGCCATACTCTCCACCAACATCAGGGCCTTCATCGTGCTTTAAGTTGGCGATTTTGAGTGTGTCATATATGACTTTTGTCGCGCCCTCAACATAACGTTTTTGGTCGGTGTCCTCAATTCTTAAAATAAACTTGCCACCGTTGTGCTTTGCAAAAAGATAAGCAAACAGTGCAGTGCGTAAATTTCCTATGTGCATATAGCCCGTTGGGCTTGGTGCAAAACGTGTTCTAACTTCCATAATTAACCTCACAATATGATATAATCATGGCATTTTTTTGTCAAGGCTTTTTGGCATATGTACATAATGGAATACATATCTTATTTTGAGGCAAACGGTGTTTAATTTTTTTAGTGAACTTATTGCAGATTATGGTCTTGAAATTGATGGTGTGAGTAGTTTCAACATCATCAATATGTCCAACAAACTCGTCTACATCGAGGGGCAAAAAGGCGTGGTCAAAATATCCAGTGAAAGCATGTCCATTCGCATAAAGGGTGGGCTAGTGGAGGTGCTTGGACAAAATCTGAAGCTGAAAAAAATAAGTGGAAGCACTGTTTGCATTGTTGGAAAAATCGAGAGCATAGAGAGTAAATAATGTATAAATTTGAAATTTCTCCCAGAAACACTGAAAGGGTCATAAGTAAACTCTCAACTAAATATACCATTTTTGATGTCACAAAATCAGAGGAAAAGGTGACATTTTGTTGTCATGACAAGGACAGGAAGAACATACTCAAAACTCTCAAATTCATGGGGCTCGACAAAACGGCATACAAAGCGGTCAAAATGACTGGGATTTTCAAACCCTTTTGCAGTGTGGGCATAGTGCTTGGGCTTGTGGTGAGTGCTGTGCTTTGGATAGTATCAAGTTTTTTTATAACCGATGTGATAGTCATGGGTGACATCGATTTCACAGAGCAGAAGATTTATGAAACACTCAAGCAAAACAATATTCAAAACCTTATGTTTAAGTCCAGTGTGGACATAAAAAAGCTTGAAAACGCCATCGAAAGCATAGATTATGTCAGTTACGTTAGCATTGTCATACGGGGCAATGCACTCATAATAAATGTGAGGGAGCAACTCACCAACTCTGAAATAGTCAATTCAGGAAATTTTGCACCACTTGTATCCGTATACGATGGCATGATAACTTCCATAAAGCTCATTCAAGGTACCTTGGCCGTTGGTGTGGGGGATATTGTGAAGGTCGGCGACATACTCGTCTATCCATATTCCACCGACAGCAATGGCGACACTCGAAGCGTTCAGCCACTTGCAGATGTCGTGGCAGATGTGTATATCACTTCCTCTTTGACGGTGTACGACCAAAGGATTGAAAAAAGCTACACGGGAAACGTCATCAAAAACTACCAAATTTCATTTTTAGGCTTGCCACTTTACAGTGTTGAAAATGAAGTAAGCTATGAGCATTATGATGTTGAAAGTAAAGAGGTCTACATTTCTGACACGCTTCTTCCAATTAAAATAAAATATGACGAATACCACGAGTACACGGAAAGCTACATTGACACCAACTTTGCTGAAAATGAACAAATCTATGCCATGCAAACACGTGAAATTGCCTTGCTAAATGTGAAAAATTATGACATAATTAAAAATGAAAGCTATGTTGTGCGTGATTTTGATGGCTATCACGTCATTGAATTCACAATCACGGCTAGCAAAAAAATAGCATAGGGTGAACATGAAAATTAACTTTAACGGCTTAAAAGACAAAGAGTTGACACAAAACATCTCAAAAATTTTTGAAATCGCATTAAAAAAGACGCACACAAAGAAAAACATCTCCGTCAACATCACTTTTGTCTCTCAAAGAGAGATAAAACGCCTAAACAATGAGTTTAGAGGTGTTGACAAGGTCACTGATGTACTTTCTTTTCCACTTTTTGAAAGTGATGAGTTGAAAGTCGGCGAGATGCTGGACGAAGGCACGCAAAGCGACATAGGTGACATAGTTATTTGCAAAGTGCGTGCAAAAGAGCAGGCGACAAATTTTGGACATTCCATATTGCGCGAGATCTGCTTTTTGAGTTTGCATGGTTTGTTGCATCTTTTAGGTTACGATCACATGACAAGTGAAGAAGAGAAAGTCATGTTCACGCTTTCAGATAAAATTTTAAAAGAGGCGAAAGTCAACAGATGAAGTATAAATTTGGGTACATTGCAGTAGTTGGCAAACCAAATGCAGGTAAAAGCACGTTGGTCAATTTTTTGACCAAAAACAAGGTTGCGATTGTCTCTCCAAAAGCTCAAACCACAAGAAATAACATCCTTGGCATTTTGACAACGCAAACTTACCAACTTGTGTTTATTGACACCCCTGGTGTGCATAAATCTAAAAATGCACTGGACAAGTTCATGAACAAAAACATTCGCAGTGCTCAAAGCGGCGCAGATATTATTGTATACGTCATTGATGCGACAAAAAAAATAGGGCAAGAGGAAATTGACTATATAAAAAACTTAAAACAAAAATTTGATGTGCCTGTGGTCGTGGTTTTAAATAAGGTGGACATTTTCAAAAAGGAAAACCTTTTGCCAATGATATCAGTTTTGGCACAGTCATGCTCTGTGGATGAAATTTTGCCAATCAGTGCCAAGCAGGGAGAGAATACAGAAAAACTCTTAAACCTTCTTCTTGATTTTCTTCCAGAAAGTGAACAAAAAAACTTTGCCTATGACGAAGATTATTACACCGACAAATCTCTTAAGTTTATCATAAGCGAGATTGTGAGAGAAAAGGCATTATATTATCTCAACGATGAAATACCTCATGGAATAAGTGTCAACATCACAAATTTCACTCAAAAACCAAATTTATGCGTAGTTGAGGCTGACATAATTTGCGAAAGAGACAGCCACAAAAGCATCATTATCGGCAAAAAAGGTAGTATGATAAAAAAAATAGGTGAGAGCGCAAGGAAAGACATTGAGGACATCACTCAAACCCAAGTCCTTTTGAAACTTTTTGTAAAAGTGAAGAAGGATTGGCGAGAAAACTTAAATTTTTTGACGGAATTTGGATACAAAAATGAAGATTTGTAAATTTTTTCTTTGTTTTTGCATATAGTAATAGTATAATGAAGATGTAAAGTCGACATACAAAAAGGTGAACTATGGAAAAATTTGTTTCGGACAATGCAAAAAAACTTTGGGATATATTTTCAAGTACTGGAAATGTGAATGTATATCTTTTGTATTTTGCTGTTCAACATAGTGATGAGAAGGTATTGGACTTTTACGCAAACGAACAGTTGCAAGATCAGGGAATGGAATTATAGTGGGTAGTATAAAAGTCAAAGCCATCGTAATTGGCAGTAGTGACTATAAGGAAAAGGACAAGCGTGTAACTTTATTTTCGCTTGAAAAGGGCAAAATTTATGGTGTATTGCGTTCAGTCAAATCACCAAAAGCCAAGTTAAAATTTGCCAAAGAGTTATTTTGCTTTGGTGATTTTTTTATTGAAACACCTTCCAATGTCATCACTGGAGTTGATGTTCAAAACAATTTTTTTGAACTCAGCCAGGACATCGACAAATATTACATCGCCTGTGCCATTTTGGAGGTAGTAAACACCGTCGCTGGAGAAGGCGTGGAGAATACACCCTTGTTTTTAGAGACATTAAAAGCGCTTGGAACAATAGCCTATGGCAATGTCAACGACAAGTATGTTTTGATAAAATATTTGCTTTCAATTTTTTCTGCCATGGGGTATCGTTTGGCGATGGACGCATGCTCTGTCTGTGGAGAAAAATTTTCTGGAAAAAGATATCTTAATCTAGACTTTGGAGAAATTGTTTGCCTGGGCTGCAAAGCGGCAAATTGCATTGAGGTATCGTCAAGGGTAGGCACTGCGCTTAAACTTCTAAATACCACAGATTATAAAAAATTATCCACACTAAAACTTGCCAAAGGCAGCGAGGATGAAGTGCTGAACATTTTAAATATCAATTTTGATAGGCGATTTAACAAAAAATTGAAGTTACTATAAAAATAAGCATAATTTATTTGCTTATTTTTTTTTAATGTTTTAAACTATCTAAGTTTGAAAAATGGAGGAAAAATGACAAAATACGTTTATCTTTTTAGTGAGGGAAACGCATCGATGCGTAACCTTCTTGGTGGCAAAGGTGCAAACCTTGCAGAAATGACCAATATTGGACTTCCAGTGCCACAGGGATTCACTGTCACGACAGAAGCCTGCACAAAGTATTATGATGATGGCAAAAAATTGAGTGACGAAGTGATTGCACAGGTTCAAGAGGGACTTAAAAAACTAGAAGAGATCACCGGCAAAAAGTTCGGCGACAAAAAAAATCCACTTCTTGTTTCTGTACGTTCGGGCGCAAGAGCATCCATGCCTGGCATGATGGATACAATACTCAATCTTGGTATAAATGATGAAGTTGTTGTTGGACTAAGCGAACTTACTGGCAATGAACGTTTTGCTTATGATAGTTACAGAAGATTTATTCAGATGTTTAGTGATGTCGTCATGGGACTTGACAAGTCAAGATTTGAAAGAATTATTGACGAAATGAAAGAAGCTCGTGGCATCAAGCTTGACATTGAATTTTCTGCCGAAGATCTAAAAGAAATGGTTGCAAAGTTTAAAGAATTTTACAAAAAAGAAATGAATTGCGACTTTCCTACAGATCCAAAGACACAACTTATTGAGGCTGTTAAAGCCGTGTTTAGATCATGGGATAATCCAAGAGCCAATGTCTATCGCCGTATGAATGATATCCCATCAAGTTGGGGTACTGCTGTAAATGTTCAAACCATGGTTTTTGGAAATATGGGCGAAACCAGTGGAACAGGTGTTGCGTTCACACGTAATCCTGCAACTGGCGAAAAGAAGTTGTTTGGCGAATATCTTATGAATGCACAGGGTGAAGATGTTGTGGCTGGTATAAGAACACCAAATCCTATCTCAACCCTTGAGCAACAAAATCCAGAGATTTACAAACAATTTACTGAAATTTGTGAAATTTTGGAAAATCACTACAACGATATGCAAGATATGGAGTTTACAATTGAAAAGGGTAAACTTTATATGCTTCAAACAAGAAATGGTAAACGTACAGCCAAAGCTGCCCTTAAAATTGCTGTTGATCTTGTAAATGAGGGCAGAATAAACAAAGATCAAGCATTGCTCATGCTTGACCCAAAACAACTTGATGCATTGCTTCATCCAACTTTTGATGAAGCCGACCTAAAAAATGCAGAAGTCATCGCACATGGCCTTCCAGCTTCACCAGGCGCAGCAACTGGCAAAATTGTTTTCACAGCAGAGAGGGCAAAAGAGCTCAGCAGTAATAAAGAGAAAGTCGTTCTTGTTCGTCTTGAAACTTCACCAGAAGATATCGAGGGCATGGCAGTTAGCCAAGGAGTTTTGACTGCTCGTGGCGGTATGACATCGCATGCGGCAGTTGTCGCTCGTGGGATGGGAACTGCTTGTGTTGCTGGATGTGGCAGCCTTTCGGTGGATGAAGAAAATAAGATATGTACAATTTCAGGAAAGACATATCACGAAGGTGATGAAATTGCCTTTGATGGTTCCACAGGAAATGTTTATGGCAGAAAAATAAACACAAAACCAGCCGAAGTTTCTGGAGACTTTGCCACCATCATGGAGTGGGCAGATAATGCACGTAGATTACAAGTGCGCACAAATGCAGACAATCCTCGTGATGCAGAAGTAGCCTATAACTTTGGTGCAGAGGGAATAGGCCTGTGCAGAACAGAGCATATGTTCTTTGAAGCAGATCGTATCCCAGCAGTTAGAGAGATGATTGTTTCCTCCACCGTAGAAGAGAGAGAAAAGGCACTTAGTAAGCTTCTTCCTATGCAGAGAAAAGATTTCATAGGTCTATACAAAGCAATGAAAGGTAAACCAGTAACGATAAGATTTTTGGATCCACCTCTACATGAGTTTTTACCTCACACAGATGATGAAATTCGTGATCTTGCAAAGGATATGGGCTTGACTTTTGAAAAACTCAAACATACTGTTGAAAGTTTGCATGAATTTAACCCAATGATGGGTCATCGTGGACTTAGACTTGCTGTGACATATCCTGAGATTGCAAGAATGCAAACTCGTGCAGTGATCGAGGCAGCGCTCACAGTAAAAAGAGAAGATGGTTATGACATCCATCCAGAGATAATGATTCCACTCACTTGTGAATCAAAAGAATTCAATTATGTTCGTGACATTGTGGCACAAACTGCAGATGAGGTAATCAAGGCTAGTGGTGAAAAACTAGACTATAAGATTGGTACCATGATTGAAATTCCTCGTGCAGCACTCACAGCTGACGAAATTGCCAAGACTGCAGAGTTCTTCTCATTTGGAACAAATGACTTAACTCAAATGACATTTGGCTTTAGCCGTGACGATGCTGGTAAGTTCTTGGATGCTTATTATGACAAAAAACTTTTTGATAACGATCCATTTGCTCACGTTGATGAAAAAGGGGTTGGCAAACTTGTTGACATGGCTGTTAAACTTGGCAAATCCACACGTCCTGACATTAAACTTGGTGTCTGTGGCGAACATGGTGGAGATCCTCAATCAATCGATTTCTTCCACAGAGTTGGACTAACCTATGTCTCATGTTCACCATACAGAGTGCCAATTGCACGCCTCGCAGCAGCGCAAGCGGCAATTAGGAACAAATAATATTGTTTTATGATTTCAGAAGTACTCGTAAAAGTTAAACTTTATCGAGTACTTTTTTAATATTATTGTTATTGACAAAATTGTCAAAAAATGATAGCATAATAATGCATTTTATTCGACCATTCCAATTTGCGTTTTTTGTGAGAATTTATATTCTAAGAATGGCAATCTTGATACGCAATTTATTTGCTGTTAAAATTGTCGTAGAAAAAAAAGGAGGTAAATTCAACAGCAAAAAACATTTTTTTTAGGAGGAATATATGGAAGAATTAAGAACAATAAACACAACACTTACATTATTTTTTAAAGACAATCAGATTTTACTTGGCGAAAAGAAAAGGGGTTTTGCAAAAGGCACATTAAATGGCATAGGAGGCAAGCAGGACGAATGTGAAACCATTGACCAGGCAATGGTAAGAGAATGCCAAGAGGAAATTGGTGCAACTCCTGTAGATTATGCCCTGATAGGCAAAATTCATTTTGACGTATGGTACAAGGGTGAGCATGTGAATATGTACATGCATATCTACACTTGTACAAAGTTTGATGGTGAAATTGTGGAAACCGAGGAAATGTTTCCAAGGTGGTACGATATAGATAAAATACCATATGAAAAAATGCTTGCCGATGATCTTTTGTGGCTACCTATGGCGCTTGAAGGAAAGCACTTTGTGGGGAAAGTTGCTTTTGACAATAATATGAATATGCTAAGCCATGACTTTCATGAAATTGACAGTTGAGTATTGACTTTGAGTGTAAACTATGATACATTTAAATCATATTGTTAATGATAGGAGATTATTGATGAGAAAGTTTAACAAGCAATATTTATACGACGTAAAAATGTTCAAAGATGAGGACAATTTATTAAGAGAAACAGGCAAAGTTAAATTTAAAGATTTATCAAAAGAAGACTTGGTTTATCTATTTGAGGAAGCAGTTATCAAAGAAAGACTTGAATATGGTGTTAAATGTCAATTAGTAAATACTTTGGAAAGAAAAAAAGAATATGAAAAATTGTATAGAAAAGAACAAGATAGATTAGAATCATATTCAAAGCTTGTAAAATTGTTAGCACGCCTTATCAAGGTAAACAAAGAAGACAAGTATAACAAAATTTTTGCAGGAATCATTGAAGATTATTTGGGTGATATCACTTACATTGATATGTACTATGATGAAAATTTTGATCCTTATTGGGATGAGTACTATTGTCCTCGTCAGCAACATGTTAATCACAATAAAGTGGGCTCATATATCATTGATACAAAACGTGATAATGTGCCTCAAGATCTTATCAATTCACTTGAAAAACTATACGAAACACTTTCAAAACCTAAGCTTAAAGACAAATATGCAAAAGAAATTGAAAAAAATATTTATAAAGACTCAATTAAATTTAATGAAGAATTAATTAAATAACAATTATCGGGTGCTTTCTGGTGCTCGATTTTTTTAAAACATATTTGCCTGTTTGCGATTTAATGTGGTATAAATAACTTGGATGGATATATGGAAGTAATAACAATAGGCGAAAAATTTGATAACCAAAAATTCGATTTTAGAGAGACATGTTTTGGAATATGTGAAAGAAATGGAAAAATTTTATTAATAAAAAATAATAAAAAAAATGAAATATCTATGGTCGGGGGAGGCATAGAACGAGGAGAAAGCCAAATAGATTGTCTAACTTTCAGTCACAAATAGCGCTCCAACTGAAGATGGCAATATCCCTATTTTTAATAACAGGTACTGCAGGCATTGGGAAAAGCACAATTTCAAAAAAAATTGCAGAAAATTTAGAAAAAAGTATATTGATTGAAGGTGACGAAATATACAACCTTGTTGTGGGTGGTTATGTCAGTCCCTGGAAGCAAGGCAATCATCTGAGATTGTTTTGGAATAATTGTAAAAGCATAATTGAAAATTCAATCAAAGAAGGTTTTGATGTGGTCTTTAATTATGTCTTAGATAAGGAACAAATTAAAGATATAAAACAAAATTTTCCCTTTTGTGAAATTAAATTTGTTTGTTCGATGGTCGACGAAGCAACTATTGTTCAAAGAGACAAATTAAGACCAATTGATTGTCAAATGGGAGAAAGGTCATTAATTTTATTGCAAGAGATGAAGGATGAGAATTTTAGCGACGATAATATTTTAGATACGAGCCACCTGACTATAGAGCAATCATATATGGAAATTTTGAATAACAATAGGTTTATTATTTAGGTATTTGGCGACTTAGCTCATTCCTTTATTTATAATAGTTGACATTTTTATTTAAGTTTGCTATACTAATAAAAGGAGGATGCATATGGTTATTAACATTAACAATTCAGAAAGTTTTGATGATGGTTGCTGGCAAGTAGCAAATGGACAAGATGCTTGTTAGTATTTAGAAGTGGGCATACCACTTCTTTTTCTTATGCAGGAGTTTTTATGGAATATCAAATCAACGATGATGTATGTATTAAAAATCACGATAAAGGTTTTGAAGTTTATGATAATCGTAACGGTAATTATATAATTTTTGATGAGAAGAATGCCGTTGTAGCAAATTTGATTCTTCAGGGTTTATCAATGACTAAGGTTATAAAATGCATACAAGAATACTTTCATTGTGGTAAAATTGAAAGTCTTAAAATCAGAAATAGTGTTTTGTATTTATTGATTAAAGGTGGCTTTGTGAAGTCAAAGACAAAAATTAATTATAAAAATTCTTTTTTATATGTAAAAAGTTGTCTGATAGAAATTATTAATGTATGTAATTTTAGATGTTCTCATTGTTATGTGGATAAAAATAAAATCAAATATATAACTTATGAAAATATAGTCAGTTTAGCAAAAGAATTAAAAAGAGCTAAATGTAATTTTATAACCTTGACTGGTGGTGAAATTTTTATTCATAAAGATTTTATAAAAATATATAAGTATTTATATAAACAGGGCTTTGTTATCAATTTAAATACAAATGGATATAATTTAACTAAACAAATTCTTGATTGCTTGAGCAAATATAAACCATATTCTATAGAAGTATCATTATACGGATATGATGAAACCTCTTATAGTGAATTTACTGGAATAAAAAATTCGTTTTGTACTGTTGATAAAAATATTGAAATGTTAATTAATAAAGGTATTGATGTTAAAACAAAGAGTATAATTTCGAATTTAAATAAGTCATATTTTGACAAAATTAAAGCATATTCTAAAAAATTTAATAATAGTTTTAGATCAGATTATTTAATTTTTCCCCAAATGGGCAAGTGTCAAAAAATAAATCCCCAACAAATATCCGTACCCGAAATTATAAGTTATTTGTCAAAGCAAAATAATGCTGGAAAAAAATTTTTAAAAATTTTCAGCCAGACAAAACAGAATGATCGCATTTTTAAGTGTAAACAAAATGATGATTCACTATTTATAGATTCTTCTTTGCATGTTTGTATGTGTGTTTGTCTACAAAATGAATATCAGGTTTACAAAAAAGGAAATTTATTGGAATGCGTATACAATCTTCAAAAGATAAAAACTAGATTGTATTCTAAAAAAGCAAAATGCAGAAATTGTCCCTATATCTCTCTGTGCAGATATTGTCCTGCAAAATTTTATTTATCAACAGGATCTTATGAAATACCTTCAAATTTTTATTGTGAACTGGGAGTAGAAATCTACAATAAATTTGTAAAAGGCTTTAAATTTCATCATGAAAAATTTTTATCAGAATATCAATTGGACTTGTGCTTTGAGATAATAAAAGACAATATGATCGAACTTGGTTATAATGTAACCGAAAATGATGGTAAAATTTGGAAAAATAATGTATATACAAATGCCCAAAATGAAAACAATGACTTTATAATAATATATAATAATGGCAAGATTTGTGGCTTTGTTATTATTGAAAAAGGAGAAAAGGTATTTATTAATGAAGTCCAACTATCTAAACAAGTTAAAAATACAAGACTCATCTTGGAAATTATAAAATATATATTTTATTATCCATCTTATCAGCAATTTAATGAGATTTATTTTAATATAAATAATCAAAACCAAATGAGCAAAAAAACTTTTACGCATTTGGGAGGAGAATGCGTTTCGTCATCAGAAAAATCTAGCCAGTATAAATTGACAAGAGATAAAGTTCAGCAATATCTTCAAAAACTGTTAAAATAATAAGCAAGTCAAAATAGGACTTGCTTAATTTTTTGGTGCGTCCATCAGGGCTCGAACCCGAAATCTAAGTTCCGAAGACTTATGTGATATCCATTTCACCATGGACGCAAGTTTTGTCAACGAGCCAAACAAAATAAAATTGTTTGCAAGTTGACTTGTTGAATTAGGGGTTTTATATAGTGAATTCATCAGTAAAGTTTTGGCTAGCTGTCAATTTTGCGTTATATATAAATTTTTCTAAATTTTCACCATCTAAAAGCTTACTTTTTTCCAGTATTGCTAAAAAGTTACTTGAATATAGCATTTTATTTTGGGTTTTTACATCTATTTTATTAAAATAATTTGATAATATTTCCAATGAATTTTGATTTTTTTCTTTTAACAATTGTTTTATAATACCTACATAAAAATATTCTGACGCCTGCATTTGAGAAGGTAAATCTTTTTGTATGTCAAGCATATAGTAAATATTACTAGCACACAAGGATCTAAAAATGTTTGGGCTCTTTTTTAAAACTGCAATAACCTGGTCTTTGTTTAAATACTTGGTTATATCAAATTTAAAATCATTCATTATGGTCAAATATTGGTAAATGACATGCAGGCGCCTGTCTTCATCTTTTGGTAAATAGTTGAATCTTTCGTCAAATAAATTTTTAAATACCGACTCTTTTGTGTACCATCCCTTTTTGTTTCCGATTTCTGTATTATTTGAAAGTACCTGCTGATAAATTTCAAAACATTTGTATCTTTCAGGGAAAGAAGGGGGGAGGGGAATTCCTTGAGCGAAAGTTTCAATAAAAATTTTTTTATAGTAAGGGAACATCACATAGTCAATTTGGTCAGTTTTGTTCTCAAAGTTATTGTTTAAGTAATATTCAAAAAATCTCTGTGATTTATCGAGACAATAATTTACTGCATTTTTAACATCACTTGGTAACTCTGAGTTCAATCTATTGACAAATATTGAGTAAAAATTTAATTGTTTTAAATCTTTATTTTCAGCTCTGTATTTGTCAATGATCATTTTTGAGACTAAGTTTACAAGTGTTGAGTAACTTGATAAGATAATCTCACGTAGATTAAAGCGCTCGTCTCTTACAGTTTTGTTAAAAGTCTCATCACAGACGTCAAATAAAAGAAGTAACTTTCGTATTTCGCTCTGTGGTTGATGAAAGACCTCTTGTAAATGTTTAACCAAATTTTGATTATCGTTTGTAAAGTAGTATTCTTTAACTTTATCCTGATCACAAAATTTTAAAATTGTGTCAAGCATAGATGTGACAAGAGCATAACTTCGTGGTTTAACAGGATAGTATTTATGTGCCATAAGTTCTGTGTAAGCTTCATTAAAATATGTGTTTTCATATTGATTAAAAATTATTCCACTCTTAAAGCTTATGACGTTGTTACTCCTAAAACCAGATTTTGAAGCATAAAAACTTGCCGATGCACAATGAAGCATCTCATGGAAAAAAGTGTGCAATAACAGTTTATCTGACATTTTGTTAATTTCAATTTCATCTATGGTTATAGTATTCGTTTCGCCATCGTACTCAGCTGAAACATTTGTCCTTCCAATTTTTTTTACCCTTATCACAACATTTTTTAAATTATTTTCTATAATATTTTGTATGTATGCAGAAAAATTATTGGTCATATCTTTTATCAAATCAATTGCTGTTGATTTGAGTTGTTCAAAGTTAATTTTTGAAAAATTTGCCGGATATTTTGATACGCTATAAACTATTGGGTCTGTGTTCGGTTTGAATATTTTGTCAAGAGTTGGTGATTTGATTTTAATAAAGTCATCGTCAACAAATTTAAAAAAAGAGTACAAAAGATTGACTTTGTCTCTGCAAACAAAAACTTCTTCATTTTTGTATGGAAAAGAAAATAAAACGTAATATTTATCATTTAATTTTGCAAAATTCATTGTTTGTTCCTTTTTAACCCCGTTGAGCCAAATCCACCTTCGCCACGTGTAGTTTGAGATACATTTTCAACAACTTTTGTTTTTACATAGCAAATTTCATTTATTACAAGTTGTGCAATTTTTTGACCTTTCTTTACTTCGTAGGCTTGTTTTCCCAAATTGTACAATAATACAGCAATTTCACCACGATAATTTTCATCGATAGTGCCAGGTGAGTTGAGAACGAACACTTGGCTTTTAAGTGCAATACCGCTCTTGCTTCTAACTTGCGCTTCTGTGTTTTTAGGAAGTTCAATCACGAGCCCAGTATTAACTTTCTTTAAAGTGTTAGGTTCAATGACTGTGTCTTCGACACTGTACAGGTCCATTCCAGCATCACCCTCATGAGCATAATCTGGTATTATTGCATCTTGATTAATTTTTACAAACTTTACAACTTTCATTTGTACTCCTATTATACACTCAAATTTCATCAATGTAAATATCTAATTTATTTCTTTCACATCATCAGGTACAAAAATATTATGTTCTTCTGCGTTTACATTACTTAAAACAATTTTATCTGTAAGAAATTTTAAGTACTTAATATTTGCCTCTGCCAAAATGTTATCTTGCAAATCTAGAATTTCTGCATGGCTTTGAATAAATCTTGGTGTGTTTGAAATTACTTTGCCAATACCTTTGAGTTTTTGGTTGTAAGGAACTGGTTTTCTAAATTTTGTAGTTATTTCCATTGTCACACCAAAAGTATTCTCAATTGGCCATATGCACCTAAGTCCAAGTTCATCCAGCATCGCGGTAATTAAACCACCATGAGTGCGTTCTGGGTAACTTTGATGAGTTTCCTTAAATTCAAATATGCTTATCACACTGCCATCTTCCATTTCGTAAAAAGGTGCTTTTAAACTGTTTGGGTTTTCCAAGCCACAAACTATGCACATCTTACTATTACATTGTTTTGTTTTTACTTTCATGTTTATAATCATAACACAAAATTTAAATAATTCAAATAATTTAACAATATTGAATTATCAAACATACAATGAAATGAATACACTAATAAAAGGAGATGAACACGATGCCATGTAATTGTAATAATACACCACCACCTTGTTGCGAAAGCATTTTTGTAACAAATACGGTGAGAACTGGTCAACGTGGTCCACAAGGTCCAACCGGTCCAACAGGCCCAACTGGTCCTTCCACAGGTGCGACAGGACCAACAGGTGCAACCGGACCTACCGGTGCTACAGGTCCTACAGGAGCAACTGGACCAACTGGTGCTCAGGGACCTCAAGGAATTCAAGGTATTCAAGGTTTTGCGGGAATACAAGGGCCACAAGGTACAACTGGTGCCACAGGCGCAACAGGTCCAACCGGCGCTACTGGTGCGACTGGAGCTACCGGTCCAGCAGGGGCAACGGGACCAACAGGTCCAACGGGAGCGACTGGTGCAACGGGTCCAACTGGTGCGACTGGAGCTACTGGAGCAACTGGTGTTACACCAATATTTGCCATTGGTACCGTAACAACGGGAGCGCCAGGAACTACAGCAGCAGCCACTATAACGGGAACTGCGCCAAACTTTTTCTTGAACCTAACCATTCCACAAGGCACAACAGGTCCAACCGGTGCCACAGGAGCTACCGGACCAGCAGGAACTGTAGGAACAACTGGAGCCACAGGCCCTACGGGCCCAACTGGAGCAGCAGGCACAGCAGGGGCAACGGGACCAACCGGTCCGGCAGGAGCCACAGGCGCAACAGGACCAACTGGCCCGGCAGGAGCGACAGGTGCAACTGGTCCAACGGGACCAACTGGTGCGACGGGACCAACCGGACCAACAGGGCCAACTGGACCATAACAACAACTCAAAAAAGTACTCGCAGCAATGCGAGTATTTTTTTATTTTATGTTTACTTATTGCTTTAAAAGTGCTATAGTAAAAAGAAAACTAGATATAAAATAGGAGAAAATCATGAAAAACAAAGCAATAACTTCACGTGATGAAGATTTTGCAAAGTGGTATACTGATATTGTCAGATGCGCAAATCTTGCTGAATATTCAAACACCAAGGGATGTGTTATTTTAGAGCCAAATGGCTATGCTATTTGGGAAAAGATGCAAAGTGTTTTGGATAAAATTTTTAAACAAACTGGTCATCAAAATGTTTCTATGCCTATGCTTATTCCTGAAAATCTTTTGAAAAAAGAAAGTGAACTTGTTGAAGGTTTTGCACCTGAGTGCGCTTGGGTTACAGTTGGAGGACAAAACATTTTGGATGAAAGACTTGCCATTCGACCAACAAGCGAAACACTTTTTTCGGATTATTATAGTTTGAAAGTTAAGTCATATCGCGATCTTCCAAAACTCTACAACCAATGGTGCAATGTTATGCGCTGGGAAAAGGAAACAAGACCATTTCTTCGAACGCGTGAATTTTTGTGGCAAGAGGGTCACACAGTTCATGCCACAAAAGAGGAAGCTGAAGCAGAAACACTTAAAATGCTCAACGTTTACAAAGATTTCTTCGAGAAATATCTTGCAATTCCTGCGGTTTGTGGCAAGAAAACAGAAAAGGAAAAATTTGCAGGCGCTGATTACACATACACTGTTGAAGCACTTATGTACAATGGTGTAAGCTTGCAAAGTGCAACTTCACATTATTTTGGGCAAAAATTTGCAAAAGCATATGACATAAAATTTTTAAATAAAAATAACGAATGGCAGTATGCATACCAAACCTCGTGGGGCTGCTCAACTCGCATGATTGGTGCACTCATTATGGTTCACAGTGATGACAACGGTCTTGTACTTCCACCAAACATAGCTCCAAGGCAAGTGGTGATTGTACCAATAGGGGAAAGTGCCGAAGTCAAGGCACTTGCTGATAAATATTTGAAAATTTTATCAGAGGCAAATATATCAGTTTTCTGTGATGATTCAGATCGCTCACCGGGATTTAAATTTGCAGAACATGAAGTAAATGGTATTCCTGTCAGAATTGAAATTGGCGCAAGGGACCTTGCAAACGGCGAAATTACTCTTGCAAGGCGTGATACTAGAGAAAAGATGAATGTAAAGGTGGACTGCGACATAGTCAATGAAGTTCTCAATTTGATGAAATCTATACAACAAAATTTGTATGATAGAGCATTAAAAAGAAGAGATGAGTTAACGTACAGAACTGATGATATCTCTCAGGTGGAAAAAATTATAAAAACAAAACCAGGCTTTATCTATTCACATTGGTGCGGCAAGCAAGAATGTGAGCTTAAAATGAAAGAGATCGGTGGAATAAAATCTAGATGTATCACCGATGAACCTGTATCTGACGGCGACAAATGTGTCGTTTGCAAAGAAAAGGCAAAGCATATGGTGGTTTGGGGTATTCAGTATTGATATCTCAAAAGCATAAAAACTATTAAATATATTTGATAAAATTATTAAGGTGTAGTAGTATAAAAATTATGAAAAAATTAACTAGTGAACAATTAAGAACAATGTATATTAAGTTTTTTACAGATCGTGGACACAAACAAATTCCATCAGCATCTGTAATTCCAGAAAATGATCCAACGGTACTTTTTACCACAGCGGGAATGCACCCACTTGTCCCATATCTTCTTGGGGAAAAACATCCAGCGGGCAACAGACTAACTGACTATCAAAAATGCATAAGGACAGGGGATATAGATGAAGTAGGTGATTCCTCTCACTGTACTTTTTTTGAAATGCTTGGAAACTGGAGCCTTGGCGACTATTTTAAAGAGCAAATGATTGCTTGGAGTTATGAATTTTTGACAAGTCCAGAGTATCTTGGAATAGACAAAAATAAAATTGCTGTTTCAGTTTTCGCTGGCGATGAAGAAATGCCTCGTGATGAGGAAAGTGCAATGTATTGGGAAAGAGCAGGAATAAATAAAGATGATATATATTTTCTTTCAAGAGAACACAATTTTTGGGGACCTGCTGGAACCACTGGCCCATGTGGAACTGATACAGAAATGTTCATAAAAGTAAAAGAAAAATGTAGTGAAAACTGTTCTCCAGCATGTTCATGTGGCGCATTTTTGGAAATATGGAATGATGTTTTTATGGCATATAACAAAAATGCCGATGGCACTTATTCACCACTAAAGCAAAAAAATGTTGATACTGGTATGGGGCTTGAAAGGACATTATGTGTTTTGAATAACGAACAATCAGTTTATGATACCGATTTGTTTGAAAATGCCAGAAAAAAACTTGAGGAACTTACTGGCATAAAGTATGGTGAAGACGAGAGGACAACAAAGGCATTTCGTGTAATCTTGGACCATATTCGCACTGCTGTTTTTATGCTTGGTGACCAAAATGGCATTGTTCCAAGCAATGTTGACCAAGGATATATTTTGCGTAGGATACTTCGTGGAGCAATTCGTCATGCTCGAACAGTTGGTCTTAAAGAAGGTGGACTAAACGAAATAGCAAAGCAGTACATTGAGAAATACAAAGATGTTTATCCCGAACTTGAACAAAACAAAGCAAAAATTGATGAAGAGATAACAAAAGAATATAACAAATTTATGAGGACACTAGAGGGTGGACTAAAAGAGTTTGAACGCACCGTCAGAAAACTCGATGGTGATACCATAGACGGTGTAACTGCATTCCACCTTTTTGATACCTTTGGCTTTCCACTTGAAATGACTGTCGAACTTGCAAAAGAACAAAATCTTAAGGTGGATGTGGACGGCTATAAAGAAGCATTCAAAAAACATCAAGAGATCTCTCGTGCAGGCAGTGAGCAAAAATTTGCATGTGGGCTTGCAGACAATCAAGAGGCAACAACACATCTTCACACAGCAACCCACCTTTTGCATGCTGCTCTTAAAAAGGTCATTTCACCTGATGTAAATCAAAAGGGTAGCAACATAACAGCAGAAAGACTTCGTTTTGATTTCAATCTTGACAGACCTTGCACAAAAGAGGAACTACAAAAAGTCGAAGATATGGTCAACGATGTTATAAAGCAAAACATTCCTGTTGTAATGCAGGAAATGACAGTTGAAGAAGCCAAAAATCAGGGTTTTATAGGGTTATTCACAAATAAATATGGTGATAAAGTAAAAACATATAGGATTGGCGAGTTTTCAAAAGAAATTTGTGGAGGTCCACATGCCAACTCCACGGGCGAGCTTGGTCACTTTAAAATTGTAAAAGAACAATCTTGTAGCGCTGGAATTAGAAGAATAAAGGCCATTCTTGAATAAACATATATAAATCAAGACTTGCATTTATGGAAATTTTCAAGTCAATATTACTCCACAAAACAATTTGTGGAGTTTTTTTTATTATATATTGGTTTTTTTGAAGTATTATGCTAATATATTAACTAATAGAGAGTGAAATATGAAATTTGATTTAAACAAGATATTTTCCAAGAGAAAAGCCAAAATCGGAATAGCGTTTGGTGGTGGAGGAGCAAGGGGATTTGCTCATCTTGGCGTTATTAAAGCATTTGAAGAATATGGTATAAAGCCAACTGATTTTGCCTTCATTTGTGGTACGAGTGCAGGGAGCATAATCGGTGCATTTTATGCTGCTGGCTATACTTTCAGTCAGATGATGAAAATTGCAAAAAACATCAAAGAAGACGACATCCGTACCAATAAAATTCCGTTTATGCCATCAAAAACCGATGGAATTGTTGACCTTATATCAGCTCAACTTGGTGATATAAATATAGAAGATTTGCCACTTCCGTTTGCTTGTGTCGCCTGTGATATAAAGACCACAAAAGAGATCATTTTGCGTAAAGGCAATTTGGCAAAAGCTGTAGCAGGAAGTTGCTGTGTTCCTGGCGTTTTTGTGCCCGTTGTATTTGAAAATTATCACCTTTGTGACGGTGGGCTTAAAAACACCATTCCAACAAGTGTGCCAAAAAGATTTGGTTGTGACTATGTGATTGGGATTGATGTAAATAAGCATAGAACTTACGGCACTGATAGTTTGAAATTAGTGGATGTTGTATCGTGTTCCATAAGAGTTTTAATGGAAAATACTGCACTTCGTGGATATCTTAGTGCTGATGTGATGGTTGGACCAGAAACAAAGAGATTTTCAGCTTCCAAAACTGAAGGAATGATGGATATGGTGGACGAAGGATACAAAGAAACCATAGACAAAATGCCACAAATCTTAGCGCTTTTGAGCAGAAAGCCTAATAAAAACAAGACAAAAGAAGATTATTATCGCGAGGAACCACAAATACATGGCTAAAACAAAATCTAAAAATAATCAAAAGAGAAATATGAAAGTGAGACTAGCGATATTTTTTGTGCTATCATTAATAATTTGCTCTACTTTCTTTTTTAATGACAAACTAGAAGTTTGGGTAAATGAACTAATCAATCCGCCACTTACAGAAGATGTAGAAAATTGTGAATTAAAAGTTCATTTTATTGATGTCGGTCAGGGCGATAGCATATTGATTGAACTTCCAGATGACAAGATAATGCTTGTAGATGCTGGTCCAGGTTCAAGTGAGGATGATTTGCTTTCATATTTGAATGGTGTGTTTTCTTCAAGAGATGATCGTGATATTGATTATTTTATCGCAACTCATCAAGACGAAGATCATGTGGGTGGAGCCGATGTCGTATTTGATAACTTTAATATCCGTAGTTTTTATAGACCAAATGTTTACACTGATGAAGAAATGAAAGAGAACGGGTGGTCAACTGATCAAGTAAACACTTGTAATACAAAGTGTTACACAGCAATGATAGACAAAGCAGATGCAGAGGATTGTATGGTATTTGTAACCGAACGCATGAACAACCCACTATTTTTAGATTCTGAATGTGATTATACTGTTGAATTTTTATCTCCGACACAACAAAAATACACCGATGCCAACAATTATTCACCACTGATTATGATTGAATATAAATACAGAAAAATACTGCTTACTGGCGATGCTGAAATAGAAGTTGAAGAAGAAGTGCTTGATGATTACATAGACATAAGTTGTGACATATTAAAACTTGGTCATCACGGTAGCAATACTTCCACGTCACAAGAGTTTTTACTTGCGACTCATCCAAATTATGCAGTGATTTCTGTGGGCGAAGGCAATAGTTATGAACATCCAAATGAAGAGGTGCTCGCTCGTGTTGAAAATTTAGTTGGTGCTCAAAATGTATTTCGTACAGATACAATGGGTAGTATTGTCTTTGGTGTTGATGCCGATGATTTAACTGCGGGAAGAGGTGTAATCCAAATTACAACTATAAAAGGTGTGGTTTTCAACTTTTATGTTGAGTGGTGGTATGTTGTGCTTGGTATAGAGTGCATACTTTTTGTAATTATTGTGGCACCAAAGAAAAAAAGTAGAGATTAACGCTTCCAACACTTCATAAGTTTGACATTATTATAATGATTATGTTACACTCTATTGTTAAAAAGGACAAGATTATGAAAAAAGAACAAGGTATGCCAGATTTTGTTAAATTAGAAAAAGATATATTAAAATTTTGGGAAGATGAAAACTGTTTTAAAAAGATGCGTGAGCAAAATTCAAAGACAGGCAAATGGTATCCATTTTTGGATGGGCCAATAACAGCAAACAATGAAATGAAGCTTCACCATGTTTGGAATAGAGCACTCAAGGACATTATGCTTCGTTACAAGAGCATGCAGGGCTATGATAGTTGCTTTCAAAATGGTTTTGATGCTCAAGGCCTTTGGGTTGAGGTCAATGTTGAAAAAGAGCTTGGACTAAAGGACAAGCGAGATATTTTGTCGTATGGAATGGACAATTTTGTTGAAAAATGCATTGAAAGAGTAAATCACTATTCATCAATAATCACACGCCAATCAACACGACTTGGTCAGTGGATGGATTGGGAGCATTCATACTTTACAAATACCGATGAAAACATTACATCAATATGGTATTTCCTCAAAAAATGTCATGAGAAAGGTTGGCTTATTGAAAAGCACAGGCCAATGCCATGGTGTAGTCACTGTGGTACTTCGCTCAGCGAGCACGAAGTTGCAGATAACTATCAAGATATGGAGCACTTGGCAGTATTTTTCAAGTTGCCAATAAAAGATAGTGATATGTCCATCGTTGTTTGGACAACAACACCTTGGACACTTTCTTCAAATGTTGCAGTTGCTGTAAATCCTGAACTTGACTATATCGTATGCAATGTAAAAAGTACAAACAGGAAACTCATTGTATGTAGCGATGCAAAAAAATGCTTAAAAGATGATCTTGTGAGTATTGAGAAAACTATCAAGGGAAGTGAGCTCGTCGGACTTGAATATGAGACGTGTTTCCCTGAGCTTAAGCAACAAAATTTTGTGCACAAAATTGTTGCATGGGATATGGTTGACGCAACTGAAGGTTCTGGTGCTGTCCATATCGCACCTGGATGTGGGCAAGAGGACTTTGAGCTTGGCGAAAAATTGGGTCTTGAAAAAGTTTGTCCAGTTGATGAAAATGGAGTATTTTACTCTGATTTTGGATTTTTGGCTGGGAAAAAGACGACAGAAGTTGTAGACCTTGTTTTTGATGAATTAAAAAAGCAAGATAAACTTTATTATACTCATAAGCATAAGCATCGCTATCCAATATGCTGGAGATGTAAAAATCCATTGATATTCAGGTTAAGTAAGGAATGGTATTTAAGTGCCGATGAAATTCGTCCAGAACTAATTAAGGCAATAGACACTGTTGAATGGCAACCTGCTTTTACTAAAAAGCGTATGCTTGATTGGCTCACCAATATGGGCGATTGGAACATTTCTCGTAAGCGCTTTTACGGCTTACCACTTCCATTCTACAGATGTGAAAATTGTGGAGAACTCACAGTTGTGGGTTCACTTGACGAACTTAAAAGATTGTCGAGCAGTGAAGAGGTTGAAAACCTTCCTCATCTTCACAGGCCTTATATAGACAAAATTGAAATAACTTGCCCAAAATGTCACCATAAGGTCAAACGCGTCAGCGAAGTTGGTGACTGTTGGCTAGATGCTGGTATTACACCGTTTAGTACAAAACAGTATTTTACAAACAGAGAGCATTGGGAAAAAGATTTTCCAGCAGAATGCGTTATTGAAATGAAAGAGCAAATAAGGCTTTGGTTCTATTCACTTTTGTTTATGAGCGTGGCACTTGAACATCGTGCCCCTTACAAAAAAGTTATAGGCTTTGCAATGCTTGTTGCTGAAGACGGTTCGAAGTTTAGTAAATCAGGGCCAAACAACATAAGTTTTGATGAAGTTGTAGATAAATATGGTGCAGATGTACTTAGGTATATCTTTGCCTCCAATAACATGCAAAATGATACTCGTTTTGGTTTTGGCATTTGTGATGAAACGCGTAGAAAAATTTTGGGACTTTGGAATGCGTATGTATTCTTTAACACGTATTATGTTTTGGATAATCCAAATATTTTAAGTTTCAAACCTGACAAATTTGATGTGGTAGATAAATGGCTGATAGTTTCAACAAATAAATTTATTCGTGACAGCCAAGAGAATTATGAAAATCAAAGATACTTCAATGTTATCAAAGATTTTGAAAGTTTGATTGATGATGTGTCAAATTGGTACATCAGAACAAGCCGTAGAAGATTTTGGAAAAGTGGAGGCGATGATAAGCTTTGCGCATATGCTTCACTCTATTATGCACTGAAAAACATCACCAAGGTCATGGCTCCAATAATACCATTTATGTGTGAACATATCTATCAAAATTTGGTAAGGTCGGTAGAAAATAATGCCAAACTTTCAATTTTTATGGATGGTTTTGCTGACGTGAGTTTTGATATAAACGATGAGGATGTATTGTACAACACTCAAATTGCAAGAAATGTTATAAACCTTGCACAAAGACTTAGAAATGAAAACCAATTAAAGATCAAACAGCCACTAAAAACCATGTACATCACATGTGACAATAAGGCAAAAAGTGCAATACTTGCGTATGAAAATATCATAAAAGATGAATTAAACATCAAAAATATTGTCTTTGAACATGATGCAACAAACTTTAATGTCGAATATCTTCAAGTCAATTTTAAGAAGGCTGGAGCGATACTTAAAGGCGATGTTCAAAAAGCAAAAACCGAACTATTAAATGCTTCAGATACAAAGATGGCAGAACTTGTCAGTCAGTATAAAAACGGTAGTATCAATCTTTTGGGACAAACCCTTTCAAGTGAGTTATTCGAACTATGTTTGAAACCAAAGAAGGACTATGTGATAGCAAGTGAAAACAATATAACCGTCGTTCTTGACATTACACTTGATGAGAATTTGATGCTTGAAGGTTTGCTTCGTGAACTTATTCGTGCTATACAAGTTATTCGTAAAGAGAGTGATCTTAGGATTGAACAAAGAATTGAACTTGAAATAGTATCAAATGACGAAAGTATCAATAAAGTTGTGGTAAACTATCTAGACAAAATAAAGTCAGAGGCATTAGTAACAAAATATGGTGACATTGAAGATGCCAATATTGTTCAAACTGTCAATATTGGTGGTGAGGATGTAGTTATTAAAATTAAGGGCTGATTATGAGATATAACGAAGAGTGGAAAGATTTTGAAGTTATTTCATCTTCAAAAGGCGAAAAGTTGGAACGATGGGGTGAAGTATACCTACTTCGTCCAGATCCACAAGTCATTTGGGATACTGGCAAATCATTAAAAATACCAAACCTTTGTGCACATTACCATAGAAGTAGCTCTGGGGGTGGAAGTTGGGAGTATCTAAAAAAAATACCAGATGACTGGATAGTGTCGTGGAGAAATTTAAACTTTTTGATAAAGCCGATGGGCTTTAAGCACACCGGTCTTTTTCCAGAGCAGGCGACAAATTGGGACATGATGATTTCACTTATCAAAAATGCGAAGCGAGAAATTAAAGTGTTAAATCTCTTTGGATACACTGGAGGTGCAACTGTGGCTTGTACAAGTGCAGGTGCAGTTGTCACTCATGTAGATGCAAGCAAAAATATGGTTGAAAGATGTAAACAAAACATTGCACTATCGCAACTAAATGACAAGCCAATAAGATATATTGTGGATGACTGCAAAAAGTTTGTTGAACGTGAGATAAGAAGAGGCAACAAATATGATGCCATAATAATGGATCCACCAAGTTATGGTAGAGGTCCTGGTGGAGAGATGTGGAAGCTTGAAGATAACCTTTTTGATTTTGTCAAACTTTGTAGAAATGTTCTCTCAGACAATCCATTGTTTGTGCTAATAAATTCATATACAACAGGGCTTCAACCACTGGTATTAAATAACATACTAAAAATTGTGTTTGGTGATGGAAACATTTCGTCGTATGAAGTGGGTATAAAGTGCAGTGATGGTCTTATACTTCCATGTGGTGCAAGTGGGGTGAAAATATGGTGAACATAATATATGAAGATAATCACATATTGGTTTGCGTTAAACCACAAAATATTCCCACGCAAAAAGATGAAAGTGGCGATATGGATATGCAAACCGAGATCAAAGAATATCTCAAAGAAAAATATCAAAAGCCAGGTAATGTTTTTGTGGGCATAGTGCATAGGCTGGATAGAGTCACTGGTGGACTTATGGTTTTTGCCAAGACCTCAAAGGCGGCAAAAAGGTTAAGCGAACAAATAAAGTCCGGTGAGTTTAAAAAGTCATATCTAGCAGTTACAAATGGTATTTTGAAGCAGAAAAAAGGCACACTGGTCAATTACTTAAAAAAAGACAATTTCACTAATATGGTTTCGTTGGTATCAAAAACAACACCACTTGCCAAAGAAGCGAAATTGGATTACGAGGTGATATCAGAAAAAGACGGTCTAAGTTTGCTTAAAATTAATTTGCACACCGGAAGGAGCCATCAAATTAGAGTGCAATTAAGAGGGGTCAATGCACCAATATATGGCGATCATCGCTATGGCTTTGCCAAAAGTGGAAATCTGGCACTTTGGGCTTACAAATTGTCTTTTTACCATCCAACAAAAAATGAAAAGCAAACATATATATTTTTGCCACCAATTGAAAATCCTTGGAATTTTTTTAATAAAGAAATTAATAATATAAAATAAAGGTATAATATGGAAAGAGAAAAAATTGCAGAAAAATATAAGTGGGATTTAAGTGAATATTTTAAAGATTTAAATGAATGGGAAAATACTTTTTTATTTGTTAAAAATAACTATAAAAAAGTCCTTGAATTTGAAAATAAATTAAATAATAAAAAAGATATTTTGCTTTGTCTTAAAAATGAACAGGAAGTTTCATCAAAAATGTCTCTTTTATATGTTTATGCAAGCCTTAAAGTAAAGGAAAATTCAACAAATGCTGTGCATCAAAATATGTTAAATAAAATTGAAAAATTATCGGTTGAAATTAATGAAGCATATTCGTTCATTGACAGCGAATTAAACCAATTAAGTGACGAATTTTTAAAACAATTATCAAATGATGAAGATTTTAAAGATTATGATTTGTATTTTTTAGATATCATTAAATTTAAAAAACATATGCTATCAAAAAATGAAGAAAAATTGTTGGCAAAAACGGGTTTATTTTCGGGACAATTTTCTTCAATTTTTGATAAAATTGACACAGCAGAAATTACCTTCGATGATGCAGTTGATAGTAACGGCAAAAAATATCAAATGAATAATTCTGTCTACAATAGGTATAGCCAATCCACAGATAGAAAACTCAGAGAAAGTTCATATAAATCCATGAATGGTGCATATGGAAAACTCAATCAAACCATTACAGAGATATATATTGGAAATGTAAAAGCTGATAGTTTTTACAGTAATGTACGACGTTTTTCTTCGCCACTTGAAGCGGCAATGTTTTCAGAGGATGTGGATATTAAGGTTTACAATACAGTTTTAAAATGCGTTAATGACAACCTCTCGGTTTTTCATGATTACTTTGATTTGAAAAGGCGTATTTTAAAATTAGACAAGATTGCAGTCTATGATATGCGAGCACCATCTTGCTCCAGTTTAGAGAAAAATTATACCTATGAAGAAGCAACAAACATTGTTTTTGATGCACTAAAGGTATTAAAAGATGACTATGTCGACATTTTGCATCGTGCAGTTGATGAAAGATGGATAGATGTTTTTACAAATGACGGCAAGGACACTGGTGCATTTTCATGGGGCGCATATGGGAAACATCCAGTTGTACTTTTAAATTATGAGAGTACACTAAATGATATATTTACACTTGCGCATGAGCTTGGTCACAGCATGCATACCTATTTTTCAAATAAAATCCAGGTTGAGCAAAAGGCCGGATATGAAATTTTTGTTGCTGAAGTTGCATCAACGGTTAATGAAATGTTGCTTTTAAATTACTTTTTAAGCAAGTCCGAAACCAAAGAAGAAAAGTTATACTATCTTGATTACCTATTTAAAATGTTCTACTCCACAATTTTCCGACAAACTTTGTTTGCTGAGTTTGAAGAGTATGCTCATAGGGCTTATGAATCTGGTGAAGAGACAACTGCCAAGGCACTTAACGATTTTTATTATAATCTAAATAAAAGATATTTTGGTGAAAATGTGGAACTTTGTGAGGAAATCAAATATGAATGGTCACGTATACCACACTTTTATTCCTCATTTTATGTTTACAAGTATGCAACTGGACTAATATCGGCATTTTACATTGCGAACAAGATATTTGAAGGTGATGCAGAAGTGTTAAATGGATATCGCAAATTTTTGACATTGGGCTCGTCAATGGATCCTGTTTCACTTTTGAAAGTTGCAGGTGTAGATTTAATGCAAAAGAATACTTTCGACTATGTATTTGCCGAAATGAGCAATTTACTTAAAATTTATGAATCACTTATCTAATATTTGACCTATTCCTATGCCAACTAATAGCCACATTAAATCTTCGTTACAACCTCGTCTTTTAAGTTGTGGTGGACATGTTGGTGGACAAGATGGCGGACATGAAGGTCGATTGCAAAAATCTGGCATTATAGGGAAGTTAGGCAAACAAGGACTTGGACCACATGGATTGCAGCCACAGCCTGGTCTTAAATCGAAGTGTGGATGTTCTTGGTATAATCTAAAATCTCTTGTCATATGTTTTCCTCCACACCATTATATGTATCTATTCAATTTTAGTGAGATGTGATATGTCTATCGTATCACTCTCTATTTTTTTATCATCCTTTTTTGTGGGAGTGGTACTCAAAACACTGGCAAGCATTGGATTTATTCCATTTAAGTTTGTAATTGAAGGTAATATATCCGTCAGCGTTTTGCCAGATACAAGCATGGGCAAAATCTTTTGCAAAATGGAACTATTGCTTGGAGAATTTGACTGCTCATTGTTTTGATTGTTTAAATTTGTATTTGGATATATATTAAATTCATTTTCCATCACTAAATATTATATGCAAGCATATAATGTTTTAGTGAAAGGTGTAAAAAAATGAAGTTAAGTGAATTCAAATCAAAGGGAAAAAAACAAACTGAAAAGCAGGAAAAAGAAAAAATAAATGAAAGTACTGACGTGAAAAATCTTTATGAGAAGTACAAAGATATGGATCAAAATAGTTTAATGCAAGAACTATTAAAAAATGTAGATAAGCAAAAGAGTGACGGAAATTTCGACTTTGAAAAACTAAGAATACAAATAAATCAGATTTTACCGTATCTTACTCTTGACCAACAAAAATATTTAATGACAATTTTACAACAACTTAAATAAAATGATATATGAGAAAAATAGATTCACATTTGGAAAATGTATTTATGTTATCTAAAACAAACCCAAAACAAGTATGCTTAGTAGAGGTTTTTGACTACAAAAGAGCAAGAAAATACTTAGATCATAGAAATATAAAAATTTTAAAAGAATACAGATTTTTAAATCTTTTTTGCATAGATGCAACAAAAAATGATGTGTATGATTGTGCTAAAATGCCGTTTGTCAAATATATAGCACACTCAAGCAAAGTTCAATCATTATGCAATGTTGCACGCAAAATAATGGGTGTGGATGGTATTGACTACAATGGCAAAGGTATTTGTGTTGCAATAATTGATACTGGGATATCTCCACACCTTGATTTTACATTAAGAAAAAATCGAATTATAAAGTTCGTGGATTTGGTTAATGATAAGTCACTTCCTTATGATGATAACGGGCATGGAACTTTTGTGGCAGGTGTTTTGTGTGGAAACGGACTTATGTCATTCGGCAAATATAGCGGTTTTGCAAGTGATGCAAACATAATCTCCATAAAAGCTTTGGATAAAAACGGTGAGGCAACTGCAACAACTATCTTGGATGCTGTTGAATGGATATACAAAAATTACAAAAAATATGATATAAAAGTTGTTTGCATGAGTTTTGGCAGTGAGCCGTTAGGGCATAATGATCCAATCATGCGAGGTGCAGAAAAGCTTTGGAATTGTGGCATTACTGTTGTGGCCGCAGCTGGAAATAGTGGACCTAATTATAACACTATAAAAAGTCCAGGTATTTCATCAAAAATAATTACAGTCGGTGGTTTTAATGATAACAGAATAGGTGACACATTCAATGAAAATTTCTTTGAAATTGCACCATTTTCATCAAGAGGTCCCGCATTTTCTAGGATAAAGCCAGATGTTGTGGCACCAAGTGTGGACATAGTGTCTTGTGGAAGGCACATCGATTATGTGACATTGAGTGGTACCAGCGTATCTGCACCAATGATTGCAGGAATTTGTGCAATAATTCTGCAAAAATACCCACAACTAAGGCCAGATCAATTGAAAAAAATTTTGCTTCAATGTTCAAAGGGCATAACTCACAATAGAAATCTTGAAGGTATGGGATATCCGGTTTTAAAATAAAAGACTTTGTTTAATCCAAAGTCTTTGTTTTTTCACGCATTTTTCGTTTTTCTTCACGTTGTTTTCTATCAATTATATTCTCACGTTCATTTTTTATTTGTTTTGCAATCACAAGTCCAAAAATTACATTGCCTATTATTGAAAGTGTGATAATTTTTTTTGCCTCACGATTTCCTTTTTCAAATACTTTTTCATCGTCAATTTTGGCTTGTTCTTCCATTTCCAAAGCTGCGTAGACACAAAATATTGTCATTATAAGTGGAACCAAGCAGAAAAGCCCCCACAGCGAACCTAAAGGATTGCGAATGATTGTTGCGAGTATTATCAATATCAGTAATCCTTGCATACAGCAAAGAGATTTTGTTGCAAAAGAATATAATTCAAAAAATTCATTTCTATGTTTGTATTCAAGTGTTACCGGATCATGGGTTATCTTTTTGTATATAAGTGTAATAAGGTAATAGACAACAAAGCAAATAATCAAAAAGGCTGGAATTGAAATGAGAAGATGCCAAGGGAAATTGACACTAATTCCAAGTTGTCTGAGTGATGTCGCATACGTCATTTCTGCAATATTGCCACTTGTTGTAACCAGAGATAAAGTCATGCAAATTGAAGCAATTGATGTATAGCCAGCTATTGCATACCAAAATTTAGATAGTTTTGGTCTAAGTTCATAAATTTTGATGAAATAAATAGGAACTACAAGCATCAATATGGTAAACATCATGGAAATTAAATTGAGTATATGATAAACATTGTCAATGGTGTTGATTATCATGTCAACTCTAAATAACTGTATTATAGCAAATGGAAAACCTACTCCCAAAAGTGTGTATTTACAAAAAGATAATGTCATGTTTTCTTGTTTTGCAAAAGCACTAATGAATAATGCTACGGCACAAATTATCATAAGCAAAGAGGTTACAGCATAATTCCCATTTAAGCCCAATGCCAACAAAAAATATGAAAATGAAAAACTTCCACTTGTCACGATTGCTCTTGCAAGCCAAAAGAAAAATCTAAAAGCATACAAAACGCATATTGTACTTGCCAAAACTATTTTAGTTATTTTTTTGCCTTTGTCTGAACGAGCACAAAGTGCAAAGTAAAGTCCTACACTAAGAGCAACAAAAAATATCGGTAACAATATCTTTAACAGCAATGAAATTGTTGCAATTTTACCAGAAACGGTTAATGGTGATATATCAAACATACTTATAATATTTCCTTTAAAAAATTTTATATGCTAAGTATACACCAAAATTATTTTATATCAAAACATTTATAAGCATTTGGCATCCATCACATTTTGATTTGTCTGCACAAAATCACAATGCGCTGTTATTTCTTTATTTGTTCTGTCAGCCTTCGTAATAACTATAGGCAGCTGGTCGGCAATTCTTAAATATTTGTCTGGAAATTTTTTTAGATATCTTGTTTTTCCATCAAATTTATAACCATATTTATTAATATCATGCATAGGGATAACGAAACTGACCAAACCACATTTTGCTATGATCTTGTTGTGGGTGATGTCATAAATTTTGGCTACAAATTTGTCGCCAATATGTTGTTCAGCCCAGATTGTGTTCATTAGTGCATTGCTTTCTTGTTCAGCATCTTTTGCATCTTGTTCTCTTTTGCTTAAATGTAAGCCCATCAGCATCAGCCTTTCTGATGATGGAAGATAATTTTTATTGCTCAAATAACTACTCAAAATTCTGTGAGCAACAAGATCGGGGTATCTTCTAATAGGCGAGGTAAATTGAATGTAATCTTTAGATGCCAAGCCAAAATGGCCCTGATTTAATGGTGAATAAGTCGCTTTTTGCAAGCTTTTTAGCAATTGAATAGTTATGTATTCCTCGTAATTTTCACCCTTTACCAAATCGCAAATGCGTTGATAACTTCTTACACTAAAATCAACTTTTGGCAAATTAAACTGTTGCAATATCTCATTCAATTCATCGATTTGAGCGATATTTGGAGCCAAATGAACTCTAAATAATGTATAAAGGTTATTTTTGGTGAAGAAATCTCCAATGGCTTCATTTGTCAAAAGCATAAAAGATTCAATAATTTTGGTAGATAAAAGATTTGAGTGATTTTCTATCTCTGTCACTATTGTTTTTGTTTCATCTAGTTTAAAATCTGCCTCATTTGAATTTACAAATAAAGCGCCACGATTTCGTCTTTGATTCACTAAAATATCCGAAATTTCAAACATCATGTCAATTTGAGGTTTTATGTCTGAAAATTTTTGACCTAAATTATCATCTCCAAGATGGATTTTATCGGCTACTTCGTAGCTAAGTTTGTGTTTGCTGTTGATAACTGCTGGTTTTATTGAATATCTTATAAGATTTCCATCTTTATCAATATCAATGGCAGTGACAATTGCGAGTCTATCAACATTTTCATTTAGTGAACAAATTCCATTGGATAATTTTTCAGGCAACATAGGATATACTCCGTCACCAAGATAACAACTTGTACCTCTTTTGTATGCTTCTTTATCTATTTCACTATTTAGTGCGACATAGTGTCCCACATCTGCAATAGCAGTTAAAATTTTATATCCGTTTTTTGTTCTTTCAACATAAACAGCATCGTCCATATCTTTGCATGTGCTGGGATCAATTGTAACAAACTTTAATTTTCTTAAATCAATTCTATTTTCAATTTCATCTTTTGTTACATAATCCAAAATATTGTCAAGTTCGGATTCTACTTTATTATTGAATTGTTTAACAAAGCCATGCTTGGCTGCTATAACAACATTTTCTACGATAGGATCATTAGCAAAACCAAATACTTTAACTATACTTCCAGTGCGAATTTGTGTTATGTTATTTGAAATTTTATCCAATTTAACACAAACTTTTTTCCCAATACTATTTATGGAATGTTCGTCATATGCTAAAAGTATTTTATCTTTATTGTCATCGCATACCAATACAATTGCTCCGGAGTTTAATTTTATAACTCTACCATAAATAAATTCCTCTTTTCTTTCTAGCACCTTCTCTACGATTGCGATTTGTTTTTGTTTGTTATTTAAAGCATATGCGCTTACAGTGTCGCCTATATTGGCGTCATTTTTATTAGTTATAGGTATTAAAATATTGTTGGAAGTTTCTAAATATAAATTATTGCCTTTTCCACATATTATGCCTTGCGTTGGCTGAAGGTTGTTTGTATAGTGTTTTTTATTAAGCTTTATGATTTTTTCCTTTAATAGTTCGTTGAAAGCTTGTAAGATAACTGTGCTATTTAAATTTAAAGATTTTGATACCTTATTGAATGCCGAAAAATAATTTTTTCCAAACAATTTTTGAACAACCAATTGTTCATAAACTTTATTTTTGACATCCATGGTAACCTACCTTAAGTTTATGATACCATATAACTTTGTTGTTTTCAATATCTAATTTTTTTTATGATCAAGCATACTAAAATTCTCATGGCTAAGATAGGCCACAAAAGGTTTATCATGCCGTTCTAAATTACCTTTATAAAAAAATTTGGCTTTTTGTTCTCCCTTGTTTTCATCTAAATTGATAAAGGTGATGTCATAAAAATTGTATCCCAAAATATTTAGGAAGGGGTTGATATAAAATAAATCATTTTTAACGTATACAATTCCAATAAAAAATATTACCAATATAAATACGACAAACATACTGACTTTTTCAAGTTCATAACTTAGTGCAAACAAGACGAATAGTGAAAAATAACCTAAAAAATATTTTTCAGTAATATTTGTGGCAGTTACAATTTTTATATTTGAGATAGGTGTGCTTTCATGTTTAATTGCTAAATTTGCGCCATAAATACCCAAACAAATTAAAATTGAAAATAATATTATTGAGAATGTATTTAAAAAGTTAAAAGAAAGGTTTAAAAATACTATATCAATTAAAATTTTGATGACTACAAGGATATAGAGTGGGACAAATGCACTAAGAAATAGTAAAATCTTTTTCATATACTTTATATTGTGTAAAAAATTAGTTTATATAATTTTTTTATCAGCGAGCTAAGTATTGACGGCACAATAGGGTATATGCTATATTTTAAGAGGAGTGAGTTATGGATGATTGTAAATTGACTCAAAAGCAAAAAAAATATATTGAAAACATACGCAATATTTGGTCTATTGATGGCTACGAATTGACAAAAGAAGACGAGGAAGCTATGGAGAGAATTGCCAAGTCAAAAGACGCAGATATTGAAATTAATAAAATAATAAATAGGGAGGATGATTGATGCTAGACTATGATAGGGCCGACCCTGAAAAACAAAAAACTATGCCATATCTTGACAATAAACTTGGCATAGTAGACGAGCAAAAATGTATCAAAATGGAGCAAAAATTATCATCATTGCGTGCTTTTGAGCTTTTTGATAGCGAGAAACTAAATAAATTGCCACTAAATGCGAAGACTTTTTGTTACATTCACAAATATCTTTTTCAAGATATATATCCATGGGCGGGCGAATATCGCACTGTGAACATACAAAAAGGATATAGTATGTTCTATAATGTTGAGTTTCTTTTATATGGCATGGAAGAAATTTTCAACAATTTAAGAAAAGATAATTATTTAAAAAATTTAACTAGACGTGAATTTGTTGAATTGTTCAGTTATTATTCAAATGAATTTAATGTGCTTCATCCTTTTAGAGAAGGTAATGGCAGAGTTAAAATGATATTTCTCACAGAACTTGCAAACAGAGCTGGATTTGAAATTGATTATAATGCCATTGATCATAATGTTTTAAGACAAGCTGAAATTAGTGCATTTGGTGAGGCGCCTGGAATTGCACCAAATTTGTCAAAATTGAAACTTTTATATGACAAACAGATTAAGGAAATTAGAAACGAATCATATAATGCAAAGTGCAAAACAATTGAAGAGGTAATCAACCGTTTTCTTTGGGTTTATGATAGAGAGAGTTCTGTAAATTGGATGTCCAATCATGAGGATATGGATGCTGGAATATTACATGTTAAAAAATTGTTGCAAACCAGCGAAGGTAGAGAAAAGATTATAAGTAAATTAGAAAAATGTAAACTTGGAGCCAAACCCAATGCCACACTTGTCCAATTAGATTGTTTAATACAAAAGTTGTTATTATTTGAAAAACCAAAAACCGATCACATTGAAATGTAAAAAAAATAGGCAAAAATGCCTATTTTTTTGTGCTTTTTAAATATTTCTAAACAAAATATAGCCATTATTATAGATGATAGAAAATATTAACCACAACATTGACAAGAAGACAAGAATATATATTATACTACTGCCAATGTTTCTTTCTGAGCCGAAAATGGCACTTACTAAGTTGAAATTAAACAAACCAATAAGTCCCCAGTTCAGCCCACCAATTGCCAAAAGAATAAAGGCTATATAATTGACTACTATCATATTTGTTCTCCTTTCAAAAATATTTTGTGACAAAAAAAATTTTATATACATATTAATTTTTGTTGACATGTGCAAAGGTATTCAACTATAATACGATTGAATATTTATTCAATCAAGGAGGAATTATATGGGCAAGCCAGAGCATGGATGTGACTGCAATATTTTGCATGAAGATGTGGTAAAGATGTTTAAAAAGGGTGTCACTCAAAACAAGTTACTTTTAAAGCTTGCAGATTTTTTTCATATTCTAAGTGATAATACTCGTGTTAGCATCTTAAGCGTTCTTGATCAAAATGAAATTTGCGTAAGTGATTTAGCATCAATTTTAAACATGACTAAAAGTGCAGTTTCGCATCAACTCAGGGTGCTTAAAGATGCGAAATTAGTTAAAAGCGAAAAAAAAGGGAAAGAAGTGTTTTATTTGTTTTTAGACAATCACGTCAAAAATATTTTTGAAATTGCACTAGCACATATTATGGAGAGTGAGAATGACTAAGAAAAACGAGAAAAATTCGTCGCGTAATATTTTGACTGCTTTTTTGTTAAACTTTTTCTTTGTTATAATTGAAGTTGTGGGTGGTATATTTACTGGAAGTGTGGCGATCCTTTCAGATAGTATTCATGATTTTGGTGATTGCATATCCATCTTTGTTGCATATTTTTTTGAAAAGAAATCAAATAAAAACGTGGACAAAACTTATACATTCGGCTATAGAAGATATTCGGTTATCTCTGCCATGTTAACTAGTGCAATACTTCTTGTGGGTGGTGCCGTCGTTATTTACACATCAGTTTTAAGAATAATTGAACCAAGGCCTATTGACGGAATGTGGATGTTTATAATTGCCATTTTTGGTGTTTTGATTAACGGAATTGCTGTATTTGAAACGGCCAAAAGCAGAAATATAAATGAAAAATCAATAAACTTACACATGCTTGAAGACGTGCTTGGTTGGGTAGTTGTGCTGATTGGAAGCATTTTTGTTTGGACGCTGGATGTGTACATTTTAGATCCAATTTTATCTATTTTGGTTTCAATATATGTTATTTATCATGCTATTAAAAATCTTGTATACGCAATTTCAATTGTTTTGGAAAAATCCCCAAAGTGGTTTGAGTATGATACTTACAAAGGTGGGCTGGAAAGAATTGATGGAGTTAAATCTGTTCATCATTTGCACATTTGGACACTTGATGGTGAAAGTTTACTGGCAACACTACATGTAGTGGTAGATGACAGTGAGCCAAAAGATAAGGTTTGTGAAATTAAAAATGAAATCAATCAATATTCTAGGCAATTTAACATAGTGCATTTAACAATTCAAATAGATTTCCAAAGTTTGGATTGTGAAGATGAGAATTGCCATATTGTTCAAACAATACCTACTGTGGATCCCCATCATCACCATTGATCTTTTTATCATTGACAAAAGCATGATTTTATGATACCCTAAACCTAGGTACCTAGCAGTAGGGAGAATGATTATGGAAAAGTTTTTTAATGATATCGTAACTGGCATCGCACAAATGAATTATTATCTGAAAATTTCCATTATTGCACTTTTAGCGATATTGGATATCTTGCTTTTGATATCTTTTATAAAAACAATTTCAAATAAAAGCAATAAACCTAAAATAAAGTTTGTAAATGTTTTGCTTTTTATAATCATTTCGGGTATTATTGTACTGTTTAGCATTTATGGATTTTAAAGGAGACAAAATGAAACACTTAACACAAATTTTAACTTCACTGGCCCCTGATTGGGTTGTTGCTTCATTCCCGATTGCAAGAATTGTGCTGATTTGTATAACCACATTGTGCGCTATCATGTTGATCGTTACAACACTTTTGCAGTCAAACACCAATGAAGATGGAAGCAATGCTCTAAGTGGCAGCGTTGGACAAGAAAGTTATTATGCGCAGAATAAAGGTGAATCTAGAAACGTAAAGCTTTCTCGAGCTACAATTGCGCTGATTTCAATTATGGCTGTTTGTATCATTTTATATTTTGTGAGCTTAATAATTTATCAAGGCTAAAATATGCACACTGCATAAGCTTTAAACAGGCGAAAGCCTGTTTTTTATTGCGAAATCTTGTTGGTTTGTGATATATTAAACTTATGATTATAGATATTGAAAGATATGGGAGTTTTGGAGAGGGCGTATCAAAAAATCAGGGCAAAGTTATTTTTGTAGATGGTGCTCTGGTGGGTGAGAGAGTTGAAGTACAGATAATTAAACAACAATCTAGATATGATTTTGCTAAAGTTAAAAAAATATTAAGTAAAAGCGACAAAAGAGTACAGCCCATTTGTCCATACTTTAATAGTTGTGGTGGTTGTCAGCTTATGCATGCAAATTACCATGAGCAATTGAAAATAAAAGAACAAATAGTAAATGGCAATATTGCTAAGTATGCTAAGACGATGATTGATAGTGATATTCAAAAAAGTGTTAAGCAACTAAATTATCGTAACCATATGACTTTTTCTGTAAAAAACAATTCATTGTGCCTTCACAAAAAAAGTAGTAATGAATTAGAAAATATATCATACTGCCATATCGCGAATGAAATGATAAATTCTTGTATAGAACCCATCAATAATTTTATGCGAAATCAACAAATGGATTTTGACAAAGTTGACATAAAGGCAATACAAAAGCAAATACTCATAACATTTTACACTAAGTCGGCAAAAAAATTTGATAGTAATTTATTGCTTTCTGATCTTTCCAATATGTACTCTTATGGAATATTCGTGTATAACACTAAGGATAAGCATCTTAAACATGCATATGGAATTAAAAATATCAGTTATGAAAATTCTGGGTTAAAATGTATTGTACGTCCTCAGAGCTTTTTACAAGTTAATGATGATGTCGCAAAAATTTTGTACGATGATGTTCTGGGTTTGATAAAAGATGATATTGTGGTTGATTGCTACTCTGGACGTGGAGAATTGTCATGTAGGCTAGCCCAGAAGGCAAAATTTGTGTTTGGTATAGAAATAGATAAATCTTCACATCTGGACGCAGTACAAATTGCACAAATAAACGAAATGCGCAATATCAAATTTATTTTGGGTGATGTAGACGAAGAAATAACAAAACTTAAAGACGTTGATTGTGTAGTCATTGATCCTCCTCGTGGGGGTATGAAAGCCAGAGCAGCAAATAACATAAAAGCACTTCGCCCAAACAAGATAATCTACATATCTTGCGCTTCTAATACACTAGCTCGGGATTTAAACATCTTTATGAATAATTATTCAATAAAGTATATAAAACCTTATGATATGTTTCCACAAACGAACAATATTGAAACTTTAGTATTATTGGAGAAAATAAATGAAAAAGACTAAAAGTAGCAAAAATAATGTTAAAACTTTTAAGCAATCTTATTATAATTTTTATGATGATGTCAAAGATTGGAGCAAAGGATATCATGAAGATTGGTGAATAAAAAATCAAATTAATGCATAATTATTCATTTTTATTGGAGTACGTATGGAAAGATTTGAAAAACTAATTAACCTTGTTGGTAAAGATAAATTCAATAAATTAAAAAACAGTAATGTAATAGTTTTTGGCTTGGGTGGAGTTGGTGGATATGTAGTTGAGGGTTTAGTTAGAAGTGGTATCGGATGTATCACTCTAGTAGATTTTGATGTAGTTGAACCATCAAACATCAACCGACAAATTATCGCTCTTGAAAGTACTGTTGGTGAAAGTAAAACTATGGTCATGAAACAACGTGTGTTACAAATAAATCCCAAATGCCAAGTGACGACTATAAACGAAAAAATTGATGCGAAGAATATTGATAAGATTGTTTTTAAAAAATTTGACTATGTTATCGATGCTATAGACATGGTAACTAGCAAAATTGCAATAATAAAAAAGGCCAAAGAGTGTGGAGCGAATATCATTTCCTGCATGGGGACTGGAAATAAACTTGATATAAAAGCTTTGGAGATTGTGGACATAGAAAAAACAAGTGTTTGTCCTTTGGCTAAAGTCATAAGAAAGCTACTAAGACAAGAGGGAATCAAAGAGGTGGATGTACTCTATTCCAAAGAAACACCAAAAGCCAATATAGTTGAAAAAAGACCACAAAGTGCGATCTTTGTACCAGCTGTTGCAGGACTGATGATTGCAAATTTTGTTATTAAAAAATTAATGGGGTTATAAATGAAAGTGGATGAAATTTTACACAGCATAACTAAAAAGTTCAAAAAAACAATATATAAAAGATTCATTCATGCTGTTGATCAATATCAATTGATTCAAGAAGGTGATAAAATTGCAGTTTGCATTTCTGGCGGCAAAGATAGTTTTTTGCTTGCAAAGTGTATGGAGGTTTTAAAAATTCATTGGAATGTTGATTTTGACGTCGAATACATTTGTATGGATCCAGGATATCTGCCAAAAAATAGAAAGCTGATAGAAGAAAATGCCAAAAAACTGGGGATAGATTTAAAAATTTTCACCAGTCCCATTTTTGGCATTGTAAATGAAATTGATAAATCTCCTTGTTATCTTTGTGCAAGAATGCGTAGGGGATATCTATATGAATTTGCTCAAAGCCTAGGTTGCAATAAAATAGCGCTTGGACATCATTTTGATGATGCCATTGATACAACTCTCCTTAGCATGTTTTATGGTGGACAATTTAAAACAATGATGCCAAAACTCAAAAGTACAAGCCACAAAGGCATGGAACTCATACGCCCACTTTACATGGTCAGGGAAGAAGATATCATCCATTGGGTGAAGTACAATAACCTAAAATTTTTAAATTGTGCTTGCGCTGTTGTACAAAAAGTTAATGAGGGCATGATGAGTTCAAAGCGCAAGGAGATAAAACAATTGATCAAAACATTAAAAAATTCAATACCGGCTGTCGATAACAATATCTTCAAAAGTTTGCACAGTGTATGTCTTGACACGGTCATAGGGTACAAGAAAGGTGAAAATATGCACACTTTTTTGGAAGATTATTAAAAATTTATCCCCATCTTGTTACAAAAATCATTGTCTAAAATTTCAGTTAACATTTCAAGTTTCTCACTTTCAGTACCTTTGCTATCAAAAAGAATGTGGGAGGCACCATATATAAAAAAGGAGATGTATAGCTGTTTTTTTGTTGTGTTTATGGTGCTTTTATATTCATCAAAAAGTTTTTTCTCACATTTTTTAATAAGCACATCATATCTATTACCAAACAAAATTATAATTTCCTTACAATTGAAAGAATTATAAACATCGTATATTAGTTGTTTGATGTTAAAAAGTACATTGCTGTGTTTTGGCAATATTTTAAATTTTTCTTCTATAATTTTGTTTTCAATATAGTCCGAAAAAGCATAAATATCTGTGAAGTAGTTGTAAAATGTAGTTTTGTTTATCATGGCCTTTTCACAAAGAACTTTGACTTTTATCTGTTCCAATTGCTTATTCTTTTTGATTTCATAAAATGCTTTTTCTAAGGCCATGAGTGTTTTTTTTGTTCTTAAATCTTGCATACCGTCTCCTTTTATCAACTATTTACAAAAAAAGTTGGAAAATCAACTCAAGTTTTAAACTGTAGTTGTTTATTTGACCAATGTTTGATAAATTATAATATCATAAGATAAAATAATTTGCAATTAAAGGAGGTTAATATGAGTTTTTTAAAATTAGAAAATGTAAAAAAAGTTTATGTTTCTCAGGCTGGTGAATACACTGCACTTGACGACATTAATTTTGAGCTAGAAAAAGGTAAATTTGTCGTAATTTTGGGACCAAGTGGCGCTGGCAAAACGACGCTACTTAACCTTCTTGGCGGCATGGACAGTGTCACAAGTGGTGATATTTTTGTGGATGATAAGGACATCGCACGATATGACAAGAAACAACTTACTCAGTACAGGCGTAAAGATGTTGGGTTCGTCTTTCAATTTTACAATCTAATGCCAAATCTTACAGCACTAGAAAATGTTGAACTGGCGACTGAAATTTGTAAGGACGCACTTGATCCCAAAAGTGTACTAAATGATGTTGGGCTTGGCGAAAGATTGAAATATTTTCCAGCTCAGCTTAGTGGTGGTGAACAGCAACGTGTATCAATTGCAAGAGCAATTGCAAAAAATGCACAAATTTTACTTTGTGATGAACCCACTGGAGCGCTGGACTATAACACTGGAAAAAATGTTTTAAAGCTACTATATGAAGTATCTAAAAAACAAGATAAACTTGTGATAGTCGTAACACATAACCAGGCACTCAAAGATATGGCAGATGAGGTAATTAGCATAAAAAATGGAAAAATTGAAAGTATTGTCATAAATGAAAACCCAAAACCAATTATGGAGATTGAGTGGTGATGAAAAAATATGATAAAACTACACTTAGACTTTTTAAAAGTCAAATAACCAGGTTTTTGACTTTGGTTTTGATGCTGTTTATCAGTATAAGTTTTATGACGGGGATAGGTGAGAGCCAAAGTAAAATTCAAAACTCACTCACGCAATACTATCAAACTCAAAATATTCCAGATTTCATATTAAAAAATCATAATGCCATTGGTTTTTCTCAAAGTGATGTTACGGCATATAAAGAGCAGTTTGGTGAAGATAATGTAATGGCATTATTTAGTCTTGATATGGAAAATGATGGTGATGTGTATAGGATATATAAGTATGACCTGGAAAATTCCAATATCAACAAACTGCAATTAATTTCAGGAAGTTTTCCACAAAGTGCCAATGAAATTTTGGTGGAGCAAGGCAAAGAGAATTTAAAAACTTATCGCATAAATGACACTGTTCAACTCATGGGGCAGACGTTTACTGTGTGTGGAATTGTTCAAAATCCTCTACTTATAAACAAATATGAAGAGCCGAGCAACATTCAAGGAAGGTCGCTGGGTTATGTGGTATACATCTCACAGCACAATTTGTTTCCACTTCCTAATACAGATATTTACATCAGCATAAATGACAGAAATTTGTTCAATCATTATGATGGAGCATACGAAAATTATATAGATGAACAAACATCGCTTCTTGAAAATCAAGACATAACTCTTCTCACATTGTACCAAAATTATGGACTATACTCTTTAAATGAATATGCTATCAAGGTTGGAAATATAGGCATAATATTTAGCATTTTCTTTATGCTTGTCACCGTACTTGTCGTATTTTCTACCATGACAAGACTTTTTGATGAGGAGCGCTCTCAAATTGCATGTTTAAAAACTTTGGGTTATTCAAGTATGCGCATACTTGGTAAATATTTGTTATTTGTGTTACTTGCCAACATTATTGGTGGGCTTTTAGCCTTTGGTGTGGGAACTGGACTTACAAATATTTTGTATTCAACATTTAACATCCAGTTTGTGATGCCACCAAGTGTTGAACAAGTGACATTCATAAGATATATTCTCATACTCGTACTTTATATTGTGTCAACATTTGTGGTTACTCTTGCAACTGGACTCAATATAACAAAAAACAAACCTGCAACACTTTTGCTGCCAAAGTCTCCACCAGTTGGAAGACGAACTATTCTAGAAAAAATTCCATTTATTTGGAACAGGCTAAGCTTCAAGTACAAATCTAGTTTTAGGAATGTCTTTTTGTTTCGAAGTAGGTTTTTTATGACACTTATATCCATAGTAGGCGCCACGGTTTTAGTTTTTGCGGGGCTTGGATTACTCGACTGTGCAATTGCGGAGGGGCAACTTGGATCCATAATTTACATCTCTATATTTTTAATCATATTTGCGGCACTATTGAGTGCGCTTGTGATATACAATCTCTCAAACATAAACATCAGTGAACGCCGAAGAGAAATAGCGACCTTAATGGTATTGGGTTACACCAACAGTGAAGTCGTGGGATATATTTTTAGAGAGATATATATAATCAGCATAATCGCTGCAATCTTGGGAATTCCTTTTGGTGTGGGCTTTTTATACTTCTTATTCAACTACATTTCTTTTGGGGCTTTGGCCACTGTAAAGTGGTGGTCCTATGTATTGGCTCCAATCGCGACCATATTTTTCACATTTATTTCAACACTGCTTCTTCGAAGAAAAATTACAAAAACAGATATGAATGCTTCTCTTAAATCCGTTGAATAACTTGACTTTTTTGAAATAGGAAGGTATACACTTTCTAGGAGATAAAATGAAGAGAATACTAACAGGTGTAAAACCAACGGGCATTGCACATCTTGGAAATTATTTTGGTGCAATTAAACCAGCCATCGAACTAAGCAAAAATTCAGATTATGAATGTTATTATTTCATAGCAGATTATCATGCACTAACGACAGTGCAAAATCAGGAAGAATTGTTTGAATATACATATCACATCGCATGTACTTGGCTTGCGTGCGGACTTGATCCAAACAAAGTTGTATTGTATAAACAGTCAGATGTTCCACAAACATTTGAACTTTCAACAATACTTTCAAATTTTACTCCAAAAGGCCTTATGAACAGAGCGCATGCTTACAAGGCAAAGGTGGAAGCAAACGAAGAGGCAGGCGAGGATAAGGATTATGGCATCAATATGGGGCTGTATTGTTATCCAATACTTATGACGGCAGATATACTTTTGCTTGGTGCGGATTTTGTGCCAGTTGGAATAGACCAAAAACAGCACATAGAAATTGCACGTGACGTTGCGTCATATTTTAATAGAAAATATGGCAACACATTTTCCTTGCCAGAAGAACTTATTTCTGAAAATGTCGGTGCTTTGGTAGGTCTTGATGGCAGAAAAATGAGTAAAAGCTATGGAAATGTAATACCAATTTTTGCTGACGAGGCAAAGCTAAAAAAATTGGTAAATAGGATAGTCACAGATAGTACTGCACCTGACGAGCCAAAGAGTTTAGATAACACAATTTATAAACTTTATAAACTTTTTGGAACAGAAGAACAAGCAAAAGCGTTTGCGCAAAAACTGCAAAAGGGTATATCTTGGGGTGAGGCAAAAGCTGAACTTTTTAATCTTATGAATGCATACCTTTCACCAATGCGAGAAAAATATAACTATCTTCAACAGCATAGAGAAATAGTGGATGAAATTTTAAGAAATGGGGCGCAAAAGGCACGAGAGTTAGCAAAACAAACAATAAAAAATGTTCGTAAGGCAATAGGAGTTGTGGAAGTTGAATAAAAATTAAAAAATCTAAAACGCATACGTTTTAGATTTTTTTAAATAGAGATGTCATACTATTCTATATTTAATTTGTCCATGTCAAAAAAGTAAATCTATTTTGATTCGAATTCCGTATCTATTAGATTCGGATTATTTTTATCTGGTGCTGGTGGTGGGAGTCGAACCCACATGAAGTTGCCCTCGCGGGGGCGACGCGTTAAAAAAACAACCCTTGTGTGGTTGTTTTTAGCCAAAGCCGGGAGCACATTCGCGTAAGCGATGTGCGGTCTGGCTCCGACAGGAGTTGATGTCCCGTAGGGACTCAAAATCCCGCAAAAAAAAAGAAATGAAAATATTGTGGTGCTGGTGGTGGGAGTCGAACCCACATGAAGTTGCCCTCGCGGGGGCGACGCGTTAAAAAAACAACCCTTGTGTGGTTGTTTTTAGCCAAAGCCGGGAGCACATTCGCGTAAGCGATGTGCGGTCTGGCTCCGACAGGAGTTGATGTCCCGTAGGGACTCAAAATCCCGCAAAAAAAAAGAAATGAAAATATTGTGGTGCTGGTGGTGGGAGTCGAACCCACATGAAGTTGCCCTCGCGGGATTTTGAGTCCCGTGCGTCTGCCATTTCGCCACACCAGCAGGTGTTGACTTTGATATATTATCACAAACCAACAATATTTGCAACAAGTTTTTTGCAAATAATTGACATAGGTTGTTTTATAATCTAAAATTATAAATATGTTATGTGAAAATTGTCAGGAGCGGAACGCAACATCATTTTGCCAGATCGAGCTTGATGGCAAGATGGTGCAAAAATATTTGTGTCAACAATGCAGGTCATTGCTTGTTAGAAATGATGAATTGTCCGTCAATCCTAGATTTGAAATAAAAAATCAATATTGCCACAATTGTGGCACAACACTTAAAGATTTCATTGCTTCGGGTTATGTAGGGTGCGAATATTGTTATATTGAATTTTATCCAATAATAAAGCAAGCACTTCATGGAATTCAAAAAGACATGACAAACACTGGAAAAGTACCTCACAGGTTTGAACTTAAACAACAAATTGAAAACACAGAAAAGCTACTGGAGCAAGCAATTGAAAATTCAGATCTTATGCAGGTGAACAGGTTGTCGTTTAAACTCAAACAATTAAAAGGAGAAAAGCATGATTAATCCAATTGTGATTTCTTCTAGAATTCGTTTGGCAAGAAATTTTCATGACTTGCCATTTCCAAATAAACTTAGTGATTTTGAGTCAGCAACCAGTGTTTCAAAAGCCATTTTTGCAATACTTGGCGACGATTATGAATTCAGAAGATTAAAGCATATGGATTCAAATGCTTGCTTGATGCTACTTGAAAATCACACCATAAGCAAGGAGTTGATTGATAGCAAGGACATTTCAGGTTATGCATTATCTCCTGATGGACTTGTAACGATAATGATCAATGAAGAGGATCATCTTAGACTTCAATGTATATTAGATGAGTTTGACCTAAAAAAATGTTATGACAAGTTGAACATAATTGATGAAAAAATTTTGGATAAGATCGACATGGCATATTCTAGCGAACTAGGATTTTTGACATCATGCCCATCAAATGTGGGCACTGGCATGCGTGCTTCTGTTATGCTTTTTTTGCCAGCATTGTCTTTTAATGGAGTGATGAAGCAACTAATTGAAACTCTATCTCAAAATGGGCTTGTGGTGAGGGGACTGTTTGGCGAGGACTCTGCATGTGATGGCTATTTTTATCAAATTTCAAATAGATATACCTTGGGGCTTAATGAACAAGAAATAATTGACTTAGTAACAAAAAATGTGTCAAAAATAATAGAGATGGAGAATTCATCCAGAAATACACTCAAAGAAGTCAACAAAAATGTCATATTGGATATGTGTTATAGAGCATATGGGATATTGACCAATTCATATATCATGCCACTTGAGGAGGCAATAATGCAATTGTCAAAGCTTAGATTTGGAGTGGTTTTGGGTCTTTTCAAATTCAAAAATCCAAAAATAATAGATGAGCTATACACAACTATTCAGCCAGCACATCTCATGGACTATTATTCATTAGATTTAAATCCAATGGAGCAAAACATATTCAGGGCGAAGTTTTTATCTGAAAATTTGGAAAATAAATTGATTAAAGGAGTTTAGTTATGCAAAATCCAGCATCGGATAGTTTGGAAAAAGTTATAAAAAATGCAGGCAAAGTTGCACTAAAGTATGGTAGCAACCAAGTGGGAACTGAACATATCTTGTATGGACTATGCAGTGTTAAAGACTGTATGGCATCAAAAATTTTAAAAGAATATGCCATAACAAGTGAAGCATTGCTTGAGATTTTTGACGATAATTCACAAGGTGTATTTGTTGGTGTTGATGTTGAACTAACTCCAAGAAGTAAAGAGATAATAAGTATGGCAAAACAAGTGGCCTTGCAACTGGGACACAATTTTGTTGGTCCTGAGCACCTCTTGTTTGCACTTTTGTCCAGTCCGAATTGCTTTGCAGTAAGACTGATTACGTCATATTTTCGTGCAAATTTGACTGAGATAAAATCAAAATTGGTTATGTTACTTCAAGGTAACAACGAATTTTCATCGGAGATGACGCAAGACGCACAAAAAAGTACGCTGCCAGAAAAATTGCTTGACATGGGCTATGACATCACCTTGAAGGCTAAACAGGGTAAAATTGATCCAATTATTGGTCGCGAGACAGAGATTGAAAGAATAATTGAAATATTATGTAGAAAGACAAAAAATAATCCAATTTTAATTGGTGAAGCGGGAGTTGGTAAAACAGCAGTTGTTGAAGGCTTGGCTTTGGCTATTGCAAGTGGAAATGTTCCGGAACTTTTGAAAGATAAGATAATATACTCTCTTGAAATTGGCGGACTCATGGCTGGAACCAAGTATCGTGGAAGCATGGAAGAGAAGTTAAAAGACACTATTGAAACCATAATAGCCAGCAAGAATATAATTGTTTTCATTGATGAAATCCACACACTGGCACAGGCCGGGAGTGAAAAGGGTGAAACTAGTCCAAAGGATATGTTAAAACCATATCTTGCTCGTGGAGAACTTCAAACAATAGGTGCGACAACCACGGATGAGTACACAAAATTTATTGAAAGCGATAAAGCACTTGAACGCAGATTTCAGCCTATCATGGTCAATCCACCAACAGTGGAACAAACTATTGAGATATTAAAAGGTATTAAAGATAGTTATGAAGCATTTCATAATGTTACCATAACTGATGAGGCAATTGAAGCGGCAGCCACACTTTCAGATAGGTATATCATGGACAGGAGTTTGCCTGACAAAGCCATTGACCTTATCGATGAGGCTAGCAGTAAAGCAAAAGTTAATTTTAATTTAAAACCAAGTTCCATTAGAGAAAAGGAAGAAAAGATAAAACAGCTTTCCGCAAACAGAGATGAAGCGAGTATCCAAAGAAATTATGAAAAAGCTGCGAAATTGCAGACACAAATAATCAATCTTGAAAATGAACTTAAAGTTTTAAATGAAAATTTCAACAAAACCAGTAACACAAATTCAAATTCAATAGGCGCCAACGAAATTGCAGCCGTCGTTTCTAAATGGACAGGAATTCCTGTAACAAAGATCACGGAGACAGAGAGAGAAAAGTTAATAAATCTCGAGAACATACTGCATATGCGTGTTGTGGGGCAAGATGAAGCTGTGAATGCAGTGGCAAAGGCAATTCGAAGGTCAAGAGTGGGGCTTCATGACAACAAACGCCCAATTGGTTCATTTTTGTTTCTTGGTCAAACAGGTGTTGGTAAAACGGAGTTATGTAAAGCTATAGCAGAAGCAATGTTTGACGATGAAAACAATATCATTAGAATTGACATGAGCGAATATATGGAGCCACATAGCGTATCCAAACTCATTGGTGCACCTCCGGGATATGTGGGCTTTGACGAGGGTGGACAACTAACTGAACAAGTTCGACGTAGGCCTTATAGTGTTGTATTGTTTGATGAAATAGAGAAGGCTCATCCTGATATATTCAATGCGTTGCTTCAAGTCCTTGATGATGGCAGACTTACCGATAGTCAGGGCAGGACAATTAATTTTAAAAATACCATAATAATAATGACAAGTAACATTGGTACACAAGAGGCCAATGAAAGGCAACTTGGGTTTAATTCACAAAACGGTGTACTTGATGGCGACGAATTGAATGAAGTTTATATGCAGGCACTAAGACGAAAACTCAAACCAGAATTTTTGAACAGAATAGATGTTATTTGTGTGTTTAAACCACTAAATGAAAACGACCTTGTTAAAATTGCAACCATTATGATTTCAAACATCAATAAACGACTATCCAGGAGTGGACTTGAGTTGAAACTTACATCCAGAGCGCTTGACTATATAGTTAAAAGAGGCACAAATCTGCAGTTTGGTGCAAGACCACTAAAACGTTATATTCAACAAGAAGTAGAGGATAGAATTGCTGAAAAAATACTTCTTGGTCAAATTGAAAATACGGGAAGTGTGATAATAGATTGTGAAAACGATGAATTGACATTTAAAAATGGTTAAAAAAATAGTGGCAGTTTATGCCACTATGTTTGCGAAAACATAATTATTTTATGTTCGCGTATATATTATGTTACCGATAAAAAATTTTATTCATCTTTTTCTTCTTGAATTTTTAGCATGTTTAGTAAATGTAGACGTCTTTGTCTTGCATCGTTTGCACTTTGCTTGAACAATTCATCAGCTTTGTTTTCATCAATTTTTTTCAGTGAAGTAAAGCGAGTTTCAGTGTTTAGAAAATCTATATACTCTTTTGTAGGTTCGCCACTATCCAAAGATAGTGGTTTTTCATTATTTGGGTTATAGCGATATAAGTTCCAATAGCCACTCTCAACGCACAACTTCATGTGCTCATTAGATTTTGACATATCAAAACCATGGTTTATACATGGAGCATAGCAAATTACTATACTTGGACCATCATATGCTTCAGCTTCAGCCAGTGCTTTTATTGTTTGATTAAAATCTGCGCCAAGACTTACGCTCGCTACATAACAATTATTGTTGGCCATAAATATTGCACCAAGGTCCTTTTTCTGTGTGCGTTTACCCTGAGCACTAAATTTTTCTACACTAGACCTTGGACTTGATTTTGAAGCTTGCCCACCTGTATTGCTGTAAACCTCACTATCAAGGACGAGAATATTCACATTTTCTCCACTTGATAGGACATGGTCAAGGCCACCATATCCAATGTCATATGCCCAACCATCTCCACCTATAATCCATATTGATTTTTTTACTAAATTGTCTGAAAGAGAAAGCAAAAATTTAAAGTCCACATCATCCCTTTTTGTATTTGCAAAATCAATAATTTGCTTTTGTTCGTCATAGCTTAATGTTTTTTCAGAAATGAATTTATTTAGTAAACTGGCAATATTTTCATCACATTTATTCAAAATTTTTGTGATAAGTGTGAAAAGCATTTTTTGATTTTGCTTTTGACTAAGCGCCATGCCATAGCCAAATTCTGCATTGTCTTCAAACAAAGAGTTCGCCCAAGCGACACCATGTCCATTTTTGTCCTTTGCGTAAGGACAAACTGGGTAAGAACCACCATATATGCTACTGCATCCAGTCGCATTTGCGACCAGCATTTTATCACCAAAAAGTTGTGTTAAAATTTTAATGTAAGGTGTTTCGCCACATCCCGCACATGCATAACTGAATTCAAAATAGGGATCAAAAAATTGTAGACCCTTTGAACTTTCTTTTTTGAAAATTGATGCATATCTATCAATTTTTTGTGAATTTTCATAATTCTTTTGCTCTTTTTCTACTATTTTTTCAAAGTCAACCATCTCAAGAGCTTTCTTTATCGCAGGGCAAGTGTTTGCACATACACCACATCCTGTACAATCTAATGGACTTAATTGAATTTTAAATTTATGATCCTTCGTGCCAAATGCATTGACAAAACTATCATCAGCATCTTTGTCTTTTACAAGCAAACTTCTAAGGGCACTATGAGGGCAGGCGAGCGTGCAATTGCCACATTGTATGCAGTTTTCTTTTATCCATTTAGGAAGGCTAATGGCTATTCCTCGCTTTAAATATTTTGATGTTTTGGTTGGAATACTTCCATCTTTGTTAAATGTGGAAACAGGCAAACTATCGCCACTGAGGTCTTCTATCACGGATATGACATTATCAAAAAATTCATTTCCCGTTTTGGCTTTAATGGTGTTTAGTTTTGTGTATGAAAATCTAGAATAGTCAATTTCTTTGACACTTTCCACTGCAAGGTCTATGCACTTGAAATTTTTAGCGACAACATCGTCACCCTTTTTTTGATATGCCGTTTTTGTGTTTTCTTTTATTTGGGATAGTATTTTCTCAAAATTTCCAATACCAGCTATTTTAAAAAATGCAGTTTGCATTATTGTGTTTACCTTTCTGCCCAGGCCATTTTCATTTGCAATTTTTTGTGCATCTATAACATATAACTTTGCATGATGTCTATTTAAGTTTTCTAAAAATTCATGAGGCAAAACTTTTTCTAGTTCTTCGTCTGTAAAACGCGTGTTTAAAAGCACAATTCCGTTATCTTTTAAATCGTCAATTAAATTATATCTTGATACATATGTGAAGTTGTGTATGGCAATAAGGTCATAACTTTTAGGCTTGTAAGGTTTGTTTATAGGCTTGTCTGACACTCTGATATGCGATGTGGTTAGGCTCCCAGACTTTTTTGAATCGTACTCAAAAAATGCTTGCACATATTTGTCTGTGTTCTCTCCAATAATTTTAATGCTGCTTTTATTTGCACTTACTGTTCCATCGCTTCCTAGTCCATAAAATTTCATCTCATAGCATCGTTCATCTAATTGTAAATTTTCAAGTTTAAGCGACGTGTTGGACAAATCATCGACAATTCCCACGGTGAAGTGATTTTTGCTTTGTTTATTTTTTAGGTTGTCAAAGATTGCTTTTGCACAAGATATGTCAAACTCTTTACCGCCAAGTCCATATCTTCCTGACAAAATATCTATGTTTAGTTTGTGTTCATTTACTGCGCAACTTACGTCTTCGTAAAGTGGTTCGCCAACACTTCCATATTCTTTTGTTCGGTCAAGTACTGCTATCTTTTTTGTGGTTTTTGGCATTACATTAACAAATTGTTTTGAAAAGAAAGGCCTAAAAAGGCGTACATTGACAACACCCAGTTTTTCTCCCATGCTGTTTGCATATTTGACATACTCTTTAATAGTCTCATAGCCACTACACATTATAACTACAACATTTTCAGCATCACTTGCACCATAGTATTCAAAGGCACTATATTTTCTACCTGTAAGATTTTCAATCTGTTCAAAAGTTTGGGTGGCTAAATTTTCAATATCGTCATAAAGCTGATTATTCCTTTCTCTATTTTGAAAGTACACATCAGGATTTTGCGCTGTTCCACGAGCGATAGGGCTAGAAGGAGTAAGAGCTCTTTGTTTAAAGTTTTGATAACTCTCAAAAGGAAACATGGATTTTATTTCTTCTTGTGACAAAATTGCGACTTTTTGCATTTCATGGCTTGTTCTAAATCCATCAAAAAAATGCATAAAAGGCAAACTACTTTTAAGCGCCATTACATGAGCAAAAAGAGCCATATCATAGCATTCTTGTACATTTGTTGAAGTCACCATGCAAAAACCAGTACTTCTTGTTGCCATGACATCGCTGTGATCTCCAAATATACTAAGTGCATGTGTGGCAAGCGCTCTGCTGGCTACGTGAATTACGGCGGGTAAGCATTGTCCAGCCAGTTTATACATGTTTGGTATCATCAAAAGCAAACCCTGACTTGAAGTAAAAGTTGTGGCAAGTGATCCCGTTTGGCTGAGACCATGAAGTGCACCACTGGCACCTGCTTCTGATTGCATTTGCTTTACCATGACTTCTTGATCGAATATATTTTTTTTGCCTTCACTTGACCACTTATCGACAAGTTCGGCCATGGGTGAGGATGGGGTGATTGGATAAATAACGGCAACGTCGGTAAAGTTATATGCCATATCTGCACATGCAGTATTACCATCCATAATTAAACTTTTTCTCACTATTAGGCTCCCTTAGGTATATTATGTTTAAACATTTTGAGTTTAACACATAAAATTGTTTGTGTAAAATCATTTGCAAACATACACATTTTGTTTTAAACTAGAACCATGAGAAGAATATGCATATGTTTTGCTTACAAAGGCACAAGATACTCCGGTTTGCAAAAACAGCCCAATCACGATACCATACAAAGCCAAGTTGAAAATGCACTTGAAAAAGTCACATGTCAAAAGATAAATATTTATCCAAGTGGCAGGACTGATGCCGGTGTTCATGCTTTAAAGCAGTATGCTCATTTTGACACATTGTCTAAAATTTTAACACAAAATTTTGTGACTGCTTTAAATACTTATTTGCCGCCAGATATACGAATTATGTCAGCTACTGAAGTTGACAAAGATTTTCATGCAAGAAAAAATGTCAAATCAAAAACATACCTATATATTGTATCCACTTCAAAAATTACAAATCCACTATTATATGATTATGTTTGCGAGAAAAAACATGATTATGACCTCAAAAAAATCAATGAGATTAAAAAATTGATTGAGGGCACTCATAATTTCAAAGCATTTTGTGCTTCCAAAAGTTCAGCTAATAATTTTGTTCGCACCGTCGAGAGTATTGAAGTGGAAAAAAAATGTGATTTAATACTATTCAAAATTACAGGAAATGGATTTTTATACAATATGGTTCGCATAATTGTTGGAACTATTTTGGATATCGCAGACAATAAAATTCCAATTGAAAATATTGCCAAAATGTTTGAATCCGGCGATAGAAAGTTTGGTGGACGCACTGTTTGTGCAAAGGGACTTATGCTTTACGATGTGAAATATTAGTTGTATAAATATTCAAAATATTGCATAAATATTCAATATAATTTTTTTAAAAATATGCTTGACATTTTGCCGTGTGTATAATAAACTTATGCTGTCTTAATTTAAGGCATATTTTTTTGTAATGTTAGCCCCTTCAAAAAAGTTTGTCTTAAACAATGTTAAGAGCGCAATTTGGAGGAAAAATGAAAACATTTATGGAAAAACCAGAAAATGTGGAAAGAAAATGGTATATTGTAGATGCTACTAACATGCCACTTGGAAGACTTGCAACTCAAGTTGCTGATATCCTTAGTGGAAAAAACAAACCAACTTACACACCACATGTTGATTCTGGTGACCACGTTATAGTTATAAATTCAGACAAAGTGGTACTAACTGGTAAAAAATTAACACAAAAAATGCTCAGAAGCCACTCAGGATATGCTGGTGGACTTAAGGAGATGGATTACAAAACTGTCATGGCAACAAAGTCAAATGTTGCTGTTGAACATGCTGTGAAAGGTATGCTTCCTAAAAATTCACTTGGAAGAAAGATGTTCACAAGACTCAAAGTTTACAAGGATGCAAACCATTCTCATGAAGCACAAAAACCTGTGCAAGTTGCACTAAAAGGAGTTAGAAACTAATGGCAGAGAAGAAATCAACCAAAGCTGCAAGCAAGAAAGTTGTTCAATTTCTTGGCACAGGCAGAAGGAAAAAATCTATTGCAAGAGTTAGATTGTTACCAAATGGCACTGGTGCTATCACAATCAACAAAGTAGACATCGACAAATACTTTGGCTTAGACACTTTAAAGTTAATCGTCCGTCAACCATTAGAAGCAACAGAGACACTAAACAAATATGATATTATTGTTAATGTCACTGGTGGTGGACTTTCTGGTCAAGCTGGAGCAATCAGCCACGGCATTTCAAGAGCCCTTGTACTTGCTGACGAATCACTTAAGTCAATTCTCAAAAAAGGTGGTTTCCTCACTCGAGATAGTAGGATGAAAGAAAGAAAGAAATATGGTCTCAAAAAGGCTCGTAAGGCTTCACAGTTTAGTAAAAGATAATTTAAAAAAGATAGTGAATTTTGCACTATCTTTTTTTGTTGGTGCATAAGCATTTCTTTTTTGTTTTCATTTGTTTAATATTTGTGTATAATAATATCAGTGAGGTTGCTATGTACGATTGTATAATTATAGGATGTGGTCCAAGTGGAATGACCTGTGCATTATATTTGAAAAGGGCAGGCAAAAGTGTTTTGATAATTGAGCGTAGTATGCCAGGTGGGCAAATGGTGCTTACGCACAATATTCAGAACTATCCCGGAATTGAACAAATTGATGGTGCAACATTGTCAAATAAAATGTTTGAACAAATAACAAATATGGGAGTAGATGTTGTTTTTGAAGATGTTATTTCTTGCAGCCTAACAGGAAAAGTGAAGGTTGTCAACACCGATAAAAATTCCTACCAGGGCAAAACCGTATACATTGCAACGGGTGCAAGCAGTAGACTTCTTGGTATAGAGGGTGAAAAGAAGTTTACGTCCAAAGGAGTAAGTTATTGTGCTACTTGTGATGGGGCATTGTATAAAGATTGTGTCGTTGCAGTTGTTGGAGGTGGCAATACGAGTTTGGAAGATTGCTTATATCTTGCAAACATTGCAAAAAAAGTTTATTTAATTCACAGACGTGATGAATTTCGTGGTGATAAAATTTTAGTGGATAGGTTAAAGCAATTTGAAAAATCTGGGAAACTTGAACTTATTTTAAATAGTCAAGTTGTTGCGATTTCTGGAGATGAAAAAGTAAGATCAATCAATATATTAAACAAACTTAATAATAAAATATCTTCAATTGAAGTTGATGCATTGTTTGTGGCAATTGGAAGAGAACCAGATACTGATGTTTTTGATGGTGTGAAATTAAACTCATCAAAATATATAGAGGTTGATGAAAAAAAACACACCAATATTGAAGGTGTGTTCGCTGGGGGTGACGTCAGTGACACAAATCTAAGGCAAATTGTTACTGCATGCAGCGATGGGGCAATAGCTTCCACATCTATTACAAGTTATTTATCAAAACTATAATTTATTCTTGTAAAAAGTTTTTTATTTCTTCAAAACTCTGCTCTTCAAATGTCTTCAAATCTTTTGCAAGGTCAACTATGTCTTTGTCAGCATCTTTGTATGTTTTTATTTCTTTGTATAAACTCAATGTGCCTCTCACTGTACCCATTAAAAATAGCTCTGCAATATGTTCACTTGACTTATCAAATAGTGTTGACATTCCAATTGACATTTTAAGCATGGTTTTGGAAAAGAAACTGGCATCTTTAAGTTCCAGTTTTTTTTGTTTTGCTATTTTTTTACACTGCTGCATAAAATCCAAATATTTTTCTTGAGCCTTTTTCATAAATTGCTTTAATTTTGTGCTTCTAAATTTTGGATACATATTTTCAATTGATTGCACTGCCATTTTTGTATTTTTGTAAATTTCATTTAAAAATTTTTCGTTCATATTTTTTCTCCTGTTTTTAGTATGTTAAAAAAACACAAATTTATTAAATTGAATATTTTTTTTAATATTTTACAAAACAATTTATATGAAAACTGGTACAAAAATTTGGATTGTGGTTTTTTTGGTATCTTTGGTAGCAGGTATGCTAACTTCTAGATATCTTTTTTCTAGTATTGTAATAATTGGAAATACTATATCGATAAATTTTTCAACTTTAGCCTATGTTAGTTTGGTATTTAATTTGATAAATATTGTGAGTGGCAATGTACTGTTTTTTAAATTTCTTCGTACGAGAAAATTAAATACTGTACTTTTTTTATCAACGGTTCCCATAACACTGGTATTTGGTGCTATTATGTTTGGATTATTTAGTATAAACAATTTGACAAACCAGTCAGCAATAATAGTTAGAACTGCTCTAAACATATCTACTACAAATAATAACAACTATTATTGGATGATATTAGTTGGAATAATATATCTTATAGTGATTTCAGTTACATTCGCCGTTGTCACAAGGCCTGTTAAAAAAATAGAGACCGTCACAAAAAGACTTGCATATGGAGAAGTGAAGGATAAAATTAACATAGGTGGAACAAAACAGTTTCAAGAAATTGAAAGTTCACTCAAAAAAATAAATGATAATTACAAAATAAAAGATGAAGTAATAAAACAAACTAATGCTCAGTATGAAAAGTTTGTGCCTAAAAAACTTATAAAATTTCTTGGTAAAAAAAGTGTTTTGGAATTGGAACTTGGCAGTCAAGTTAAAAAAACGGCTACTGTTTTATTTTGCAACATAAAAAGTAGTGCTTTTATAACAAAAACGTTAAGTTTAGAAGAAAATTTTAATTGTGTAAATTCTTATATAAACGTGGTTTCTCCAATAATTCGCAAATTTGGTGGATTTGTTGATAAATATCTTGAAAATGGTATTTTGTCAGTGTTTACAACTCCTCAAAGTGCAATTACTTGTGCTATAAATATTTCTCGCGCAATTAAACAAAAAAATTTGACTCAAGATATGCCAAATTTAGATGTTGGATTAATTATTCATACAGATGAAGTTATTTTTGGTGTGGTTGGAGATGAGGAAAGAAAAGTACCAACACTAGTTACAAATACTTTAAATATTATGGCAGAGATAGACAAAATCAATCAAGCATTTGGAACAAATATGTTGATAACTAAAAATACATTAAATTTCTTGCCTACGTCTTTTAAATTATCATATAGATATGTTGGAGAAGTTGAGGCTCAGGGGATAACACAATCTGTTTTTGAATGCCTTGAAGTTTACGAAAGACAGAAGCGAGAAAAATTGGTAAAACATCATTTAGAGTTCGAAAATGGAGTAAGAGCATTTCAAAATGGGAACTATCTCCAGGCCAAAAAAATTTTTGAAAAAGTTTATAGACAAGAAAAAGACGATAAGCCATGTTACGTATACTACAATAAAAGTAGCGAAAACTTGGGTAAACTCCCATTGAATGTTCACGAGTAATTTTTTGTAACATAGTTTGCATATATATAACTAGAGGAGTGGACATTTGGAAAGTTCATTTTTGGAGCTTAGATGCAAAGAAGTTGTAAATGTCGTTGACGGAAAACGTCTTGGACACATCGTCGATATCGTGTTTGAATTGTCCACGGGCGTAATTTCTGGCCTTGTTGTGCCGGGTGACAAAAATATTTGGAATGTATTTAAATCAGGAGGGGAAATATTTATTCCGTACAATCAAATATGTAAAATTGGCGATGACACAATACTAGTAGAGTTATATTCAGCAGCTCCGAGAAATTCAAATACGATTACTTTTAGTCAATCAAAAGATAAAAAATGAACTTTGGTCTAGACAAATAATTTTTTTTAGTGTATACTACAAGTGCTTAACGATAGGAGAATTAAATGAAGTGTTTATTTTGTGGACATTTAGAAAGCAAGGTTATTGATTCAAGAACGACGGGAGACAATTCCATAAGGAGAAGACGAGAATGTCTAAAATGTGGCAAAAGATGGACAACCTATGAAACCGTTGAAAACACACCAATACTTGTAATAAAGAAAAATGGTAGTATTCAACCATTTGATAAAAATAAGATAATAAATGGCATCTTGAAAGCTTGTGAAAAAAGGCCAGTTAGTTTAATACAAATAGAAACAATCGCAAGCGATATTGAAAAAAAGATAAAAGAATCAACCCATGAAATTGAATCAATTAAAATTGGCGAAATGGTAATGGACATGCTTAAACCATTGGATCAAATTTCATACGTAAGATTCGCTTCTGTGTATAGACAATTTACGGATGCCACTAATTTTATAGACTTTTTAAAAAATGAATAAAACATATTTAAAAATTATTCTTCATACTAATTAGTATGAAGAATTTTTTATTATGTGATGCTGCGATTAATAAAAATTACACCATATTGAATTTGTGTCATAATATAGACATCAAGACAAAAACGAGACTTTTGGAGTTTGGGTTCTTTCAAGGACAGACACTGACCATAATAAACAAGTCACTAAGAAAAGGAGTATTATTAATAGAAATTGCAAACCAGCTTGTAACACTTAGAACATTAGAGGCGGCATGTGTGGTAGTCTATGGGTGAAGAAATATTAATTGTGGGCAATCCCAATACAGGCAAAAGTACCTTTTTCAATAGCTTGACCAATATGAAAGTTCATACTGGTAACTTTCATGGTGTTACAGTAAATTTTACAAAAGCAGAAGCCAAGATTGAAAACAAAGTTTACACTTTTGTGGATTTGCCGGGTCTTTATAGTTTAACTCCAAATAGCTACGAAGAGAAGGTCAGTGTTGACTATATTTTGTCACATAAAAATTCAAAAATCATTTGCTTGTGCTCAAATCAAACATTAAGACGAAATTTATTGCTCGTGAGAGAACTTATGATGCTAAAAAGAGAAATTTTAGTTGTTGTAAATATGGTAGATAAACACGTGACTTTTGATAAAGATAGATTAGAAAAATTATTAGGCTTGAATACAATTGTGCTAAAAGCAAATAACAAAAAAAGTTTCAATGAATTTTTCGCTTATTTAAAAAATATAAAATCAAATATAGATGACACTAATTATGAAAATTTTTATAAACAAAAAATGCAATGTGGCAGTGAATATTATGCATCATTATTAAATATAAAAGATTTTAAAATAAATGAAATTTATCACAAAAATTTAGAAAATTATATTAAAAATGAATATAAAAAAATTGATGAAATATTAAATTCCATAAATTACAAACAATTAAATACCGTTGGGAAAAGTAAATTAGATAAAATATTATTAAACAAATATCTTTGTTTACCAATATTTTTTTGTATATTAATTGTTATATTTTATTTAACTTTTTTTAGTCTGGGAAAATTTTTATCAGATAATTTAAGATATTTAATTCAAGATTTATTAGGCAAAGAAGTTGTTTCATTTTTAGTTGAAAAAAATGTTCCAAATTTTGTCGTGTCACTCATCAGTGAAGGTATTTTTGGTGGAGTGGGCAGTGTTGTATCTTTTTTGCCACAAGTGGTTATTTTGTTTTTGTTTTTAGATATTTTAGAACAGAGTGGATATATTTCTAGACTTGCATTTTGTCTTGATGACACATTAAAGTATGTTGGGCTTTCCGGTAGAAGTGTGTATACATTGATAATGGGTTTTGGTTGCAGTACAACTGCATCACTTACAGCTCGAAATATGAGTGATAATAATGCGAAAATAAAAACAGCACTTCTTTCACCTTACATGAGTTGTAGTGCAAAACTTCCCGTTTATGCAGTTATAGGTGGTGCATTTTTTGGCGCACAAAATATTGTCATAATTGTACTGTTGTATATATTGGGTGTAATAGTGGCACTGCTTATGAGTTTGTTTTTGGAAAAGACAAAACTAAAGTCCACAGGGCAAACTTTTATTATGGAATTTCCGTCCTATCAGAAAATATCTCTCAAGCATACAATCCAAAATGTTTGGGAAAGCACTTGGGCATTTTTGATACGTATAGGTAGTGTTATTTTATCTTTGTCAATTGTGATTTGGCTATTGCAAAACCTTTCTTTTTCACTGACCTACGTAAAGTATTCTGGCGAAAAAAGCATATTGCAAGTATTGGGAGAGTTATTGTCATTTGTTTTTAAACCATTGGGATTTTCATCATGGGGAGCAGTAAGTGCACTTATTGCCGGACTAGTTGCAAAAGAAGTGATCGTTTCTTCAATTGCAATTTTTAACGGTGTAAATATTGATGCTATATCTCAAAGCATTGTAATTGCATCAAATGCCGTATTCTTCACTCCGGCTAGTGCAATGAGTTTTATGGTATTTTGTCTTTTGTATTGTCCTTGTATTTCAACAATCGCAACATTTAAAAAGGAAATTGGTACAAAATGGACTATTTTTTCAATCATTTCTCAGTTTTTGGTGGCATATGTGGCTGCGATGTTTACATATACAATTTTTAGAATAACAGAATTATATGGATTTTTAACAACATTTGTTATTGTTGTTATTGTGGCAATTGTTTTGGGAACAATAATTCATTTTATAGGAAAGAATAAAAAGGTTTGTGCATTTTGCAGCAAACATTGTATAAACAAAGTACATAAATAATTATTTTTTGCAAATATTATCACCAAAGAGGTGAATATGAACTTTTATTTTGTACTATCTGGTACTTTGGCAATTTTAACTGCTTTTGGTGTCTTTGAAAGTTTTATAAAAAAAAGTGGAGTAAATAGATTTTTTGTTGCACTGTTTCTTTTAGTTACCGCAGTTTTGTCACTTTTTGGAAATATTGAAATAGGCGGATATGGTATATCTTTAAATTTGTTTGTATATGCCATCGCTTTTATTGTACTTTTAACCAAATTAAAATCTGTCAAAGGTATTTTAGCTGCATTTATTTCCTGTTTAATAATACTTGCATTTTTGGTTTGCTATAATGCATTTGATTTGTCAAATTTTGAATACAATTTCGTTCAACCATATATATATTTAGCATTACTCTGTGGATGTATTTTGGCATTTATCTGTCCAAATGTTTCAAGTGTATTTTGTGGCACTTTGCTTGGTGGTTTGATTTTTGAGGTTGCAATTTACAACATAAACTTGGATTTGGGCATGGCTAATCTTCAAATCGGAGGGGAGCTTGCTCTTACATGTACACTTCTTTGTTGCGTTTCATATGCACTATTTTTTGGTATGAAACAACTTTTTGTCAACTTCAGATTAAAAAAACAAAGCAAAACCAATAATTAAACTTGTCTAAATTTTGCCCTTGTGTTATTATTGTCTCATAAGGAGTATGAGGCTTGACAAAACCATTAGTTGCAATTGTTGGTCGTCCAAATGTTGGTAAAAGCACTTTTTTTAATAAAATCTGTGGTAGACGAATTAGTATTGTGGATGACACACCTGGAGTAACGCGTGATAGGATATATGCTGACGCCGAATGGTGCGGCAAAGTTTTTCGCGTTGTAGATACAGGTGGTATTGATGAAAAAAGTGAAGATATCTTCCAAAACGAAATTAGAAAACAAGTTGATATTGCCATTGATTTGGCAGATGTTATTGTTTTTTTGGTTGATGGTAAGGATGGGTTGACGCCAGTCGACCAAGAAGTTGCACATATCCTTAGAAGAACAAAAAAGCGTGTGATTTTGGTTGTCAATAAGCTTGACAATTTTGAAGTTGAAAAAAGTTATGATTTTTATTCACTTGGTTTTGGTGAACCATATGTCATTTCTTGTGAACAGTCAAAAGGGCTTGGTGAAGTATTGGATGCCATAGTTTCTTCCTTTGAAAAAATTGAGGATAGTGCTGATAAAGATAGCATAAAGATTGCAATTGTGGGTCGCCCAAATGTTGGAAAAAGTAGTTTGACGAACAAAATTCTTGGTTTTGTGCGAACAGTAGTCAGTGATGTAATGGGTACCACACGTGATGCTATTGAAACTGACTTTGTATATAGTAAGCAAAAATACACACTTATTGACACAGCAGGACTTAGGAGACAGAGAAGTTATGATAAAAAAAGTATTGAAGGTTATTCCGTTTTAAGGTCCATGGATGCCATTGAGCGAGCTGATGTGGTTCTTGTTGTTTTCGATGCACAAGAAGGGGTAACTGAACAAGATGTGAGGATTGCGGGGTATGTGCATGAGAAAGGCAAACCAAGTGTCATTGTTATGAACAAATGGGACCTTGTAAAAAAAGATTCACACACGATAAATGATTTTGAAAATAAACTTAAAACTGATTTGGCATTTATGTCGTATTTTAAGTCTGTATATGTTTCAGCAATAACTGGGCAAAGGCTCAATAATGTAATAGAAACGGCCAAATTGGTGTTTGACAATTCATCGAAAAAAATAGCCACAGGCAAACTTAATGAATTGCTTGGTGAGGCCATTCTTTCCAACGAGCCGCCTTACAGAAATGGGAAAAGGCTTAAAATAAATTACATTACACAATCTTCAACAAATCCTCCAACCTTTTTGCTATTTTGCAATGATGCAAGCTTAATGCATTTTTCTTATCTTAGATATCTTGAAAATCGATTTAGGTCTGCAATTGATTTTTCTGGAACGCCCATAAAATTTATAACACGCTCAAAAGGAGATAAAGAGTAATTTGGAAATATTAAATTATGTGGTTTTAATCATTTGTGGATACCTTCTTGGAAATATTAGCCCTGCCAAGATTATTTCACGATTTAAAAAAGATGACATAACAAAGCATGGTAGTGGCAATCCTGGAACCATGAATATGCTGAGAACATTCGGCTTTAAGCAGGGGATAATCACTTTGTTTTTTGATGCACTTAAAGGTGCAATTCCTGCACTTATGGGGTACCTTATGTTTGGTGGGGACCCAACGAGTGAATACAGTTATGTTGGCCTTTATATTGGAGGAATGAGTGCTGTTATGGGGCATTGCTTTCCAATTTTTTATAAGTTTAAAGGTGGAAAGGGTGTAGCCACAATGCTTGGAATGTTTGCAGTAGCTGAGCCTTATTGGGCAATTGTTGCATTTGTGGTATGCTTTTTATATTTGGTCATATTTGACTATGGCGCACTAACCTCGTTTTTGTTCATAACAGCGTTGACAGTAATTGAAGGCTATAAATTTCACGACAACATAACCATAACAATAATTTTGTTTATATTATATTTCCTCATGTGGTTTATGCACAGAGGGAATATCACAAGACTTTTAATTGGAAAGGAAAATAAGGTAAACTTTTTAGATAAACTGAAAAAGATAGGCAAAAAAGATGATGACTTGTCTCGCAAAGAGCGTAAGGCGATAAAAAAGACACAATCAGAGATAGAAAAAGAAAGAGAAATAGGCTAAATAAAAAATATGGACAAAAGTAACGCGTTTATGCTATAATGCTGAAGACTAAGGAGATACAAAATGAAAAAGACATATTTCTTTATTTTAACGCTAATCACAACGGCATATGTGATAGGTCTTGCATTACTTAAAGTAAATGAAGCTTGTTCTAACTCGCTTTTCTCCATTCCTGCCAACATTCAACCATATGTTGATTATGCTGTTGAGTATGGTGCAATGACGTTGCTATGTTTGTTTGCTTTTGGTGGATTGGCCGGGAAAATTTTGAAATTTATAATAGTATTTTTGATTGTCATTGCAATAGTAATTTTCATTATTGCAACAGCAGTGCCAGAGTGGCTTGCGGGATTATTTGATGGCGGAGAAGTGGTCGTAAGATTGTTTACAGTGATGCGAATGTAATCAAAAACGCCTTTAGTGGCGTTTTTTAATTTAACTAAAAAGGAAAATATGGAAACACTTTTAATAATTGATGGAAACAGTTTGGCAAATAGGGCTTTCTATGCCTTACCATTGCTAACAAATGGAGATGGAGTTTACTCAAATGCTGTTTATGGCTTTGTAAATATCCTTGTCAAATGTATAAATGAAATCAAGCCACAATATATTTGTGTGGCTTTTGACCATTCCAGGCACACCTTTAGGACAGAGATCTATGAAAATTATAAAGGTACAAGAAAAGAAATGGCTGATGAACTAAGACCTCAGATGCCACTTTTAAAGTCGCTTTTAAAGAAGATGAACATAAAGACCTTTGAAGTACCTGGCATTGAAGCTGATGATATCATTGGTACAGTTTCAAAACATAGTGGAGTTAAGAATATAATCTTGTCGGGAGATAGAGATGTTTTGCAACTCATAGACGATAATACATCGGTATGGTTGACGAAAAAAGGCATTAGTGATGTTGAGGTAGTTGATGCAAACAACATAATTGACAGCATGGGCATTGATCATCCAAGCCAAATAATAGACCTAAAAGCACTCATGGGCGACAGCTCAGACAATATTCCTGGTGTTGCTGGAATTGGTGCAGTTACGGCAAAGGCACTTCTTAAGCAATATCAATCAATAGCTAATATTTATGCCAACATTGACAATATTACAGGCAAGATAAGGCAAAAACTAATTGATGGCAGAGATAGTGCCAGACTTTCTTATAAACTTGCCACAATAAAAACAAATTGCAATATAGATGTTAATTTAGAAGATTTTAATTATGATTTTCCTTTCAACGAAGAAATCAAAAAATTTTTTGAAAAATTCCAGTTTCGTTCGCTTTTAAGAAGAGAAGAACTATTTTCAGATAGTGCCAATCAATTGCAGTCATCGGTTACAAAATTAGTGGAAAATCGAATACAAGTGACAAGTGAAGAACAACTTGAAAATATAATAAAAACTGAGGATATACAATACCTTGCATTTGATTTATTAAAAGATGTTGAGTTTTCTTTCAATGAAAAAAGTGTGTACTACATTTCTTCACAAGCCGATTTGTTTTCTTATATTGACGAAAACATTGTAATAAAACATCTTGAGCCACTTCTTCTTGACGATAAAATAGAAAAAATAACCTACGATTTAAAAGCACACATGCATAAAAACAAAGCCTTTTTAAATATTAAAGGTGATGTGTTTGATATCTCTATTGCTCAGTACTTGGTGCATGCAGGAGAAAAGATTGGTAAGGATATAATAACTCAAGAGTTTGGAGTTTTAAAGAATAGTCTTTTAAATTCCATGAAAAATCTTGGACTTATGTTTGTTTACAACAATATTGAAAAACCATTAACTTATGTTTTGTACCAGATGGAACGAGACGGTTTTTATTTAAATACCGATATGCTATATGATCTTTCGAACAAGTACAAACAAGAAATCGAATATCTACAACAAAATATCTTCAAATATGCAAACAATAACTTTAACATAAATTCGCCGAAACAAATAGCATCAGTACTTTTTGAGACGTTAAAACTAAGTGACGCAAATAACAAAAAGCATTCAACAAGTGTAGAGTATTTAAACTTGTTAAAAGATGATCATCCAATTGTGCCAATGATCATAAGATATCGAAAAATTCAAAAATTGGTGAGTGGATACTTGGAACCATACACAAAACTTGTTGAAGAAAAAGGTGAGTGTATTCACACATACTTTAACCAAACTCTAACTGCAACCGGTAGACTATCATCCAGCGAACCTAATCTTCAAAATTTGCCAATAAAAGAAGAGGATGGGAAAAATTTAAGGAAACTCTTCATTTCGCGTTTCAATAATGGGCAAATAGTTTCCGCTGACTACAACCAAATTGAATTAAGATTACTTGCTTCCTTTTCAAAAGATGAGCATTTGATTCAAGCCTACAATAATGGTGAGGATATCCATAGAGCAACTGCTGCAAAAATATTTTCAAAGTCACCAAGTGATGTAACCGATTTTGAGCGCTCATCTGCAAAAGCAGTAAATTTTGGTATAATATATGGTATAAGCGCTTTTGGTTTGGCAAACCAACTTGGAATTCCAACCAAAGAGGCAAAAATTTTTATGGATAGATACAAAGCCACCTATCCAAAAGTTTCAACTTATATGCAGGAAAATGTAAAAAAAGCCAGAGAGCTTGGCATGGGCAAAACCATGTTCGGTCGTATTCGAAAAATAAACGAACTACATTCATCAAACATCAATATGCAACAGTTTGGCGAAAGGGTTGCCATGAATATGCCACTTCAGGGCAGTGCATCGGATATTATCAAGCTTGCGATGATCAAAGTTGATGAGGAGATTAAAAAACGCAATCTAAAGGCAAAATTGATTTTGCAAATCCATGATGAACTTATTGTAGATTGTCCTGAAGATGAACTGGAAATCATCAAAACACTTTTGAAATCTTGCATGGAAAATGTTGCACATTTGGAAGTTCCACTTGTCGTTTCACTGAGCTATGGAAAAACATTATATGATGCAAAATAATGTTTTTTGTTTGACTATGCCAAACAATTTTGATATCCTTGGTAATAAGGAGGGAAGATGAAAAAGAAAAGACTAATTACAAACATAATTGCCATCGCTTTGGTTGTTGTCGCTTTTATTGGAATTTTTCTGACACTTTGGCTTCCTATGATTTCAAGCGATTTGACTGGTACAAGTCAAACACTTGACGGAATCGGAATTTTTGCAGAAAAAGCAGGCGATAATGCTGCACTTGGCACAGTGTGTGAAGTATTGCTGTTAATTGCTTTAATACTGGGTTGTTTGTATGTCGTTTGCTACATCTTAGGTTTTGTTGGCCTTGGCAAAGTGAATTGGAACAAAATTCTTAAATTCATAGCATTGGTGGAAATGCTAGTTGCCATTGTTGCGATAATCTTGGGTGTTGTGTACTGTATTGTACAAAGTTCAGTCAATGACTATTTGTCTACAATTTTAATGCCAGATGTCGGTTTCTACATGTTGGCTGGTGGCACATTGTTGTCTGGAATTGTAGGGCTTGTTGCAAACAGAAAATAATCTTGAAAAATAGTAGGTTAAATCCTACTATTTTTTTACATTTTTGATATTTGTTTAACTGCTCGCACAAATTTTTCACATTCTGAAAAGGTGTTAAAAAAGCTAAGAGATGCTCTCACCACGCCTTGTTCAAGTGTGCCTAAAAATTTGTGTTTTAAGCCTGCGCAATGTAATCCACCACGGACACAGATGTCATATTTGTCACTAAGTATTTGGCTTACTTCAGTTGAACCAAAGTCCTTTATGTTGAATCCAATTACTCCATATGCATTGTTCGGATGGGTGTAAACCTTTACACCCGGTATTTGACTAAGCTCATAATTTAAATATGTCGACAAATCGTCAAGTTTTGAGTTAATATCATCAAAGTGACTTTTTACAAACTCCAAACCACTTTCAAGTCCTATTATATTTGGTGTGGGCAATGTGCCACTTTCATAACTTTCAATCGTTCCCTTAGGCTGAAACACATTTTCGCCCTCGGTTCCAGTTCCGCCATATCGTATGGGTTCCAACTTTACGTTGTTTGAAAAAGCGAGCACACCCACACCTTGAGGAGAGTAAAGTCCTTTGTGAGGTGCCAGTGACAACATGTCGATGTGCTGTTTTTTCATGTCGAGAACAAGATGCCCAGCGCTTTGTGCTCCGTCAACCAAAAAGGTTATATTTTTATCGTAGCAAAATTGCCCTATTTTTTCAATGTCGGCTATTTCTCCATCCACGTTGGACATATGGTTTACGCAGATTAAATATGTGTTTTGTTTTACATGTGGAATGATGTCATCTACTGTTAAAATCCCTCTATTTTTTGGTGTTGCCACGGAGACAGAAATGTCATATCGCTTTGACATTTCAAAAATCGGTCTGGCACTTGCATTGTGGTCATTTGAAGTTAGGATAACATGACCATTTTGTAATTTTGTTCCAAGAATTGCAAGATTCAAAGCATCGGTGCAATTCTCGGTGAAAACCACATTGTCTGCATTTAAATATTCTTTAACTTTTTCTCTTATTTCTTCAATCTTATTTGCGCACAACATGCTAAGTTTATGTCCACTTCTTCCAGGGTTGGCAGAGTATTTGGTTAAACCCTGTAAAACGGCCGACAAAACTTCTTTTGGTTTTATGAATGTTGTCGCACTGTTATCAAAATAAATCATATAGTAATATGATATGAAATAATATCAAATGTTGACTACAAAGGAGAATATTATGGATTATTATATTGTAGTATTTCGTGCAAGGTCACAAACAATAAATTTTGCCAATTTACTAAGTTCATATAAAGTCCAATGCCAAATAATAAACACTCCACGCAAAGTCAACGTTTCGTGTGGAATATCAGTTAAATTTAGTCCAAAAGATCTAGTAATTGTAGAAAAGCTTCTTTCTAGGCGGAATTTTGATACTTTTGGTGGCATATATCACATCATTGGCATTGGAGGAACACAAAGAGCAATTAGGTTAAAGTGATTGATTTTTCCTTAAAGCTAAGTTATAATGCTCAAGGAGAAACTTATGGCAGAACTTTTGGCACCTGCAGGTACTTTTGAAAAAATGGAAACGGCATTCCGCTTTGGGGCTGATGCCGTTTATTTTGCTGGAAAAAAATTTGGGCTTAGGGCGTTTGCTGGAAATTTTGATGACGAGGAAATTGAAACTGCAACAAAATATGCCCATGATTTGGGGAAAAAAGTCTATATAACCATCAATATATTGGCACATGAGGCAGATTTTGAAGAATTAGGAGAATATTTAAAACAACTTGTAAAATACAATGTCGATGCAGTAATTGTGTCAGATCTTGGAGTTATCCAATTCATTCGTGAAAATTTCCCAGGTCTTACAATTCATGTGAGTACCCAAGCAAATATTTTAAACAGTTTTGCAATCAAGCTGCTTTACAATTTGGGTGTAAAGCGTATCATATTGGCACGTGAACTTAGCATAGAGGAAATAAAAAAAATAAGGCAAAACACCCCAAAAGAAATAGAACTTGAGGCATTTGTTCATGGGGCGATGTGCATTGCTTATAGCGGGAGATGCTTACTTTCAAATTACTTAACGAGCAGAGATGCTAACCGAGGAGCATGTGCACAGGCTTGCAGATGGGAATACACCATAACTGAAAAATCTCGCAAAGGCGATGAGTATGAAATTCAAGAAGACGATAAAGGAACGTATATTTTAAACTCAAAAGACCTGATGATGATTGAGCACCTTTCTGAACTTGAAGATGCAGGTGTTTCTAGTTTCAAAATTGAAGGCAGAATGAAATCGCCTTACTATGTTGCAAACACTGTCAATGCATATAGGCGGGCGATGGATCTTGGCAAGAATATATCAAAAGAGCAGATGGAACTGTTAAAAAATGAATTATATAAGTCCAGCCATAGAAAATATACAACAGGCTTTTATCTTGGCGCAAAAGATAAGGAGTGCTTGCAGTCATCTTCTCCAGTGCAAACATATGAATATATGGCATATGTGATAGGAGATAGTGATGGTGAAAAAGTTTTAATTGAGCAGCGTAACCGTTTTAAAGTTGGAGAGGTTTTGCAAGTGCTATCTCCATCAAACTGTTTTAATCAAGATATAATCGTAAACAAATTGACAGGTGAAAAAGGTGAAGATGTTCTAGATGCCAAAAATGTACAACAAAAATTGTATATTTACACAAATTTACCTTTAAAAAGAGGAGATATTTTAAGAAAAAAAATAATCTGACGCCATTTAAGATGATGCGTCATTTCGAGGGGTACACCATTTATCATTTCTAGGTAATCAATGTGTCATTTCGAACGATAGCGAGAAATCTCATCCAAAGTGGAACTTTCAGGCACCATAAAGTTGATGCGTGTTGACGATTTGAATTAGATTTAATATAATTTTATGATAAAAAAATCTCCAAAACTTTGGAGATTTTTTGGTGGGCTTGGAGGAATTCGAATCCCCGACCTTTGCCTTAGAAGGGCACTGCTCTATCCAGCTGAGCTACAAACCCATGGTGGAGCGGGTGAAGGGAATCGGACCCTCGCAACCAGCTTGGAAGGCTGGGGCTCTACCACTGAGCTACACCCGCATCGCAACGATTAATATATTATCATACACATTTTTTGTTGTCAACAAAATTATAAAAAATATTTACATGCAAAAAAATGTGTGTTAAAATGTGTACATGACTAAGTTGTTTAGCAAAAATGACGATGGTTTTGTTTGCCAAAACTGTGGTGCAAAAGTTGGAAAGCTTGGCTACACATCTCGTGATCATTGTCCAAAATGTCTTTGTAGTCTTCACGTTGATGTTATGCCAGGGGATCGTCAAAATGATTGTTGTGGATTGATGGTGCCAATTTCATGTAAATATTCCGCAAAAAAAGGGTACATTATTTCTTATAGGTGTCAAAAATGCGGACAAACTCACAACAATAAATATGCAAATGATGATGACATGAAAGTTATTTTTTCGCTAATGAATGGAACTTATAATAGGTTAAAAGGAAAATAATATGCAAGAAATAAAATTATCAAAAATGTTGACAATTAAAGGTTATGATGGCAATGATTTTGAAAAGTGTATTGACGATATAACACTTGATTGCACTCGCATCATTGCAAGTTATGAGATTTTTGACGAATTTGATGATGAGAGCTTTGATAATGATTATGATTTTGAACAGGATAAAGAAGCACTAAAACAGCTTTATACAAATTACTTAATCAACGAAACTGGATATTATGTATTCATATTATACAATCAAAACACACCAATCGGCTTTGCAATATATAGCAATATTGAAAATACAGATAGTTACATTCTAGAGTTCATTCACGTTCGCAAAGACTATGCTGGGATGGGTTATGGCACAACACTGCTTAGACACACTGCACTTAATTTAAAAAATTACGCCCAGGCAGGTGAATTGGTTTCAACAATAAACAAAAACAATGCAAGAAGTTTGGCTATGCATGAAAGCTTTGTGAGATCTGCAAATCTCAAATGTTATTTTAATGATTACGGAGATAAAATAGCAGTGCATATGGATATAGGGAAGTTAAGCGAAAATAATCCGACTTTCGAGCAATGTGTTCTATAAAAAAAAATCTTAGCGATGCTAAGATTTTTTATTCTGGTTTATCAAAAAATGCGTACATATTGGCAAGTTGGCCAATACACATTATGTAATTGAAAATTACATTTAAAAGTTGAACTTCGTCAATAACTTCACCAGTAAGAGATCCGGCTTTTATTGAAAATCCATAAATTCTTATGACAGCCGCTATACAATTTTTTACATCTGGGGCTTTGAGATCATACATATTGTTCATGTATTTCAAAGTTTCTTTTTTGTCGGTTAAATACCATTTATTTTTTTCATTGATAAGATAAATCTTTAGTTCCTCTCCATTTTGGAAGGTGGCGTCATTTTTTATCTGCCATTCTGTCATGCTGATTGGCGATAATGTAAACGCTCCGGCTAGTGCTCTGTTAATATCTGAAATACTCATAATAAAAACTCCTAACAAAAACATTGTATCACATTTGTTATGCTTGGACAAATAAATTTTCAATATTAAACATTATTTTGTGATTTGACTATTGTATTTTATGTGATATAATGTTAATTATGCTGAAGATAAGTAGAAATTGGTATGATTTATTGATTGATGAGTTAAAAAAACCATATTTTTTGTCATTGCAGCAAAAATTGAATGAAGAGTATAATTCTCGCACAATTTATCCACCTATGGATAAAATCTTTACTGCACTAAACTATGTCAAATATGACGATGTAAAGGTGGTAATTGTGGGGCAAGATCCTTATCATGAGGAAGGGCAGGCAATGGGTATGAGTTTTTCAGTGCCCGAAGGTGTTGCAATTCCGCCATCTCTTGTCAACATATTTAAAGAAATAAAATCAGACCTTGGCATTGAGTGTATAAAAAATGGTGACCTTACTCGTTGGGCAAAGCAAGGTGTGTTGCTACTTAATGCGACTCTAACTGTTCGCAAAGGCCAGGCAGGCTCTCATAAGGGAATTGGGTGGGAGCAATTTACTTCGCAAATCATAAAATTGTTGAATGAAAGGGAAAAACCCGTAATTTTTGTACTTTGGGGCAATAATGCAAAAGCAGTTTTGCCGTTGATTACAAATAAAAGGCATTTTGTGCTTACAAGTGCTCATCCCAGCCCACTTTCAGCCCACAATGGTTTCTTTGGTTGTAAGCATTTTTCAAAAATAAATAATATTTTATTGTCAATGGGTCAACAGCCTATTGATTGGCATTAAATGGAGAAATTTTTATGGAAATAATTATAATCCTATCATGTTGTGTCGGTGCTTTGGCCATTTTCTATTTGGTTAAATTTATTAGTAACCAGTTAAAAAAGCCTAAAAAACCCAAAAAAGAAAAGACAAAAAAAAGAAAATCAAAAATTGCACCTCAAGAAACTATAGTGAAAAATGTGCATCTGACAGTAAAATCACCATATATGATGCGAAAAGAGGTACTCTTTTGGAAGTATTTAAATCTAATATTACCAAAGCAATATATTGTTGTGCCAAAAGTTTCGTTGGTTGACCTCTTTATTCCAGATGGTGATAAATCAATTTTTAGACTTATTGCCGACAAGACCTTGGACTATGTGATATTCAATGAGCAAAACATGAGTGTGGCACTCGTTATAGATATATATGATAAGTCTTACAGCGATGAACAGTTGGAGGAGCAGGATCCATTTTTATTGGAAATACTATCCAAATTAAATATAAAGGTATTAAGTTTGATGGTGGCATCAGATTTTGATCGCGATTTGGCTAAGGATAAGATACTATCTGCTTTAGGTATAAATACAAGCAATGCAAGCGCTACAGCTTCAGAAAAAGTCTAGCGATATAAAATTTGTTTGCATAAAAAAAGCTGTGCGACTAATTCGATAAGCCCACACATACAGCCTCTTTTTCAAACTACTCCATCAAAGCTACCTTGCGACAATATACCACAAGCTTAATGTTGCTACCGTCAGGTCCTCACATGGTTCACAAGTGTTTTACTACGCAAGACCTTGACTTCAACATAGTTTCAAAAAAAAACTAATATATGTGCACAAACCTCAGTTAGTTGGTCAACTCTACATATAGTGGATTGTAGATTCAGGGAACCACTAACTCCCCGTTTAGCACAGCAAGTTTATTCTAATAGAAAATTCAAAAAAATGCAACACTTTTTTAAAATTTAGTGAAATGTGATTGCATTTTTTTTTATAAAACAATACACTATAAAAAAGGAGTTTGCCTTGGAAACAAAAAAATCAAATGCTGTCAGGTTTATTGATGCATACAATAAAATTGATTATGCACTTAGAGTTCAGCATAACTTTAAACGTAGCTTAAGTTTTTCAGACATGATAAGAAAAGCTGTGGTTCAAAACCATATTGTAAGGAAATATGAAGACGATCTCATTGATTTTGGCAGGTTAAGAAATGCCATTGTGCACAAATCAAATGACAAATTTTTAATAGCTGAGCCACACACCGATGTGACAGAAAAAATTGAAAAAATTGCACGCCTTATCACAACACCACCAAAAGTCATTGAAACTAACTGTGTCCACGATGTTTTTACTATTTCATATGACGTACCTGTCCAATCTGCAATAGAGGTAATGGCACAAACTCACTATTCCAATATCCCAGTCTTTAAAGAGGGAGTTTTAATCGGTGTTGCCAATGGACAAAAAATAATAGATGCTTTTGGTCAATTTTTGCTTGATGGTGGAGAGGATACCGAGTTTTTACAACATAAAACCATTGAGGAGATTGTAAATCAGTCAACTAATACTCAATATTATGCCATAGCAAGCATTGATGTAACTATTGAAGATGTTATGAATATGTTTTTCACAAATCGTAAGTTGCTTTGTATCATACTCACAAAGAATGGCAAGATGGGTGAGACTCCAGTAGGCATAATTACGTCTTCAGATTTTATGGAACTCAACAAGATCATTGAGAATTACTAAAACATAAATTGTAAATTTTATTATGAAATTGACCAGTTGTGTGATATCATTCAAATATGAAGCAAAAAATTATAGATTTTTTAAAGACAAGTAATATTAAATTTGCGTCATACGAAGATATGGTGTTGTTTTTCGCTGGAAAATTTACCAAAACACCTAAAGATGTGGGTTTGGTTTTAAATGCCATGTTAAAGCGTGGGGAAATTTATGAAGAAAAGAAAGGCGAATTTAAAGTTGCTGATAAAAATGTGATTAAGGGTAAAATTATGGGTACAAGCAAAGGTTATGCTTTTTTGGCGCCCATAGATAAAAATTTGCCTGATTTTTTTATTCCATCGCAATTTTTAAATGGGGCTTTGGATGGTGATTTGGTATTGGCCAAAATTGTAGCTTTTACAGATAAATCCACCGAATGCAAGGTGCTAACAATTTTGGATGATGTAAACAAACGCATTGTAGGAACAATAACTTACATCAACAATAAAGATGCTTTGGTCGTCCCAGACAATAAAAAATTAGGTTTTGAAATATTTGTTCCAAGCAAATTTACAAAAAAAGCACAAAATAATCAAAGAGTTGTTGTTCAAGTTACAAAAAAGCACTCAAAACGTATTAGTGGTGAAGTCGTTGAGATTTTAGGTGCAAGCAATGATGTATATAGCTTAGAACTAGGCATAATTCGCGAACATAGACTTTATGAGACTTTTCCTCAGAATGTGCTTGAGCAAGCAAGTGCTATTCCTCAGAATGTCAAAAGTCTTGAGGGGAGGATTGACCTAAGAAAAGAAAAAATATTTACTATTGATGGTGCTGACGCACGTGATTTTGACGATGCTGTTTCCATAAAAAAAGATGAAGAAAACTATATTCTTTTTGTCCACATTGCAGATGTTGGCGAATATGTAAAAATGGGTTCTCCTATCGATGAAGAGGCATATACTCGTGGTACAAGTGTGTATTTTCCTAACATGGTACTACCAATGCTTCCAAAAGAACTTTCAAATGGCATTTGTTCGCTTAATGAAGGTCAAGATAGATATACCATGACCGTGGAAATGAAGATAAATTCACACGGAGATGTGTTTGAATACAAAATTTATGAAAGTGTCATAAACTCTTGTCACAGAGTGACATATGATGAAGCATATGATGTACTTTGCGGCAAAAATATAGAAAAGTTTAGCGATATAAAACAAGATTTACTACTTATGAATGAGTTAAGTAAAATTATTGGTGAGGCAAGAAAACAAAATGGTGCGTTAGATCTTGACATTGCGGAAAGCGAAATTTTGGTGGATGAAAATTTAAATGTTGATTTTGTTAAAAAACGCGAACGCAATGATGCACATCGTTTAATTGAAAATTTTATGGTAATAACCAACGAAACGGTTGCAAAGCATTTTAAAACTTTAAAAGTTCCCTTTGTTTACAGAGTTCATGAAAAACCTGTTTTGGAAAAAATAAAAAATGTTTGTGCCTTCTTAAACGGTCTCGGGATAAGTACTCCGCAAGTCAAAAATGTCACACCAAAATTTGTTCAAAATCTACTTAGCTTAACGCAGGGTAAAGATTATGAAGAGGTAGCTCACAAGGTCATTCTAAGATCTTTACAAAAAGCCAGATATCTTGATGAAAATTTAGGGCATTTTGGTTTGAGTTTAGATTATTATTGTCATTTTACATCTCCGATCAGACGTTATCCCGACCTTTGCATTCATCGTATCATTAAAGAATGTTTAAAGGGAACACTGACGAAAAGCAGAAAAGAGCAATTGGCTGATTATGTTTTGGATGCAGCTTTTAGATCGAGTGAAACCGAAAAAAATGCAGATGAAGCGGAAAGGGATGTAGATGATCTTTTCAAAGCAGTTTACATTAATAACTATATTGGAGAGAACTTTGTTGGCACGATCTCCGGTGTCCAAAGTTATGGAATATATGTGGAATTAGACAATACTGTGGAGGGGCTTGTCAAAATTGAAGATTTACCTAAAGATAACTACTTATACTTTGAAAAATCTTTAAAATTAAAAGGCAATTCACATACTTATGGCCTTGGAGACGTAGTTAAAGTAAAAGTTGTAAATGTAAACATTAATGAAAGAAAGGTAGATTTTATCCTATGCTGATTATAAAAATGTCAAAAAAATAGTAATTTTATATAAAAATATTCAATTAAGGTATTGAAAAATTAAAAAAGAGGTGATATAATGGGCTATGCAAATAAGATAATTTGCAATAACAAAAAAGCCTATCATAATTATTTTATCTTAGACACCTTTGAGGCAGGCATTGCACTTGTTGGCAGTGAAGTTAAATCTGTTAAAAATGGTGGGATGAGCATTAATGATGCATTTGTTTCAGTCAAAAATGGTGAAGTTTTTTTGAAAAATGCATATATTAAACCATATGAGAAGACATCAAGTTATGCTCCAAACACCTTAAGGACTAGAAAACTTCTACTTAACAAGCTTGAGATTAATAAGATCACAAGGCAGCAACAGCTTAAAGGTAATAGCATTATTCCGCTTAAGGTATACATTAAAAACGGACTGGTTAAAGTGGAAATTGCTACATGTAAAGGTAAAAAATTGTATGATAAGCGAGAAGTTCTCAAAAAAAAGACAATTGACAGAACGACTATGAGAGAACTTGCAAGCTTTTAGGGGACGTTTTGGTTTCGACGGGGAAGACAACTTGGGATGTAAAGCGTGTGGTAGATTCAGACTACCTTAAAACTGAAAAATGCTTAAACGCAAACAATAACAAAGCTTTGGCTATGGCTGCTTAAGTTAAGCAATTAGCTATCTTTTCACCTAGTGTCGCGGTGTTTAGATTGGTTTAGACACAAAATTTTGAATGGGTGTCAAGACATTCAATCTAATAAATTTGACTAGTGTTTAAAAATTTTGTTTGTGGAAGGTTTAAACATAAAACAAAAACACAAACTACACACGTAGAAAAGTCCAAAGCAGCTTTTTCGGACGCGAGTTCGACTCTCGCCGTCTCCACCAAATTGTTGGGCAAATTACTTAATTTATTAAAAAGGAAGGAAATTAAAATGTTAGAGGTATTGTTAAATGTATTAGCAGTAATCGGAATCATTGTTGTTGGTGGTTTTGTTGTCGTGTTCCTTGGCAACTTGCTACTAAATGTTCTTGATTCAGAGTCAAGATCAAAAAAAGACAAGGAACAACAAGTAGAGCCTGTTCAACCTGAACAAATTACTTATCAAGCTCAGCCACAACCTGAGCAGTTGAACTACATAGAGCCAGAGCCACAAGCTCAAGAGTATACAGATGTTGATCTTGCCAAAGCAAAAGAAGAAGAGGAAGCACTCAACGGACAAAGTTTGGATGAGGCATATGCTAAGTTAAGAGCTGAAGAAGAGGCATTCAGACAAGAAAGAGCGAAATTCATTGAAGAACAGAAAAGAGCCGAGGAAGAGAAACAAGTTAGTGAAGTTGACGATCAACAAGCTCAAGAAACAGATTCTGATGACGATATAGATTTAGACGACATATTCTTTGATGAGGATGAAGAAATCGTTGAAGAGCCAAAAGAGGAAGATACAACCGCTGAAGATGATGTTGATGCTCCAGTAGAAGAAGATGATCATCATGATGAAGAAAATGAGCAAGTGGAAGAACAAGAGCCTGTAGAAGAAGAAACTGAAAATCTCGATGATGAAAGGATTAAAGAACTTGAAGCTGAACTTGAAAGGCAGAAAGCAGAACTTGAAGAGTATAAGCGTAGAGCAGAAACGGCTGAAGATAAACTTCAAGAGGAAGCAACAGAACCTGTAAGCGATGCAAATCTTTCATTGGAAGAATATGAAGCTAGACTTGAAACTTTAACTCAAAGATTAAAAGATAATGACAAACAACTCAAGGCTGTAAAGAAAGAGTATTTACCACTAGCAAGAGTAAGAAAGAGTCTTGAAAATGACAAAAAGAAACTTCGTAGAAGAGAAGCTTTAGTTGCTAAACAAAAAGTAGTTTTGTATGGTGTAAACAACTATGGCGACATAGATGAAGAAAAAGCTAAGAAACTTGCTGAAGATCTTGACTTGTTGGACGGCCTAAAAGTTAGTGTTCAACATTGTGAAGAAGTTTTGGCACAAAACAAAGAAAGACTTCCAATTCTTGAAAACACATATAACATTTTATTAGAAAATAGCAACAACCTTAAGGGTGATATTGAAGAAACAAAAGCTAAGATAGAAGAACTTAAAAAGCCTGAAGGTGAGGGTGATGTTGACTCATCAACTGATGCTGAATAACAAAAAACTCGTGATAAAACACGAGTTTTTTTAAAAAGCTATCATCGGAAAAAATCTCGCAAAATAGTTAATTGCGAGATTTTTTTCATTTTCCAATAAATTCACGAAGTAATGAGTCCTTTGGTACATCTTCTTCGGACATTGTGACAAATAATTCTAATTTTTCAGAAAGTTGTTTTGATTCACTTAAATTATTTTTTTCAAGTATTGGTAACAGATATTTTGCATATAGCAGTGGTTCGTACATATGGACTGAATCTAGGTTATAATCTACTAAATTCTTATAAGGATCGATATATTTTTTTTCACCATCCAAAACATCTTGCCAAGAATTTAAAGTTGTTTTAATGTCTCTTCCACGGGTCAAGTGGTCACGTAAAAGTCGCCTGAGTAATCGAACTTCGGTATTGTCTAGTACGCATTCATCGTTGTTATAAAAACTTGATAGAGCACAAATATAAATTTTATACATATACTCATCATAACCACTGGTAAGAATTGGATTGAGAGCATGCAAACCTTCAATTATTACAATTGTATCGTCATCTATGTTCAAATGTACATATTTATCTTCACGTCTACCAGTTAAAAAATTATACTTTGGCATATCTGCTTCTGTGGTTGTCAAAAGGACTGATAAAAATTTGTGAAGGTAATCAATATCTAGTGCTGTAACATTTTCAAAATCGTAATTGCCATTTGGAAGCAAAGGCGTATCTTCTCGATTTAAAAAGAAATCATCCAATGATACAAATACACTTGTTTTGCCGTGGTCATGTATTTTATCCTTCAAAATTGAACTTGTGGTGGTTTTGCCCGAAGACGAAGGGCCGGCTAGCAAAACAATTTTTGCATTCTTTTTTAAAATTTCTTCTACTATCTCATTTATTTCTTCTTGAAACATCTTCTCGGACATATCAACTAAAAGGTTTTTATCATTTTCAGCTAAATTGTTTATTTCATCCACATAGTATATATTCTTATCTTGCATAAATGCTCCTTGAAAACTCGCTCATTTAGGATACCACAAAATTTGAAATTATTGAAGTATTTTAAGTAATTATTTTAATTTTATCATATTTTAATACTTTTTTGACTTATTTTGCTTTTTAACACAAATATATTTTATGATGCATTATTATTATATTGAGGAGAATATGAAACTTGAAAAGATTTTAAAAGATGTTGAAATTTTAAACGATATAGATGCTTATAAGGGCATTGAAATAAGCTGCATATCAGCAAGAGCTCAAGATAAACTCACTGATGGCTTATTTTTTTGCTATGAGGGCAGCCATGATATAAAACAAATGACTTTACTGGCACAGTCCAACGGAGCAAAAGCCATAGTTACGGATAAGCTTTTTGATGATATGACTATATTGCAAATTTTAGTTAAAGATGTTAGAAAAGCGATGGCCACTATAGCTCAAAACTTTTATGATACCAAAATGGTTAAAGTCATTGGAGTCACTGGTACCAATGGTAAGACTACTACAAGTTTTATCATTGCACATATACTAAAATGTGCAGGAAAGAAGGTAGGCATCATAGGAACTAATGGCATATATTTTTCTGATACCTTTTTACCAGCCAAGTTAACGACTCCAGATTGTATTGATCTTCATGAAATTTTTTCAATTATGCAAAAGGGAGGAGTGGATTATATTGTTATGGAGGTTTCTGCTCATGCCATTGAACTTAAAAAAGTTCTTGGCATTAATTTTGTTTGTAAGATTTTAACAAATGTTGGGCAAGACCATTTGGATTACTTTAAAACCATTGATGATTACAAAAAAACCAAAGAAAGTTTTTTTGATAATGAAAGCGATTTAAATATAGTAAATGCCGATGACGAGATAGGTCAAAGAATATTACAAAAATACGACACGGCAATAAGTTTTGGGCTCGATAGTCCGAGTGACGCATTTTGCATAGAAATAAACAAAGATTCAACTAATTACATTATGAACATTTGTGATAACGTGATGAATATACATTCTCATCTATATGGCAGATTTAATGTATACAATAGCTTAGCAGCAGCCGTATGCTGTTATTTCTTGGGAATAAGCATTGATAAAATTGGTGAGGGACTGGAAACATTCGATGCTGTAAATGGCAGATTCAATGTAATAAAAGATAATGATCGAACCATTATTATTGATTTTGCTCATACGCCTGATGGTCTTGAAAATGTTTTAAAAACAGCGCGCAGTATGAGTGATGGTAGGTTATTTTGTGTTTTTGGCTGTGGTGGAGATAGAGATAAGACAAAACGTAAACTAATGGGCGCAATTGCTGACAAATATTGTGATTATTCATTTTTGACTAGTGACAACCCTCGTTTTGAAAATGAGGAAAAAATAATTAAAGATATCGCACAGGGTTTTAATTCAACCAATTTTTATGTTTCTACCGATAGAAAAAATGCTATATACATGGCATTAAATTCACTTAAAAGTGGAGATACCCTTATAATTTGTGGCAAAGGTGGTGAAAATTATATAGACATAAAAGGTGAAAAAATTCCATATAGTGATTTTGACACAGTAACAGAAATATTAGGAAAGTAAAATGGTCGAAAGAAATCTCTTTATCTTTTTAATTGGTTTTTTGGTGGCGGGGTTGTTATCGCCTCTTGTTTTGTCTTTATGCAAAAAATTAAAGGCAAGGCAAACAATTCTGCATTATGTAAAAGAACACGAAGCCAAAAACGGAACTCCAACTATGGGAGGGCTGATTTTTATATTGGCATGTGCTTTGGTCTGTTTTTGTTTTTTATGGCAAGATTTCACTCTTGGTATCATAACTTTATCGGTTATGCTTGCATATGGATTTTTGGGCTTTTTGGATGATTTTTTAAAAATCCATTTCAAGCAAAATTTAGGACTAAAAGCATATCAAAAAATAATTGGACAAGTTGGTATAGCAATAATCATAGCATTATTTGCATATCGCTCTGACTTGGTGGGAACTAGCATTTTTATACCTTTTACATCGCTCAGGGTGGATCTTGGAGTTTGGATAATTCCATTTATTGTGTTTGTTTATTTGGCAGTTGTCAACAGTGTGAATCTTCTTGATGGACTTGATGGACTGTGTAGTGGTGTGAGTTTTGTTTATTTAATTAGTTTTGCAGCCATAATGTTAATTTATAGTAATATTCCACAAACAAATTTCAATGAATGGCAAAATTTAATGCAAATTTGTTTTGCAATGGCAGGCTGCCTTTTGGCTTATTTTATTTTAAACTGTTATCCAGCAAAAATATTTATGGGGGATACGGGTTCATTGGCACTTGGTGGTTTGATTACTACACTAGCTGTATTTACTGGCCTTGAATTATATATTCCAATAATAGGTTTTGTTTATGTAATCACTGCTGTCAGTGACATAATACAAGTTTTACATTACAAACGCACAAAAAAGCGCATCTTCTTGATGGCACCACTGCATCATCACTTTCAAAAAAAAGGTGTGAATGAAAGTAAAATTGTCACCATATATATAATATCGACAATGATAATTTGTCTTTTGACAATTACGTTGATTTTATATTTTGGTGGAATAGTGTGAACATTTTATCAAACAACTTTTTAGTTTATGGTTTGGGTCAAAGCGGAAAAAGTGCAATATCTTTTTTGCTTTCGCGCGGAGCCCAAAATGTCTATACATATGATGATGAGCATAATGTGCATATCAAGGACACTATCACTTTAGAAACATTACAAGATATTGAAAAGTATGATATAACCTGTGCAATTCTCAGTCCGGGTGTGCCAATTTTGGGTAATGAAAATATTCAATTTTTGGTACAAAAGGGCATTGATTTCATCAGTGAATTCGATTTGGGATTTATGTATTCTTATGGGAAAAAGATATGTATAACGGGCACAAACGGAAAAACCACAACTGTTAATTTATTATACAATATTCTAAAACAAAAATACAAAAATGTTTTTCTTTGTGGGAACACGGATACGCCTATAACTAAAATCGCCAATTTAACAACACCCGACAGCATCATAATATGTGAGGTTTCAAGTTTCGCACTTGAAACAGCAAAGTCCATCAAGCCAAACATTGCCTCAATTTTAAACATTTCTCCAGACCATATTACAAGACATGGTACTTTTGAAAACTATAAAATGGTAAAAAAGAAAATTGCCTCACTTATGGATGGCAACGATTATTTTGTATGCAATGAAAATTTTAATATAGTCACAAATGCCAATGTGGTAACTTATGCCATCGGTGAAAAAACCAACGGAGCTTATGTTTATAACAATTTTATTTGTTATGGCAATAAAAAAATTGTTAACACAAAATACATAAAACTTCTTGGTGAAAAAAATTTGGAAAATACACTTTGTGCAGTGACAATAGCGAAACTACTCAAAGTTAAAAATGCTAAAATAAAAAAAGTAGTAAAAAACTTTCCCGGACTTAAGCATAGACTTGAAACTGTTCTCATTAAGAATAATATTAAATACATAGACGATAGTAAAGCGACAAATCCCGATAGTACGATTGGTGCACTGGATAGCATAACTGATGAAACAATATTACTATTAGGAGGAAGTGATAAGGGGTATGACTATGATCGTATATTTGAACATATACAACACACAAAAATGATACTAACCTTCGGTGATATGGGTGAAAAAATAAAAAAATGCGCTTTAAAAAATAATTTTACTGAGATTTTGTCCTTTAAGAAAATGTACGATGCTGTAATTCATGCCATAAGTATAGCAAGAAGTGGGGATGTTGTTTTGCTTTCTCCTGCTTGTGCCAGTTATGACGAGTTCAAATCATACGCAGAAAGAGGTGATGAATTTGCAAAAATTGTTAAAGAATTTGAAGATTAAATGTGACAAGACCACCTTAGGCATAATTATTTGTACACTAATTCTATGTATATTTGGTTGTGTCATGGTATATAGTGCAAGCTTTTATTCGGCACAAAAAAATTATGACAATCCAACATTTTTTTTAATTAAACAAATTGTCGGTGTGCTTTTGGGATTTTGTGGTCTAATTTTTTTTACATTTTTTGATTACAAAAAATTAAAGAAATTTAAATGGATTGCTTTCATTGTTTCAATAATATTACTTGTTTTAGTGTTTATACCTGGCATAGGCATTGAGAATTACGGAGCAAAAAGATGGATTGGTTTTGGTGGTTTTTCATTTCAGCCTAGCGAGATTGCCAAGTTTGCACTTGTTTTATTTTGTGCATGTCATTTTTCAAAGCACAAAGATGAAGCAAAGAGTTTTAAAACCATGCTCCCCGTTTTGGCGGTAGGAGGAATATTTTGCCTTTTGGTTATTTTGGAACCCAATATGAGCATAACAATGTGCATAGGCATAGTTATGATTGCAATGTTATTCTTTGGTGGGACAAAACTTAAGTATTTTATTTATCTGGGCGCCTTAGCATTATGCTTAGTGCCGATCCTGATATTGATAGAACCTTATAGATTGTTAAGATTAATGGCCTTTTTAGATCCTTGGGCATCTCCACAAGGTGAGGGATTTCAGCTTATTCAATCACTTTATTCTCTCGGAAACGGTGGTTTATTTGGTGTGGGACTTTTCTCATCAAGACAAAAGTATCTATATTTGCCATTTGCGGAAAGTGATTTTATCTTTTCAATTATTTGTGAAGAATGTGGATTTTTTGGAGCAATCTTGCTTATACTTGTTTTTGCAACACTTTGTTTTTTGCTTGTCCGAGTGGCGCTTAATGCAAAAGATAGATTTGCAAGTTTATTAGTTATTGGAATTGCTTGCGTAATATGTGTTCAAGTGGTTTTAAACATAGCGGTTGTCACAGGTTCCATTCCGCCAACTGGGCTGCCTTTGCCTTTTATTAGTGCAGGAAGCACATCACTTATGGTGTTTATGTCAGCCATAGGTGTATGTCTAAATGTTCGACGTCAAACTCAAGCGATTACAAGTGATACACAATACTAGATGATTAACCGCATTAACGTGCAAGTTTTGTCGCACATTGCTATTAATTTTTGCATAAGTTAATGTGGAGAAGAAATGGAAAGTTTTTTTATTTGTGGTGGCAATAAATTAGAAGGGGAATTAAGTATCCAAACTTCAAAAAATGCAGTTCTTCCAATCTTGGCTGGCTGTATATTATGTGAAGGTGAAATAGTTATACATAAATTTCCAAAATACGATGATACGTTAACAATGTTAAAAATAGTAGAAGAACTGGGCGCTAAAACATATATTCATGACGATGATGTGGTTATTAAGTGTGATAGTATCCAGAAAAGTGAAATACCATCTAACTTAGCCTCAAAAATACGTTCCTCTATATTTAGTTTGGGAGCAATTTTGTCGAGATTCAAAAAGGCAAAAGTTCCTTATCCTGGTGGATGCGCCATAGGGGCAAGACCAATTGATTTACATATTAAGGGCTTGGAGCAATTAGGTGCAAAGATCGTGGATAAACATGGCTTTTTGTATTGTGACGGATCGAACATGAAAAGTGCAGTTGTAAGTCTAGATTTTCCTAGTGTTGGAGCAACAGAAAACATCATGCTTGCATCAATATTTTTAACGGGGAAAACAAAAATTATAAATTGCGCTAAGGAGCCTGAGATTGTTGATCTCGCAAATTTTTTAAATAGTCTTGGTGCAAAAATATATAATGCTGGAGATAGTGTGATTGAAATTGAGGGTGTGCAAAGCTTGCATGGAGGAGAATATACACCAATCTCTGATAGAATAGTAACAGGTACATACATGCTTGCAACTGTAATTTGTGGTGGAAATGTTACACTTAACAATGTATGCTATGACCATATTGCCTCACTGGTTCATAAAATTAAAAATAATTGTTGCAAAGTGTCGATAAAAGGTGATAAACTAACAGTGATTGCAAATAAAAGACCAAAAGCAATATCCAAAATAGAAACTCAACCGTATCCGGGATTTCCAACTGATTTGCAACCTCAGATTATGTCAATGCTCAGCATTGCAAAAGGTACATCAGTCATAGTTGAAAACCTGTTTGAATCAAGATTTAAACATGTCAGTATGCTAAAAAAGCTGGGAGCAGACATATTAGTTAACGACAAAACGGCAATAATTAAAGGTGTTCCAATGTTGTACGGTGCAAATGTAACATGTTGTGACCTTAGAGGTGGTGCAGGATTGGTTTTGGCAGGGTTAGTTGCTAAGGGATACACTACGGTAGATGATATCCACCACATAGATAGGGGATATTATCGTATGGAGAAAGATTTGCAAGCTTTGGGAGCAAATATTGAAAGGATTACTAAAGTATAAAAAGTGGATTATACTCGCAGGTGTGGTGCTTGGTTTGGCACTTGTTTTAGTCATTTTAAACTTTACACTTTTTGCATTAAGAAATGTTGAAATAGAGTTCAAAAATCAATCTTTGATTTTCTCTGAAGAGGCTCAGGAAAATATAGCTCAAAATAGTGCCATTAAACTTGGCACTTCAATTTTTGCTGTAGATAAAGATACAATTAAGGACCAGTTGGAGAGAGATAATCCATATTTGCAAGTGATAAATATAGAGACGGTGTTCCCAAATAAAATTGTAATTCACTGCGCAGAGAGAGAGGAAACCTATGCCGTCAGAGCAGGTGAAAATAAATATTTTATTTGCGATGCCGATTTTAAGGTGCTAAACATTCAAACCAATTTTAGAGATGACCAATACAATGCAATTTTGTTTGAAGGTTTAGAGAATATCATATCAAATGCCAACAGGGTAAATGCTGGTGAATTTTTGGATTTTATCAATGATGGTGAACTGCTTAAAAGTTTGGGACAAGCTCTGCTTGAAAACAACAAAACTGTGGCAAGTCAGCGCGCATTGATAAGCAGTATAACTTTGACCTCAGCCATATATCCTTACACAGCAACCAATTTGCCATACTTCATTGTTGAAGATTTCAATGGATTTAAAACTAACATATATAAACCTGACACCCTTCTAGGCGAAAAACTACAATATATGTTTGCAACTCTTTCTCAGGTTGTCTATAACCCTAAAGTGTTTTTTGAAGCTGATATTGAGGCTGGGAATATAACACTTGATCAAATTGAAGACAATTATTATCTAGATTATACCTTACAAATTATGGAAAACTTGAGTGGTCAACTGGTTATAAGATTAGAAAAAGTTAGTTAAAAAATAAATTACATAATTTTATTTCTTCTTGATGTTTTGTGTTGACAATAAATTTTTTAAAGTTTATAATTATAAAAAAATGTTATAAATATACATTTTTGTCTAAAAAGGAGAAAAAAGTGCCTAAAACTAAGGTGACGGTCATTGATATAGGGTCAAAAAGTGTGCGTGTGCTCATAGCGAACAGTGGTGGTGTCAATTCACTTTCTGTGGCTGGATATGCCGAGTGTGACTATGCGGGGTACTATGAAGGCGAATTTTTGGAAGAAGAAAAATTACAAGATGTCTTTTCGAAAGTACTTTTGAGTGCACAAAGTGTCGCCAATGCCAGTGTGGATAAAGTTTACGTTGGTGTTCCAGCGAACTTTTCGCTTTGCAGGACAAAAACTTTGACTCAGAACTTTGGTCAGAGAGTTAGAATTCTCGATGATGATGTGACTCAGCTATACACTATGGCAGACGATTTGAAAAATGAAGATTATGTTCTTATCAGTGTTTCGCCAATTGAATTTCAACTTGATGACGGGACTATAACAACATATCCTGTTGGCAAGAAAAGCAACAAATTGACAGCGACAGTTAGTTTGATATATGCTGAAAAAAATTTCATAGAGAAAATTAATGATATTTTAAAAAAATCTGGTGTTGCCAGTGTTGAGTATTTATCCTCTCCACTATGCGAATGTTTGTACTTGTTACCAAAAGAAAGAAGAGCAGAAGGCGCCATAGTTATTGATTGTGGATACATAGAAACTGCTGTTTGTGTGGCAAAAGGTGACGGACTTGTTGATCTAAAGTCATTTGCAGTAGGTGGTGGACATGTCTCGGCTGATTTGATGGAATGCTTGAACATAACATTTGATGAAGCAGAACAACTTCGAAAACAACTGGTATTATCCGTCAACGCAAGTGATGCGGACGATTATGAAATAACAAGAAATAATTCGTTGGTTCCAATCAGCATGAAACAAGCAAACGAAATAACGTATGCACGAATTGAAATGATTGCCTCACTTGTAGAAAGATGTGTCAAAAATGGTGATGAAACTATGCCATACTACCTTACAGGTGGAGGGTTGAGTTACACCAAGGGAGCAAAAGAGGTTCTAGCAAATTATTTGGGTAAAAATATAACATTGTTGTATCCAAAAGATTTGCACCTAAATAAGCCACATTATTCAGCATTGCTCGGCATGGCAGAGTATGTGATTAATCAAGTGGAAAAACAAAACAAAAGCTTCATTTCAAAACTGATAGATAAATTTATAAAAAGGTAAGGAGAAAGATTATGTATAATAATATCAATGTAGGTCCAGTTGCAAATATTAAAGTAATTGGTGTAGGTGGTGGTGGAAACAATGCCGTCAACAGGATGATTGATGCCAACATAACAAGTGCACAGTTTATTGCTATCAACACTGACAAGCAGGCACTTTTACTGTCAAAAGCCGATCATAGACTGCAAATAGGTGAAAAATTGACTCGTGGCTTAGGTGCTGGTGCAGATCCTGACGTAGGTCAAAAAGCGGCTGAAGAAAGCAAAAGCAGCATAAGCGAAATATTAAAAGACTGTGACCTTGTGTTCATAACAGCTGGTATGGGTGGAGGGACTGGTACTGGTGCCGCTCCAGTCATCGCTCAGATAGCGAAAGAAATGGGAATTCTTACAATAGCTGTTGTAACAAAGCCATTTGGTTTCGAGGGCAGAAAACGTCAGGAAAATGCTGAAAAAGGTCTTGAAAATTTAAGAAAATATGTTGATACATTGGTAATAATTCCTAACAATAAATTGCTTGAAATCGTTCCACAAAAAACACCAATCATTGAAGCATTTTTGTATGCTGACGATGTGCTAAGGCAAGGTATACAAGGTATAAGCGACTTGATTGTAACTCCAAGCCTTATCAATCTTGATTTTGCCGATGTAAGATCAATTATGAAAAATACTGGTCTTGCACACATGGGTATTGGCCATGCAAAAGGCGAGAATAAGACTATTGAAGCAGTTCGTCAAGCAGTTTCTTCTCCACTTTTGGAAACCACAATTGAAGGTGCAACTGGAGTTATCTTGAATGTCAAAGGTGGCTTGGATTTGCCACTTGATGAAGTTTATGAGGCAGCAAACCTTGTGCGTGAAGTTGTTGACCCAGCTTGCAACATAATATTTGGTGCTGGCATCGATGAGGGCATGAATGATGAAGTGGAAATCACAATAATCGCAACCGGTTTTCAAAACAAACTTACTGGACAGGATCGAGACTTGTCAAAAGTTAAAAGAGATGTTGAGGCAGCAAATAACTTCTCCGACAAAAGATATGAAGGTTTTCCAACCACAAAAAGACTTTTCCCTCGTGAAGAAGCGCAACAAACTCAACCACAACAACACGTTTCGGAACTTCCAAAAGCTGAATTTAAGAAAAATTCTGACGGAACGGAGTCTTCAAGACTTCATGTTGATGATGCATATGTGCCACCTTTCCTTAGAAAGTATAGAGATAATAAGTAACACAAAACCTCTTGCACGGCAAGAGGTTTTTTCATATCTACTCACACTTATACAATTTTTCGAATACTATAATCTAGTGAGGAGGATAAATGAAGAAGTTAAGTATTTTGCTTATGGCTTTCATGATGGTAATCACTGCCACACTATATGGTTGTGGAGACACAAGTGGTGATAATTATGTGACCATACGTGTAAATGAAGTTACACACAGCATATTCTATGCGCCACTTTATGTCGCTATCAATAATGGATACTTTGAGCAAGAAGGCATAAAAATTGAGTTGACAAATGGTGGTGGTGCTGACAAGTCTATGACTGCTATTCTATCCGGAGATGCAGATATAGGTCTAATGGGTCCTGAAGCTGCTATATACGTCACGGAAGGTGGAGCGCAAGACAGGCCAGTTGTTTTTGGTCAACTTACAAAACGTGATGGCTCATTCATCGTTTCAAAAACCGCAATAGATAATTTTACAGTCAGTGATATGGTTGGCAAAGAAATTATTGGTGGCCGTAAGGGTGGAGTGCCAGCTATGACACTTGAATACGTCATAAAAGAGGCTGGACTGGAAATAGGAACTGGTAGCAATCAAGTCAATTTAAGGACTGACGTTGCCTTTAACCTAACAGCTAGTGTTTTTGATTCCACAGATGCAGAGTTTTGTACTTTGTTTGAACCAACTGCAAGTGAACTTTGTGCTGAAAGAGGCTATCACATAGTGGCTTCTGTAGGAGAAATCAGTGGAGAAGTGCCATATACGGCATTCATGGCAAGAAGAGGTTATATTGATGAAAATACTCTAACAGTGGAAAGATTTTTGCGTGCTGTATACAGAGGTTATAGATTCTTACTAACTGCTGATGTAAATGAAATTGCAGAAAGTTTAAAACCTTCATTTGAGGGTGTTTCAGATCAAAGCATCATCATATCCATACAAAGCTATGTAGATTGTGATGCATGGGTAAGCAGCCCTGCAATGACGGAAGTCGCATTTGACAGACTACAAGACATAATGATCTCGGCAGGTGAACTTGATGAAAAAGTTGAATTTTCAAGTGTTGTAGACAACACAATTGCAAACAGAGTTTATAATTATTTCAATTTTTAAATAAAAAATGGTGTCATTCCGAGTGGCTTTGCCCCGAGGAATCTCAAGAGATGTCTCACTCTGTTCGACATGACATAATGGATTAGTGTTACTCCGAGCCAAAGGCGAGGAGTCTCATCAAGTGTCATTTAAAGGTGCGAAGCACTGAGGAATCTTTAAGATTTTTCGCTTCGCTCGAAATGACATGTGGGAAACTAAAACGATAGGAAACCGTGCTTTTTATTCATGTTGTAATCTCGTCTCCATTGACATACCTCAAGGTGTGGAAAGCATAAACACTCCTAAGTGTTCCAGAAAATTATCTAAATTCGACAAATTTCGACATGACAGAAAATGTCACAGTTTCAGGCAAAGATGGAACATATACACGGTACACAAGAAAATAACGATAAAAACAAAAGGCACATCAGGATGACCTGATGTGTTTTTTTGAAATCCCTTACTGCGTTTGGGATGACATGTGGGCAAAAACTGCGCTTTAGAGCTACAAATTGCTGTGCGCAATTTGAAAGCTTTGACACTTGTTTTTGCCCAAACCTCGTGGCTAAACGAAAATCGCACTTCGTTGGCGATTTTGCCACGACTCTAAGGAAGGAATGCGCTGCATTCCTTGGATTTGAGATGTCTCACTGCGTTCGACATGACACGAAACCTCCATGTCATTCCGGGGAGTAGCACGACGAGGAATCTCTGAGATTTCTCGCCAATTTTTCACATTTTTCTTTGATTTCAAGTACAATGATTTGAGGAGGTGAAACAATTTGGAAGATTATTTACAATTAAAACATATTTCACTTTCATATCACACAAAAGAAGGCGAAGTTTTGGCACTCAGTGATATAGATTTTAGTGTGCAAAAAAATGAGTTTGTAAGCATTGTTGGTCCAAGTGGTTGTGGTAAAACAACTATCCTTTCTTTGATTGCGGGATTATTGAAACCAACATCAGGCGAAGTCCTTTTGGATGGAGAAAAGATTACAAAAGACACAAGTATTGGATATATGTTTCAACGTGATAATTTATTTCCTTGGCGAACTATTTATAAAAACGTAACCATAGGACTTGAAATAAAAAAGAAGAAAAAAGATAAAGAGAGTTTAGAAAGAGTTGATGAGCTTTTAAAAAAATATGGTCTTTATGACTTCAAAAACAGCTATCCAAATCAAATGTCGGGTGGCATGAGGCAGAGAGCTGCGCTTATTCGAACCTTATGTTTAAAGCCTAAGATACTCCTTTTGGATGAGCCTTTCTCAGCTCTTGACTATCAGACTAAACTTAGCGTATGTGATGATGTCCATTCCATAATAACAAAAGAAAATCAGACAGCAATCTTGGTTACACATGACATTTCGGAGGCGATTTCAATGTCTAATCGAATAATTGTGCTTTCAAAAAGACCTGCCACGGTAAAATGTATACAAACGATAGAACTTGGTGACATACAAACACCTCTTAAAAGGCGTGAAAGTCCAAAGTTTTCAAAGTATTTTGATTTAATATGGAAGGAGCTTTCCAATGAAAAAGAGGAAACAAGTTAATTATTCAAAAGAACATAAAAGATATTTGAAAAATTTAAAAATAGATAAATTTACAACCATTTTAGCTCAAGTATTATTGCTTGTTGTATTAATTGGCTTGTGGGAACTATTGACTGCCGTTGGTGTTTTGGATGCGTTCTTTTTAAGTTCACCCTCAAGAATGATGGTCCAACTTGTTGATTTATTTCAAAACGGAAGCCTTTTCTACCACATTGGAATAACATTGTATGAGACAGTCATAGGCTTTTTGGTTGCTACAATTCTCGGTACTTTGATTGCCATAATTCTTTGGTGGAGTAGAAAATTAAGGAAAATTTTAGATCCATATATAGTAGTTTTAAATGCTCTGCCAAAAATTGCACTTGGACCCGTTATAATCATATGGGTTGGGGCAGGCACCATGGCAATAATTACCATGTGTATTTTAATTTGTGTTGTAATAACAACTTTATCAATGCTTTCGGCATTTTTAAGTTGCGATGAAGACAAAATATCTCTCATGCGCTCAATGGGTGCGAGCAAATTTCAAATACTCACAAAATTGGTGATACCAAATGCCCTGGGAGAATTTGTTTCAGTTTTGAAAATCAATGTAGGCATGAGTTGGGTAGGAACAATTATGGGAGAATACCTTGTAAGTAAAGCAGGGCTTGGATACCTAATTGTTTATGGTGGTCAGGTATTCCAACTTGATCTTGTTATGGCGAGTACGTTAGTTCTTTGTATTCTGGCTTGCATCATGTATCTTTTTGTCGGAATTTTGGAGAAAAGAGTTGGGAAACATAAGGAATAGTATCAAGTAAGCACCAAATATTCCTATCAAAGGGTAAAAATATTTAATAAGATAGTCAAATTTAATATAGGAGCATACAGCGCATAATATAACAGCACACAGGGTATTTACAATTCCATTCTTAAAATGAAAAAATGATTTTAAAGTGATTGTTGTACTTATAAGTGTGGTTATGATTGCAAACTCAATTAAAATTGTATAAATAACATTCAATACGTCAAAATTTTGCGTTAGCGACAGCATTGGTATGCTGTCGCTAAGTGTATCTGGATTACATAGCCCAGCACATATCATAACTGCCATAATCAGGCATAATGTCAGCGAAGAAAACAGGCTTATTCTTTTACATTGTTTTTGCGTCATTTCGTAGGAAGAAGATGAAATAACAAAGTAGCACAAAAAGACATTTCTAGTGACATAAGTTATGGTATTGTATGGTAAAAAAACTATATTTGAAATTAAAGTGTTTTCCAAAAAATCATAACTGTTAAAACATATGGCGCAAATAATGATTAATGTTACGGGTATGGTAATCATACAGATTAAATTTAAATATTTTAAATTTTTATTAATAAAAAATGAAAGTAAAATAATTGTTAAAATAATAAATACAAATTCCCATATAACACTTGATATTTCAAGAGATTCTCTAAGCCCACTTATCATTGTTGAAGAAATAATTAAAAAAGAAATAAATGTAAATATTTTAATTAATTTATTATCTTTTTTAAAAATTAAATAATTTAATTCATATGTATTTGTTATTTTATTTTTTGAACCTAAAATTAATAATTTATATATACAAAAATAAAATAATAAAAAAATGATAGGAAGTGATAAAAAAGAATAATATCCAAAAACTGTAAAAAAAGTTGTTATTTCTTTGCCACTTGCAAAGCCAGCACCTATAATTATACCTAATATTAGCAAAGTTATTTTTAAGCTTCTCATAAAATATATTTATTTTATATATATAAAAAATATAATAAAAAAATTCAATCAATATAAAATAATAGTATGAATTCTAAAATTGTAAGTTATCTATTATTGGTAGTTGTATTGACATTTTGTATAGCTAGTATTATTCCTTATCCTAATTTTGTCAGTGATAGCTATATTTTAACAAGTGATCAAGAAAAGATAAATGACAAGTATGAGGGTGAGGAACACAATGTTATAGAGGAAAATAAAGATGTTGATGTTCTGTCATATGATTGGTTTGAATTTATGGATGAACATTTCACAAAATATGTAACTGTAAGAGTGATAGATATATGGAGTGAAACTGAATACTATGTCCAACGTTTTGGTGGTTATAATCATGCAGATGTACAGACCATTGATGAGCATAATACTCAAATATTTAAACAGATTTATGGAGGAGAGTGGTCTTGGGCTAGAAGACCGGTTTGGGTTGAAATAGACGGACAATTTTTCGCAGGATCCACAAACGGTATGCCTCATGGGTTTTCAATATTGGACAATGGCGAGGGTGGGCACACATGTATTCATTTTTTAAATAGTAAAACACATGGCACAAAAAGAGTTGATGAGGCACATCAGGAATGCGTTAAAATTGCACAAGAAAGCAAGGCACTCTTGAATGAGTACCTTGCTTAATTGAATATTAAGTTATATCTCTTGTCTTAAATATCAGATGTGAAATTGAATTAAAGATAACAATCAAAAGACCCAAGACAATTGCACTAATCATAAAGTTGGCATCAGGAAGAATATTCATACTGAACATGCCAAGATGTGAGTTGCCAAAATATTTAAACAAATCAAAGTGACCAAATGGGGTATATTTAAGCCAAGCTCCACCAACAAGCCCACATAATACTATCTGTACGGCATATAATGATGAAGTTAAAAATACTGATAATGTATTAGATTTGAATAAAAGACATATAAACATCGCCAATGAAATATAAAATAGCAGGTTTACAAACAGCGACAATAGGTAAATAAACAACAATAAAATTGGATGAATGGATATAACTGCTGAAGAATTAAATACCACAAGACATTGGGTCATAGGAACTCCATACATAATGGCGCCCACTATAAACGATGCAACGGCACTGATCAGCATAAGCATTATTCCAAACATTACGCAAGATAGATACTTGCCAGTAAATAATTTATTCCTCGTATAAGGTCTAATTGCAATCATTTTCATTGTGCCATTTGATTGATCGCCTGCAATGCTGCTACATGCATAGAAAACTGTAAAAACGATAATAAGCACACTTAAAATTTGCATTGAATAAACGGTATAATCATAGGCATTACTTGTTGTGCCGGATGCTACATTAAAATTAAAAGATGACAAATAATTATATGGAAAGTCATTGTTTTCTAGCAAATAATCATATATTGAATTCTGTTCATTTAATGCATATTTTGAAACTTGAGTGTAACCAATTAACGACGAAAGTTCGGTGTCCGACTTTTTGTTTATTCTAATTAATGTGAACTTATTTTCAAATACGGTCATGTTCATCTGGGTGTATGAGTAATACTGTGCAATGTATTCGTTTATTTGATCTAAATCCTCTTGGCTTGTGCTTTCATAGTGTTCATCCAAAAATGTTTCAATTTGGCTATAATAGATATTTTGTAGATTTTGTTTGGCTTGAGTATAATACTTTTCAACAAGTTCATTATATGTGTCCACATCAATTTCCAAGCGTTCAAGCGAGCCAACTATCTGTCTTGAAGAGGTAAGTGTGTAACTGCTTCTAAGTGTGTTTGCCAAATGAGAAAAATCCTCTTTTGTTCTATACGCATCATAATTCTGTGGGGTTGCCTCATAGAGCTGCGTAACTTCGTTATAAATGGTGTCATATTGATCATTAGTAAAATAAAAGTTTAAGGTTTGTGCTTTAAGCTGTGGTAAATAACTAAGCAGATCAGAAGACATGTTTTTAAGTCTTAAAAAAACCTGAATTAATTGTTCTCTTTGAGAAGAGGTGAGGTTTGAAGAATCACTGGGACCATAAATTGCAGTTTGTTCTTCATGAATTGTTTCACTTAAATAGGTATACAGCGATGTCACTCTATTTGTAAGATTTGTCAATTTGTCGTCCATTGTAATACTGTCAAATTGTTTATCAATTTCGTTATAAAGTGCATCAAAAGATGCGTCAATGCTATTTTTGTTTATAGTATTATTTGAGTTTAAAAATTCTCTATAAACTCCATTTACATTGACGGCAGAATACCCAAGTTTTGTTGTGTTTTGGGAAGGGTTATAAAGTAGGTTTGTCAAAACCAATGTGATTATTAAAAGAGCAGTCAAAATGAAAATTGACGGCCTATAAAATATTTTGTTAAACTCTGCACTGGCTAGTCTAAAAACTTTTTTCATGATTTCTCCTAACTTATTGATGTATTGTGATTTTTATTAATAATATTCAAAAATACGTCTTCAAGAGAATAATCTACCTCTCCAGCGGCATAAACTAAAACCTTCTTTTGCGTCAACATGACTATCATCTGTGGGAGTAGACGTTTGTCCTTGACCGTGAAAAATACTTTTTCACCTTGAATTTTGACGGGTACGCCAAAATTTTGTGTTATTAATTTTCCAGAAAAATTTGGAGCATTGCATTTAATATACTGCGAACCTGCTGAAAGACAACTGTGTTTTATCTCATCCATTGTCTTGACCTGAATGATTTTGCCTTTGTCAATTATTGCTATCATATCGCATAAATTTTCCATCTCGGATAAGATATGACTGGAAATTAAAATAGAGATACCTTCTTTGTAGGCGAGTTGTTTAAGCATCATCCTAAACTCTCTTATACCATTGGCATCAAGGCCATTAGTCGGCTCATCTAATATCAACAGTTTTGGGTGGTTCAATAATGCTTGTGCCACTCCAAGACGTTGTTTCATTCCTAGTGAATAGTTGGCAACTTTGTCTTTTATTCGATTGGATAGCCCAACCAAAGTGGCAACTTCCTGGATTCGTTGATTATCAACATTACCCGAAAGCTTTGCAAAAAACTTCAAGTTGTTGTATCCAGATAAATAAGAATAAAAAACAGGAGTTTCAATCATCGCACCAACGTTTTTTATAGCTTGTTCAAAAGATGTTTTAATTGACTTGCCACAAATATACACATTTCCTGAAGTCATTTTTGCAAGGCCTGTTAGCATTTTTATAGTAGTGCTTTTCCCAGCTCCATTTGCTCCTAAAAACCCCATGATTTGACCTGGGAAAATATTGAGTGAAATATTGTCTACTGCCACTCTTGTGCCATATTTTTTTGTGAGATTGACTATGCTAAGTATAGCCGTTTTTGGTTGATTTTTGTTTTCCAAAATGTTTTCTCCATTACTCTTCAACATCAATTAAACTCTCGTATACGTTTTCATACATAAGAGGTGCTTTTTCTCTCCAAATGTTTGTAGCGCCAATGGCGCTTTGTCTAGATGGTGCCTTTATTTTAAGTTCAAACATTGGTTCATCAATAAGGGCAGAACGAATTTTTAAACATACAGTGTAACTACCATCGGAGTTTCTGTCAATTGTGCTAACGTATTCTTGAGATCGCTTGAATGCTGTTCGATTTTCTTTTACATATTCTGCAATTTGATCTCGAAGATCTTTGTTTATTCTTTCATAGAAATGTGATAGGCAGTTTCTTCCAGTGTAGGTGATTGTGTATCTATCTTCTTCGCTGTTGCCGTTTGTCTTGTATATAAAACCCACCTCGACTAAGTTGTATATGATTTCTTTACATTCCATGTAGTTATTTATCCAGTTGTTTTTGCCGTAACAGATATCAATTATTGATTGCTCGGTCAAAGGAATTTCTATTTTTTCAAGGACTAAAAGCACAATTAATTTGTATACAGTTGTCTCTTGTTCACGATTATCCATCTCTTCTCCAACTATAACTAAATATATCACATAATATTGGTCTCGTCAAATTGTAGTATAAAAAAGTGATTACAAAGGTTGAATTACTTGTTAGAATATGATAAACTGAAAACAATACTAAGGAGAAAACTATGTTAAGTGACAGAGCACTTAAAGGTGTGCAGGCATGTTTGGCCAGTTGTGATGAGTTGATAAATGGTAGGTTTATATTTGCAGAAAATATTATTGCAAAGATTTTGCAAAACATAAGTGAGTCGGAAGAAATTTACAACCTTATTGCAAAATGCATGCAAAATTTCAATTTTGATAGAGAATTCAACAGGGCTAAAGTCAAGTTGCCAACTAAGGACGGGTACTTCGTAATGCCAGAGAGCAAGGCGATAGTTTTGCCACTTGTGTTTTGTATTTTTGTTGACATCAGAGATAAAAAATTAAATTTTCATGAATTTGTCAAAGATTATTTTACAAGCGAAAATATGAACGAGTTTGAAAATTTTGCAAATACCGTAGTTGTTCCTTTCAAGGAAGCTATAGCATATTGCTTTGATTTAAGCAGTAAGCATTACGATGGTCAAAATGAGGTAGTTGAATTGGCCCAAGCAAAACAACCATCTACTGAGGATAATGATAATCATCAATCCCAGGAGAATTTTGATGGAACAGGTCTTTCAGTACTTATGAGAGAGTCAGACATAATTTTAAATCAAATGCAAGATGAACTAAAAGCGGACAAAAAAATCAAAGAGAGCCTTAAAAATGACCTGCAGTACTACATTCTATGTATGCAAGATTGTGTTAAAAAATTAGATATAAACAATTTAAGTGCTTACATAGTTGGATTAACCTATATGTCAAGCAAAGCCCATTCACTTAGGTTTTTAGTTGCTGACTTAAAGCAAAAATTGGCAAACTATTATACGGCTTAGATAATCAAAAACGCTAATATGGCACAAATGACTGTGGAGAAGATCATATGTGTCATTTTTTGTATCAAGAAAAATTTGTATGTTGTTATATTTTTTAAAAATGCCATAGATTGCATAGCCGTGGAAATTCCACCAAATGATATTATAGCACAACTTAGCACAGTTTTGGAGTAAAGAGAAATATTAAGGGTTGAAATATCAATGCATCCTTTGGTTATTTCCATAAAGCCACTTACAACGCTTCTTGTAATGTTTGCGTCAATACCAATTTTTTCTAGTACATAGACGATAGGTTCAAAAACATGTAAATTATTTAATAGAGCTACTAAAATAAAGGCGATAGCAACTATTCCACCTATCAGTAAGATGGAGGATATACTATCCATCACACAACCAGAAAGGGTAGTATCATTTTTATTATTTGTCACTAGGTATGGTGCAGGCTTGACGGCGACTTTTCTGCCTCTATATACGAGGCCGTTAATAAGGGCTCCTAGAATATGTGATGCGTAGAGAATATATCCTGCGTTTTTAGATAGTAGCATGGTCGCACCAACACTTCCGATGATGAACATAGGACCTGAATTAGATGTAAAAGTGATGCATCTTTTTGCCTCTTCTTTTGTTAATAGATTATTGTCATAAAGGTCACAAACGAGTTTGCTACCAACGGGATATCCGGTGAGTATGCTCATAAAAAAAGCATACGAAGTTATGGGAGGGCTATTATACACCTTATACATAACTTTTCCGAAGCAGTTTGATACATCTTTAACATAACCCAGTGAAGTTAAAAGTTTTGTAAATATAAAAAATGGTAATAAACTTGGCAATAAAACAGTTGCCCAAACTGTAATAGCATCAAAACAGACATTTATGTATGTTTGTGGTGAGATTATTATTGCTATCAGTATAAGCAAAAGTGAAATTGACAAGAATTTTTTCATAAAATTTATTTTGACAAAACTCCATTAATATTGTACTATATGAGAAAAACATTACACTTAGAAGAGGGCTTATGAATTTTTTAAAAACCATAAAAGAAATGGCAAAGCAAAAAAAGAGAAAGATCGTATTTCCTGAAGTGGCTTTTTCTGATAGAATAAGAAGAGCTGTGCTATATTTAAAAAAACATGGTATTTGTGATGTTATTTTAATAGGCGACGAAAGTTCACTTGTTATGCAAAATAAAAAGCTTAAAAGTTTTACGATTTTAAATCCAAAAACCTTTGGCAAAATTGATGATTTGGCAAATTCGTTGTTTGAAATTAGAAAACACAAAGGTATGACTTTGGATGAGGCACAAAAATTGATATTAGATCCTTTTTATTTTGCTACCATGCTCGTGAAAATTGGTTATGCTGATGGGATGGTCGCAGGAGCAGAGGTCCCAACAGCCACTACTTATAGACCTGCTTTGCAAATACTTAGAAATGGAGATGAGTTTGTAAGCACATTCATGCTTATGGTAGGCAAAAACAACTTGACAGATAACCCATTTGTAATTGCTGATCCTAGCCTTGTCGTTGATCCAACAGCTAGCCAATTGTGCGAAATTGCCGAGCGAACAGCAACCATATATCAGCAGTTAACTAATATAAGTCCAAAGGTTGCATTTTTGTCATATTCTACTAACTCAAGTGCAAAGGGTAAGTCCGTGGAAATTGTTAAAAGCGCTTATGATATTTTTACTAAGCAATATCCTAATATTTTAGCTCAGGGTGAAATTCAACTTGATGCGGCATTAGTTGATAATGTTGCTCAAACAAAATTATCCGATGATGCAAAATATTATGGAAAAAATAATGTGTTGATATTTCCCGATTTGAATTCGGCAAATATATGCTACAAAGCCATTTCCTATTTTGGAAATCTTTGCGCAATTGGTCCTATAACTGTTGGACTTGAAAAACCAGTCAATGACCTTTCCCGTGGGGCAACGGTTGAGGACATAATAAATTTAACAGCAATCACAGTATTGCAATGTAAGGAGAAAAAATGAAAGTTTTAGTTATTAACGCAGGAAGTAGTTCACTTAAATATCAATTGTTTGATATGAATGGCGAAAAAGTTATCGCTAAAGGCAATTGTGAAAAAATCGGACTTGAAGATTCATTTGTAGTTTACAAGGCAAATGGTGTTGAAAAGGTGATAGATTATTTCATGCCAACACATACCCAAGCAATAGCAAAGGTTTTTGAAGTGTTATGTGACAAAGAGGTAGGGGTTTTAAAGTCACTAGATGAAGTTGAAGTGTTTGGACATCGTGTGTTACATGGTGGAGAAATATACAAAGACAGTGTCATTGTTGATGATGAAGTTCTTAAAAACCTTGAAGAGCTTAAACCTTTGGGCCCACTGCATATGCCAGCAAACATTGCAGGCATAAGGGCTTGTATGGACCTTTACCCAAACAAGCCAAATGTTGCCGTTTTTGACACTGCTTTTCATCAAACCATGCCAGATTACGCATTTTTGTATGGCCTTCCATATGAAGCATACAGAGATTGGAAAATAAGAAAGTATGGATTCCATGGGACTTCACATAAATTTGTTTCATCTGAGCTTGCAAAATGTATTGGAAAACCAATTGAAGAGTTAAAGTTGATTACTATTCACCTAGGCAATGGTTCGAGCGTATGTGCAGTGAAAAATGGTAAGAGTATTGATACTTCAATGGGATTTACTCCACTTGAAGGTTTAATAATGGGTACAAGATGTGGTGATGTTGATGCCTCTGTGCTTGAATATATCGCAAACAAAACTGGTTGGACGCTCTCTGAAATCACCAATTATTTAAATAAAAAAAGTGGGATTCTGGGTATCAATGGTGTGTCTTCAGATATGCGTGACAACAATGCCCAAATTGAAGCTGGAAACAACAGGGCAAAACT
>CALWPG010000003.1 GCA_944383375.1 uncultured Clostridia bacterium | reverse complement strand
CCCCCCCTTCTCTCCCCCCAGGACACCCGGGGGGTTAATCCAAAAAAAACACCCTTTTTCCCCCCTTTTTTTTCTTCTTTTTTTTTTCCCCCCCCCCCCCCCCCCCCCTATGTTTGTCAAGTGATTCTACGTGGTTTTTACGATTGTTTTGCGTATTCTTGTATTTTCTGTTCGTAAAATTTAAAAATTTACACAAAATTGAGAAAATTTTAATAAAAAAACTCGTATGTTTTTGCATACGAGTTTTATATAAAGACTCCTCGCCCTTGACTCGGAGTGACACAGGACTATGACAGCCATCATAACTTTTCTATAAATTTTTTAAATGCATTTTTTGCATCATCATGTTTCAACATTGAATCTACTTTATCAGCATCAATCCATTGTCCGTCTATAAAACATTCCTCTTTGTTAAGAACAATATTTTGAGGCTCCTTAATTTTAAAGCCAAAAACTTTTATAACCTTTAACGCATCTTCTCCTTTGAAATAAAAAGAAAACTCATCCACCTGTCCAACACAATCTTTTGGCTCAACAATTACCCCTGCCTCTTCATACAATTCACGTATTGCGGTCTCAAGGTAAGTTTCTCCATTTTCTACGTGACCCTTTGAAAAAACCCACTCTCCTTCGCTGTTTAACAGCAAAACTTTACCATTTTTTTCTCCGGCTATTACAATAGCCATACTTGAAATTTTTTCTTTCATACTTTTTTCCTTTGAAAGTAATTCTAAATCCATCCAAACACTGCATTTAAAACTAAGAATACGATGTACAATACATAAAGCACCAAAAGTACAATACCTTGCCAGCGATATGTCTTTTTCTTTATGAGAATTGGAAGTAACAAAATTAGTGTAAACAGCAGTACCAGTGGAAGAGAAATGTATGCCGTTTCCTTTGTTATTGGCATGCCATCATTCCACGCGACAAGACGCGACACCCCTAAGATGAGTGTGAGATTTAAAATGTTGGAGCCAACTATGTTTCCCATTGCAAGATAAGGTGTCTTCTTTTTAAGTGAGGTTATGACCGTCACAAGTTCGGGCAAACTTGTACCAATTGCTACAACGGTGAGTCCCACAAACTGTTCGCTTATGCCAATAACTCCACTTAGGTATTCCACCTTGTCAACAAGCAAATATGCACCACCACCTATAGCTGCCGCACCTAACAAAAATAGTATTATGGCAAGCCAAAGTGGTTTTTGAATTTCCTCTTCGTCGCCTTTGTTTTTGGTTTCCATGTTTTTTGCATCAATGTAATTGAAAACAAAAAATGTCAAAGTAATTGCAATCATCACAAAAGCTTGCCAGATTGCGACTTCATCAAAAAAGCCTATCACTGTGACAAAAACAATGGCGACTATCAAAAGATAGTATTTGAGCATCCCGCCTCCACCAATTTTTGAAGGCATGAAACACATACCAATTGCCATAACAAGTCCAACATTGCAAAGGGCTGAACCCACTGCGTTGCCGACTGCAAGGTCAGTTGTACCGTCGATGCTGGAGATTATGCCAATCAAAAGCTCAGAAAAAGTGGTGGCAAGACTCATAAAAGTTGCACCAAAGATTATTTGAGGTATGTGGGCTTTTTTGGCAAGAACGGCAGAAGAAGAGACAAAGACGTCTCCACCTTTGACCACCAAAAATAATGCCACCACCAGCAAAACTACAGCGATTGCTATTTCCATGATTTTAGTATAACACAAATATTTGGTTGTTATTTACGATTTTTAAAGTTTTTCCACGAAATTTTTAATTTTTATTGCCAAAGCCATATCAATGCCTTTTACGAGTGCGATTTCTTCCACGCTCGCCTTTTTTATTTCATCTATGGAAGAAAATTGGTTTAAAAGCGCTTTCTTTTTGACTTTGCCAAGCCCCTTGATGTCGTCTAATGGGCTTTTTATCTCATTTTTTGATCTGAGTGAACGGTGGAAAGTGATTGCAAATCTATGCGCCTCGTCACGAATGCTTTGTAGTACCCTAAGTTCGCTGCTGCCTCGAAGTAGCATTATTGGCTGACTATTTCCCACTGTGTAGACCTCTTCAAATTGCTTTGCAAGTGAAATCATGTCAATTTCATTTTCAAGATTGTGTTGTTTCAAGATTTCATAGGTACCACTAAGTTGCCCTTTTCCGCCGTCTATCACCATTAGGTCTGGCATCTGCGAAAAACTTTCGTCCTCACCTTGAAGTTCTTTGAATCTTCGATTTAGTGTCTGTTTTAAACTTTCAAAATCATTTGCAATTGGCTTGTCTTTTATCTTGAATTTTCTATACATTTTCTTGGCTGGTCTGCCTGCAATGAACACCACCATAGACGCCACTTGATTTGTGCCACTTATGTGTGAAATATCATAGCATTCCATGCGATTTGGTATATTTTTTAAATTTAATTTTTGCTTTAATTTTTCAAGAGCACCCACTGTCTTGTCATATTCAATGTCCTGGTTATATTGAACTTTTTCCAAATATTCCTTGGCATTAATTGTTGCCATGTTGACAAGCCTTTTTTTAACTGCCTTTTTGGGTACAATTATCTTTGAATCAATGTCAAAATGCTCATCTACTGGCATGTTTAACAGTATCTCTTTTGGGTGTTCATGTCTTGAATAATATTGACTTATGAAACTTTCAAGAGTTTCGCTTTCGCTAAGACTTGCATCAACAACACTTTGTGTGATAACTCCAAGTACTTTTCCATGTCGAATTGTCATGACACAAATCGCCCCGACAACACCGTTGTTGACGTAGCTTATCACATCAACCACATAGTCATTTGGAACATCTGCCACAACTCTTTGCTTGAGTGCACGAACCATTTTTAGCATATCTCTGATTTCAAGTGCACGTTCAAAGTTTTCAACCGATGATGCAACCTGCATCTTTTTTTCAAGAATTTGCTCAATTTCGCTATCACCACCACGCAAAAAGTCCATTGCTTTTTGCACAATCTTTTTGTAATCTTTTGAAGATATAAGATGCGCACATGGCGCACTGCAAAGACCCAATGAATAGTTTAAACATGGTCTTTTGGTCTTTTGAGTCATGGTTTGCTTGCATGTTCGAAGAGGATATGCCATGTTTACAATTTTTATGAGTTTGTAAGGACTTATTGAAGAAATGTATGGGCCAAAGTATTTGGCTCCATCTTTTTTGACTTTTCGCACCACTTCCATTCGTGGATAATCGTCTTTTACTGTAACCTTGATGTATGGATAGGCCTTGTCGTCTTTTAAAAGTATGTTGTAAAAAGGCTTGTATTTTTTAATCAAATTGTTTTCTAAGGCAAAAGCATCTCGCTCAGAAAGTGTGATAAAGTATTCAAAGTCATCGACATTACTTACCATTGCCATGACTTTGACGGGCTTTATTGACTTGCTGAAATATTGGCTAACTCTATTTTTTAGATTTTTAGCCTTTCCAACATATATCACTGCACCACTTGCCGAGTGCATTACGTACACACCCGGACTTGTGGTTAAAGATTTTAACTTTTGCTTAATTTTGTCGTTCATTTATTATTTCTTTCAATTTTTCCATAATATTATTGGCATTTTGCTCTGCCTTAACACTGTCGCTGTCTTCATAGAACAAATAAATCTTGAGTTTTGGTTCTGTTCCACTTGGACGAATTATGAATTGCAGTTTACCTGCACGATACTCGATAAAATTTTGTTTGTCAAGCCCGGTATCGTCTTTTAGGTAGTCAGTTTTGCTTTGTATTTTGATGTCACCGACACTTTTTATTGGATTTGCTCGGAGTGAATTTATCACATTGTTCATGACATTTAAACTATCCACACCCTCAAACACTATGCTGTCGCCCAGTGCAGATAGGTAGCCATATTTTTCATAGATGTCATTTAGATATTTTTCAAAATCGCTCCCATGACTTTTTAACCACTCTCCTATTTGGCAGACAAGTAATGCTGCATAAATTCCATCTTTGTCGTATGTGTTTGGACGGACTATGTAGCCACAACTCTCTTCAAATACCAACAGTGGAGTTTTTCCACTGAGGACGAGTTCATGGGTTTTTTCACCCAAACTTTTAAAGCCGGTCAGTGTTTTGTAAAGTGGTATATTTTCCATATTACAAATTTTTTCGACCAAAGGACTTGAAACAACACTAGTCACAACAAAACCATCCTCTTGTTTTTTGTTATCCAACAAAAATTTTAAAAAGATATAACCAAGTTCATTGCCGGAAAGTTTTTTGTAGCCATCTTTTGACTTTATCATGACACCAATTCTATCAGCATCAGGATCTGTGGCAATGATGACATCGGCATCTACTTTTTTTGCTAGATCCACACTTTGTTTAAAAGCTTCAATGAATTCTGGATTTGGATAAGGACATGTAGAAAAATTTGGATCTGGATGCTTTTGACTTTTTGGTGTGAAAAATTTAAATTTATTTTGAGCTAATATCTTTTCAACACCTTCGTAGCCGGTGCCATTTAATGGAGTGTAAACAATTTTTAGATGTTTTGTTGTCATGTCAGTATCGCCATCTAAAAAGGCTTTTAGAACGTCATCCTTAAGCCAAACAATGTTTTTGAGCTTTAAGTTGTATGTATTGTTGTAGCACTCAACTTCATCAGCCTCATTAAAATACCCAGATATCTCTTGCTGCGTTTGATTATCTATTTGAATGCCAATGCTGTTATATATTTTAATGCCGTTGAATTCTCGTTTGTTGTGGCTTGCTGTTATCATTACACCAATTTGAGCTTTTTTAAATCTTGTTGCAAACACGCAAAGTGGTGTTGGTGCGTACTTTTTAAAGAGATAGACTAGTATGTTGTTATTTGAAAGTACTTTTGCATAGATATGAGCAAAAAGTTTGCTATTTTTTCTCGTATCATAACAAACGACACAAGTGATCTTTTGATGAGCAAGCATATATTTTGCCGTGGACAGTGCAAGTTTTGTTACAGTGACCTCGTTGATTCCACCACTTCCCATCACCATCTTTCCACGCATCCCGGCAGTACCAAAGGCGAGTGGTGAGGCGAAATTTTCAATTTTTTGCTCATCACTTAAACTTTTCAATTTTTTTTGGATTTTTTTGTCTTTTATTCCAAGCCAACTATTATAATCACTCATCGTCACCAATCTCCTCTTTTAAATCATCTTGCACGTCGTCGATACTAAGCGTCACTGTATCGCCTTCAATGCTGGCGACATCTTTTAGCTTCTTCTCTATTGTACGCGACTTTTTGGTAGCAAATTCAATAGTGTTTGAAGCCTCATCCAATTTCTTTTGGGTTTTTGCCAAAAGATCGACAAACTTGGAAAACTCTCGTTTGAATACACCCAAAAGATTCCAAACCTCACTGGAACGTTTTTGAATGGACAATGTTTTAAAGCCCAATTGCAAACTATTTAGGAGTGCAGACAGCGTGGTCGGACCACAGATGACAATTTTATAGTTTTGTTGAAGCATTTCGCAAAGTCCTGGAATTCTCAGCACTTCGGCATAAAGCCCTTCTATTGGCAAATACATAACAGCAAAATCTGTGGTTTTTGGAACAAATATGTATTTTTCATTTATGCGCTTTGCCTCTTCCTTCACCCTCTTTTCCAAGTTTTTCACTGCCATATCGACATCTTCTTTACTTCCATTTTCGCTTGCCTCTACCAAACGTTGATAATCCTCAAGTGGAAACTTCGCGTCAATTGGCAAGTATACTTCATCGCCGTCATCTTTGCCCGGCATTCGTATGACAAAGTCCACTCTCTCTCCATTTTTTGGATTGATGTTGATTTGTTCAAAATATTGCTCTTTGGTCAAGATTTGCTCCAAGAGTGTTCCAAGTTGAATTTCACCCCATGTGCCTCTTGTTTTGATGTTTGTCAAAACTTTTTTAAGATCACCCACACCACTTGCAAGCTGTTTCATGACTCCAATGCCTTCATAGACAGATTGTAGCCTTTCGTTTATGATGTTAAAGGACTGGCTAAGCCTATTTTCAAGGCTTACATTTAATTTTTCATCAACTGTTTGACGCATTTGCTCCAATTTCTTTTCATTTTCTTGTTGGATGCGAAGAAGTCCTTCGTTGAGCTGAGTTATTGCATTTCGCATTGAAAGTTCAACGTTTGAAACAAGTGCTTGAACTTGTGTTCTTATGTCCTCCAGCTTTTGGTTTTGTAGCATGTCATTTTGAGACACGGTGTTGACAAGTGTGTTTTGTATCTGTGTCATATTTTGAGTAAAGTTATTGGACAGCATGTCCATCTTTTCATTTTGAATTTTTTCCAAAACCTTGAGCTCATTGGCAATTTTTTCTACATTTATATCAGCCTGTGATTTAGGTTTTCTAAACACCAATATAAAAAGTAATACCAGGCACAACGAAACAATTGCTATACTAATTATTTGCAATGTCATAATTTTTAATCTCCGTTATAAGTTTATCTCTATCGTTTTCCACTTCTCCATCAAAGACTTTGATAAGCAAGTTTTGCAAGATCTCATTATAGTATTTCGCATCGAGTTTAGGTCTATATTTTTTTATGTCATTGCCATTTACTTGCAAGTCTTTAATCCTGATTGGAATATGATAATTTGTAAGGTATCTATAGAAAAAGTTGTATCTGTTGAATAAAAACACGTGGTCTTTTGCAAGTAACCGAGAGATGCTGGAAAAATTTTCATAATATTTTATAAAATAATCCCTGTTTGAAAGTTTGTTTGTCGCATCAAAATACCCACAGACGACATTTATTAGATATTCCTTTGCCTTTGCTGGAAAATTGAATCCTTTGCTTGACAACATAAAGTCAAGATAATATTCCACACAATCGGGATTTATTGCATCAATCATATCCACCAAAAGCGCTTCTAGCCTAAGGTCTTGAACTTTTTTGACAAGCCTTAACTTTATCTTCGACACCGTGCAATAAAGTGCAGAAAAAAGATTGAAGACATTGAGCATACAAAGTGCCCTAAGATGAGATTTCTTTTTGGATATTGGATATTTTTTGTCGCACCAAAGTATGTTATTTAATTCCTGTTGCTTTCTTGTGCCCGAGATATCTTTTACTCTGTATGCCATTTTTTGTGCCACTTTGTAGGTATTTTTTTCAATGGAAAAACCGAGTTCGCAGGCTATTCTAATCATCCTTAAAATCCTAAGCCCGTCACAAGAAAACACAAATTCAGGTGTTTCAATTGTCCTTATTCTCTTTTTTTCAAGGTCGTATAGGCCTGAGTATATGTCGATTATCTTTTTTCTCGTTATACTGTAATAAATGCAATTCACAGTGAAGTCTCTTCGCTTTGCGTCCTGGCGAATATCATCCACAAATGTGACAATGTCAGGAGTGTGCTTGCCCGTGCCGTCATACACTTCTGTCCTGAATGTGGTGTGCTCATAAAACTCTTCACCAATTTTGATTGTCGCCGTGCCCAGTCTTTTGTTTTTTTCTTTGACCACGTATGGTGTGTCTTTTAAAAGTTCAGTTAGCTCAGTTGTGGTCAATTTACTTGCAAGGTCGATATCGGTGCTACCGATTCCGAGTAAACTGTTTCGAACATAGCCACCTACAATGAAAAGTTCTGCTTTTTTCTTTAGTTTTTGTGCCAATTTATCAAGATTTTCTGACACAATTATTTCTTTAAATTTTTTCATAGCCCAAGTATAACATAAAAGTTATATTTTGGAAATTATTTTTTGTTTTTATCCTTTTGTTTTGCCAGTAATTGTTGTTTTAATATGTCACTTCGCTTTAAGTTGTATCTTGAAATAATCATCATGGCAATTGCAATTGAAACTGCACAGCCACCAAAAACAATAAGCCCTAGGTAGTTTTGAACTTTAAGTGCCTGAACTGGCTGAGAAGCATCAAATTTGATTAGGTCAAGTAGAATTCCAATCACAAACAAAGCAAGTGAGTTTGCGACATTGTAAGCAAAAGTCATGTAACCGGAATATGTGGCGCTCTTGTTTTCACCTGTTTTCAATTTATCCATTGTGACATTGTCGGCAAACATACTCATTGGTAAGCTATAAAGTGCTCCAGAGCCAAAACCACAGACAAATATGCACAAAAGCACAACATAAAAACAAATGTCAGTACCAATGCTCTCACGAAATACAAATACCCAAAATGTCAAAAAAATTCCCACCAAGATGACAAAATATGACCATCTGAGTGTGGGCTTTTTGTCAATTCTTCGCGAAAGATAAATCCAAAATGGCTGACTTAGTATTGCGCCCAAAAATAAGGCTGACATTATAATTGGAATTTGAGTTGAGTTAAAATGGAAACAATAAGTAAAAATGTGCATACCAACTGAAGTCAAAAATGCCGTGGAGATAAGCGCTACAGAATATGACAATATTATTGCACCATAATTTCGTTTTTTAAGCACCAAAAAAAAGTTGTAAAATATCTTAAAAAATGCATTTTTTTCTTTTTTTCTTGAACTTTCTGTGTGGACTGCTTTTGCCTTTTTGAAAGTTCCAAAAACAGTGATGAGTCCACATATCAGAGCCAAAATTGATGTTGTGTATGCGATGTAAATATATCCGCTTTGCGAAAGCTGACCTTGCTCACCACCTGGCATGAATATCATCATAAGCACACTTGGAAGCACCATGCCCAAGATAAAAAATACCGTTTTGTAACCCTGGAGAGTGCTTTGTTCATTGTATCCCGGTGCTATGTCAATTCCAAGGGCGACATATGGTGTTGCAAAGCATGTGTTTGCAGTTTCTAAGGCAAGTAGCATAATAAGAAGCCAAAAAAATTTAGCCACTTCGCCCATACCACTTGGCACACTCCAAAGAAGTATATTAAAAATCACAATTCCAAGCGTACCAAAAAAAAGATAGCCATGTCTTCTACCCCAAAATTTTGAGCGAGTTATGTCGCTAAGATATCCGACAATGGGGTCACTAAGCCCGTCCCAAAACGCCGAAAGTGCAACACAAAGCCCCACAAGTGAACCACGAATACCAAGCACGCTGGTCCCAAAAAACATCATAAAAGTTGTCATGGCTTGCGAAACAACACCATAACCCAAATTCCCAACTGCATAACAAATTTTTGTGCCAGTTTTTAACCTTTTCACTTGTTTTATTGTATGCAATATGTCACTTTTTTATTTTAGTAATTAAACAACTTCTATTCTATCATTTAATTTTGTCAAAATTTTTTGCATAAAAAAACCGTAGGATAACCTACAGTTTTTTAAAATTATTCGTATTATAAACTAAAGTATTCGACCACAGCGCCCATTGTTGGTATGCCATTTACAAATATACCTACATACTCATCGGACAAGAATTGGACCATTTTTTGTATCTCTTCCATATTTGTTAAGTCCAAAGCAGTAATTGGATCTCTACCAAAGCCATCAGGTGTTTGATTAGTCAAATGTGTTGTATAGAGTTGTCCACCAGCATTAAAGAATGGTAAATTTGCAAGATATGGAGCAAGTGCAGGTGCAGATGTTGTTGCCTTAAATGTCTGATCTTCCATGTCATGAACAAAAGTTACCTCACCAGCTTCGTTCTTTATTGTCACTTTCCCTTTTACTGGATTGCTATTTAAAACTGGATTACCGTTTGAAACAAATACAAATGCAGCGTTCAATAACCCGTCATTATCAAGTAGCGACCTTACGCTTGGTAAAAGACTATTATCTTTAAGAGCTTGACTTGTACCCAAAAATAATTGATTTGATTTTTTAAGTTCAGTAGCCACTGGAGTAGCATCATTTAAACCGAACCACGCTTCTTCGCCCGAAACAGTGGTTTCAACTGTTGAATTGATAACTTCAACATTTGCGTAATTTGAGTTTGGTGTATCCTTAGGGTCAAGATGTGTCAAGAACACAACTGGACCGCCAGAGCCAGAGAGAATGCTGTCTTCAATGTAGTTATTTTTTATACCCCAATAGTTTATCATAAGGCTATAACTATCAGTAAACTTGCAATTTGAAATGTGTGTTGATGCCGTTTCCCAATCACTGCCTTCAGTTGTTGAAACAAGCATTGTAACCCAACTGTTACCATTGACATTGTTTAGCGTCACATCTTTTGAACCAGTAAGAACCATTAAAAGTCCGCCTCTTAAAGCTTCTGACTCGTCACGATTTGTGTTGCCAATTAAGTTAAGGCTATCCATAACAACGCTACCTTGATTTTGGTTTGTTGGATGGTTATTGTTTGCAATACCGAATGAGAATAATGAGGCATGTCCAAATTTTTCATTATCAATTTTATTTGTGTTTAAGTAATCAAGATTGGTAAGAGCGATTGCACTTGCATCTATTGTATTGTAATTACCATAGATTTTGTATGTTTCGTCTTGGTCAACAGAAATATGATAAATTGTCTTCCAGTTTCTCATTGTGTTTGCTAGTTCAGGGACATAATCACTGTCACCTTCTTTATAGTAGTATGCCTGTGGAACATCAGAATCAGACAATTCATAACTGCCGTGAATGACGACTGAGTTGGTGTCAACTTGAGGCACATTGTTTTGTGCTTTAAGGTCTGCCCAATATTTTTGTGTTGTTGGATTATTGTCCATCACTGAAAGCATCTCTTTTGACTGAATGTTAAAGCCATCAACAACTTCAAGCTCGTGAGATATGCTCACATCTCCACTAATAGTTTGTGCAGTAACTGTTATTCTATATGTATTTCCTACAGCTTTATCAGCGAAATCAAAACCAAACTTTTGTTGATCGATTGTAACTGCCTCAGTTAATTCATCTCCTGTAAGCTCAACATACTCGCCGTCAATTTTTTGTTCAACTTTGTAAGTTGCTGGCACATAGTCAAGAGCTTGAATTTCTCCACGTACACCATCAACTATTTCAACACCCATAATTATTGGTTTAAGTTCAAACGAGTTATCGTCTCCAACTTTATAAGTATTGTCACGAATATTAAATGCTTTTGCATTATTTTCGAAGTCAGTAATAAATGTTGGCAAACCAAAACTTTGCACTTCATACTCAACTGTTGGAACATGTTGGCTTTCTGTTACCGTTATTGTAACTTCGGTTTGAAGTCCAAGATATTTAATTATAACTTGCTTTTCCCCCGCTTCATTTGCTATCTCATCGAGTGGTGTATTGTCCGAGCAAGCAAACTGCATTTCGTCATTGTATTTGACTTCTTTGACTTTGTCATTGCTGTAAGTCACAAGCAAAACAAGGTCATCAAGAACCAAATTTTCACCAATGTCTAATTGCGTGTCAAGAGTGTCGTCTTTAACTGCTATTTCAACAGGCTTTTCACCACAAGCAGTCAAAATTATTCCAAAGACCATCACGCACATTACAGCACTAATAAGACTAATAAACTTTTTCATATTTTCTCCTTTACAAAATATTCCATGGTTATTATACATTTTACTGTTTGTAATATCAAATGTTTTTATGCATCATATAATTAAATTATAGATAAATAGAACATAACTTCCACAGTTGGACGAGAAACGGCAGAAATTTTGACCACTGCTCCACCTCTATTTTTTATCCAAAAATTATTTTTCTCATCTATCTCAGATATTGGTGCAGTTTGTTTATCATAGCCAAAATTCACACCCTTGTCGCTTGTTGTGTCTGGGTAAACTCTATAAACAAGAGAAAAAACATTGTCTTTCCCTTCTTGAAAGTCATAAGTTATTATGTACTTACAAACTCCAGTTCCTGGTATATTGAGGTTGGCTTCTTTAATACTTACCCTTTCTTCATCTTCACACTCAACACTTAAAATCTCAATTTCATCTGGGTACACGGTTGTGTTATATGATGTTATCTTCATACCAAAAAAGCCTATTACTATAATAGACATTATATAAACCACACCAATAAGAATAACAATAGATTTTTTCATCCTTTTTCCTCATAATAATATTTAATTTTGCTATAAAATGACCAAACTCTATAAGCAAAATATGCCAATGCAACAAACAAAACTTTAACCCATGCGATTTGTGAATTTTCCATAAGTAAGAACAGTGAAATTGCAAAAAACACTGCTGCTAAAAACACCATTGCTATTGTAGACTTTGTTTCGTTTGGGTTATTTACATGGCTTCCAGTTGTGGAATACTGAATATTTTGTGGATTCATTATATCCATTTCTGCACTCCAAAACATGTGTATTAGATATATTAAAATTGCACTCATACCAAATAAGATAACGTTTAGAATACTCATACTATTAAATGACGCAAATACGCAAACTGATGCGACTATTGAAATTGACGTTATAATTGCATATGTTACAAGTTTCGCAGTCAAATTTGAGTTATGACCATTCGGTCTTGTCTTGACCAGATATCCTGCCTGTGCCTCACGCGAATATATACTTGCCACTTTATTGTTTGTTGCCATTGCAAATAAAAGAATTATTAAAAGGTTAAATGAAATTGCCATATTGTCACCAAGAAGTCTTGTACTCATTGCGGCAAAAATGGTATTCAAAAGAAGTATCGCAAGTGGCATACATATTGCCACCCCAAAAAGGCTATAAACTTCATCGCTTGTTCTAAAAATCACCAAATCGTCTTTATGCACTGCGCTATAAAACGCCTTTAAAAAGCCATTTTTGTATGTTTTCTTAATAATTTTTCTTTTATATTCAAAAGGAGAACTGGTCATTCTCAAAAATAACGGCTTACATATTAAATAACTTGCCCCCAAAAGCACAGCCACCATTGCAACAATTGTTAGTAAAATCCAGAGTGTATCAAGAGTAAATAAGTTTTGCGAAAGTCCAAAATGTGTTCCAACAATAAACTGTGTGAGATAAGTGAATGGTGCCATATACTTTGTGTAACTGCCCAAAAAGTCCTGAATGTCCCAAAATATGGTCCCCCAACTTGCAACGATATCGAGGTTTTCGGGTATTAGTGACACAAAAAGCAAAAACACATATATGCCAAGTCCAATAAGTGCCAAAAAAATCACCCATCTAATTAAAGAGTAATTTCTAAGCACGATAGCGACAAGCATTGCAACAATGGACAAAAGTGCGCCAATTGACACTGGAATTAGTGCAACAATAAACATACAAGGTAAAAGCCACAAGAAAAACACAACAGAATATCCACTGATAAGCCCAAACGCAAAAAACATTGGAAAAATGAAAAATATTGTGCGCCTGAGTTCATAGATATAAAAAACTATAAGTTTTGAGAAAAATATTTGATCAACTGTAACAGGAAAAGTCAAAAGCACCTGATTGTCACGAGCAAAATACAAGTTTTTCATTAGTGAGTATGTGCAAGATATTATAGACAAAATTTCCATAATGCTGAACAACACAACAATGACACTTGTCGGAATAATGTTAACAAGTGAAAATATACCAAGCAAACGGCACAAATAAAAACCAAAATAATAAACAGCTGTGATTGCAATAAAAGAAAGTAGCGTCAAAATAACCTTGGATATGAGTGCCTTTTTTGTTCTCAAAAATCCAAAATCTACTTTGTCTTTTAACTGCATGAAAACAAGCGTTTTTAATGCGTTCATATTACTCCTTTGTCTTTTGTTCTTTTTTCATTTTTCTTAAATTTCTTTTTTGCTCGCGTTCTAGTTTTCTCAACTCTTTTTGGTGCTTCTTGTCTTTTTCTAGTTCTAGTTTGTCTTTTTTGAGTTCTTCTGCATCAACTTTAATTGCTTCAACATTATTATTGTTTATTATGTTCATATAGAAGTCTTCAAGTGGCTCGCCACTATCTATGATGTCCTGTACTTTTTTCACAACTTGAAGTTGTCCTTTTTTTATAATACCAATTCTGTCACAAATACGCTCAACAACATCAATGATGTGGCTTGAAAAGAACACGATGTTGCCTTCCTTTGCATGATTTTTCATACATTCTTTAACTTGAAAGATACTGTTAGGATCCAGTCCAGTAAGCGGTTCGTCAAGTATCCAAACCTTTGGGTTATGGACAAGTGCTGCCATTATGGCTATCTTTTGTTTCATACCATGTGAATATGTTTTTATTTGATTATCAAAAGCACCTGTAAGTTCAAAAAGAGATACATATTTTTCTATCCTTTCATCCCTCTCCTCTTTACTCACCTCGTAAAGGTCTGCGATGTAATTAATATATTCTCTTCCCGTCAATTTTTCATAAAGGGCATAGTGATCGGGAACAAAACCTATCTGTCTTTTCGCCATTGTGCCTTGAAGTTTGGCATCATAGCCACACACCTCAATTTCACCACTGGTTATGGGTTGAATTCCAACAATTGTTTTTATTATTGTACTTTTGCCAGCACCATTTGGCCCCAAGAACCCAAATATCTCGCCACCATGGACCTCTAAATTTACATCTTTTACTGCGTACACTTCACTTTTTCCGTAACGCTTTGTAAAATTTCTTAAAATAAGTTTGTCTTTATTTTCTTCATTCATTGGCTGTGTTATCTCCTTTGAGTTTAGTTTACTTTCAAGTGCAAGCATTTCAAGTTTATATTTTTTTCGTCTATGTGACATATCCACCATAAGGTCAAAGTAGTTATATGACTGCTCATACAAAAACCACATTCCTGCCGATAAGAACATATATACGAGCCAAAATAAAAACTGATACAGTGGATATATTACAAACTGAACTCCCCCTAAAGTAAAGACAAAATTGTAATCTCGAAGGTCTTCAGCCCACTGCCCAAGTTTTTCAGCAATAAAGTCACTGTTTACAAAGAAAAAGTCAACATCTTTTCCAAGTCCCGTGAACCAAGAATTTAAAAATACAACCAAAACAAAGTATATGGTAAACGCGACACAGGAATATATAAACTGCCTAAGTTTTGGACGTTTGTATACCTTGAGCGCAACCATTAGTAGTGGCATGAAAAATGCCATGTAGTGGTTGTTCCAAAATCTAATTGAGGCATAACTTGTTATGTTTTCAGTTGTGTTTGGCATGACCATGGCCAAGAATGCGCCAAGAACATTGATAAAGAATGTAAAGTAAAATAATTTTTCCCATTTGAATATCAAACAAATTGGAATGATATACATCGCTGTATTGCAAAGGTGAATTGGCCACTGTGCTGGATCAAGCCATGATTCAAATCTTGCACCTGCCATAAAAGTTATTAGCCCACCAAGGCTCAAAAACAAAAGTGCAAAACGATTCGTCTCATTGTCATTTTTTCTTAGTGCAAAATATATTGCAACTGGAATTATGATTGAAAAGTATAAAAATATTCTGTGATATAGAGTCAAATCGTCTATAACTATGCTCTCATTGAGTGTACCCACCACAAGTTGAGGCATATAGGCTGGCATTGTGGCTATGAGCATTGCAAATAAACTTGCCAAAAATACATAAATATCTTTTTTCGTCCACTTGGGTGATGGGTCGCTTTGCCAAACATAAAAACAGTATGCCACGCTTATCGCAAGTTCCACACACATTAAAAGTGCTCGAACTGAGAACACTTCATTAGCCACTTGCCCACACACACCAGTTATGGTTAAACTCAGTGTAATCAAATTTAAAACTATAATTGGAGATGCTATCCATTTTACAAAGAAGTTCATGTATTTGATCTTGAAAAATGGATATAAAATCAAAAGTAGAAGTGGTATGTACATCAGCCAAATGCTAAAAGCGGACATGAATGTGTAAAAGGCATTACTAAACAATGTTGTATCAAGTTTGTTTATCCACTGGATGGCCTCATTATCCCAAAGATATCTAACGAAAAAAATTGCGGCTAAAACAAGTGAGATTATTTTTAAAACCAAATCTGTTTTTTTACTTAATTTTTTTCGACAAAAAAAATATGTGACACACAATATTGCGGCAAGTGCTATTGTGATTACGTAATACCAAACCAGCATTTATCTTTTGATCTCCGTTACTATTTTAAAAAAGTTTATCATACTACAAATAGTCATGTCAACTTTTTAACAAGTGCCAAATATTCAACATTTCCATCACCACCAAGTATTTTCGATGTGGTTAATTTTTCAATTTTTATTGCTTGTGACAAAAAGTCTTTTTTAACACTATCTATAACTAGTTTGTGTACTTTTTCATCTTTTATGATTCCTTTAGACTTCTTTGCTATCTCCTTTCCACACTCAAACTGTGGCTTTATGAGTACGACACCATATTTTGCAATGTCCAAAAGTTTTGAAAGAATATTTGAAATTTTGGTCAATGATATGAAGGATACATCACACACAAACACATCCATGTCACTCACAAGCCCAAGGTCTAAATTCCTTATGTCGGTATTTTGCATGTCCACAACTCTTTTGTCCTGTTTTAGTGTTCGGTCTAATTGGTTTGTTCCAACATCCAAGGCATAAACTTTTTTCGCGCCATGCTTTAAACAAAAATCACAAAAGCCTCCTGTTGAAGCGCCAATGTCCAAAATTACTAGATTTTTAAAGGAAAGGTTAAATTCCTCATAAGCGCCCTCTATCTTGTGCCCTGCGCGCGAAACGTAGGTTATGACATCCAAAAGTTCAATTTTGTCACCATCATTGACATCAAGCCCACATTTGATTGCCACGGAGTCATTCACCAACACCTTGCCATTTTTTATGAGTTCACGTGCTTTACTTCGCGAATTTACATAACCTTTTGTTTGTAGAAAAATGTCTAATCTCATGCAAAGATTATAAAATTACATAAAAATGTTGTCAAGTGATGTCAATGTCTACATTTTTTTGTTGATTTTCTTTTTTTTTTATGATATATTCTTTTCCGAGCAATTATTTTGCCTTGCTTTGAGATACCTCAAAGCCGTTTAGTCCAAAAGGAGGTTATTTGTATGAAGTATGAACTTATGTATATCATTTCACAAGATGCAAATGATGAACAAAAAGAAGCTCTTATTGCAAAATTCAGCAAGATGGTTGAAGATAAGGGTGGAAAAATTATTTCTCTTGAAAAACTTGGTATGAAAAAGTTTGCTTACCCAATCAACTTCAAAAATGAGGGTTACTATGTGCTCATGACTTTTGAAGCACAGCCAGCTTTGGTTGATGAGATGAACAAACTGATGAACATCACAGAACATATTGTTAGACAGATGTTTATAAGAAAATAAGGAGAAAGTATGAATAAAGTATTTTTGATCGGCAACCTAGCCCGCGATCCTGAACTTGCCACAACAAACAGTGGCGTGTCAGTTTGTAGATTTTCACTTGCAGTAACACGTAACTATTCCAACTCCGAAGGTGAACGTGAAGCAGACTTTTTGAACATCATCGTTTGGCGTGGTCAGGCAGAGAGTTGCCATAGATATTTGAAAAAAGGTTCAAAATGTGCAGTTTCTGGTTCAATTCAAACCAGAAGTTATGATGCACAGGATGGCACAAAAAGGTATGTTACCGAAATTGTTGCCGACAGCGTTGAGTTTTTAAGTAGCAAAAATTCAAATTCAGAAGGTGTTGAAAACAAGCCACAGGACAAAAAAGAAGTGGCAGATCTTGAACCTATCGACGATGACAGCCTTCCATTCTAATTAAAAGGAGAATAATATGAGCGAAGAAGTTAAAGAAGTAGAGCAAACAGCGCCAGTTGCTGAAGAGGCAAATACCACGGCAATTGTTGAAAAGAAAAAATATAAGCGTCCAACATCAAAGAAAAAAGTTTGTGCATTTTGCGTTGACAAAACAAATGTAATTGATTACAAAGACGGTGCAAAACTTAGACGCTATATAACAGAAAATGGTAAGATACTTCCAAGACGTCAAACTGGTGTCTGCAGCAAACATCAAAGAGAACTTGCAAACGCAATTAAACGTGCAAGAGTCATGGCGATCCTTCCATTCAAAGGTGAATAAAATGAAAACAAAAAACAAGTCAAAAACGACTTGTTTTTTTGATATTCCTCACCTAAAAAATTCGGAATGACAATGACTATATTTGTTTATCTTTTTGTTTTGTAAGCATTATCTTGAGCACAATCAAAGCGACAATGTTGACAAATAATGCGACTCCCCAAGCAAGAAGTGTCCATGGAAAGCCACCTTCGTTTAAGCTTTGAGCAAAACCCAGAGAGTATATCATGGCAATTAGCCCTATGAAGCGGCATATGAAGTTTACTATCATGAAAAATAGAAAATTCATTTTAACTCCACCTGCGACTATACAAAGTATATCATCAGGGAAAACCGGCAACAAAACGGTCAAAGCATAATACCACTTACCTTTATTGTTAAATACCCTAACCCATTTTTGATAATCTTCATCGCTACCGGCGCACCACCTTACGGCTTTACTGCCAAACTTTCTTCCAAGTAGATATGCAAGTGCAACACCCGTCATATATGCAAGCATGGTAACTGCTATAAAAATCCAACCATCTGTACTAGTCAGGGACAAATTCATACTGTCTATCAAAACGCAGGCATTTACGACCACATAGACAGGTATTGGAATTAGACAAACCTGTATGACCATTATAAAATAGATTATAAGATAAAGCACCACACCATGCATGGATGCGATGTAATTTGAGATGGCATCAGTAACCGAGTCAAAACTAAACAGCAGTTCAAATGCAAACATTAATATAACTGCTATCAAACTGACTTTTAATATATTATAAATCTGAATTTTGCTCATATCTTTTTATATGACTTTACTCAATTTTTTTGTCATCAAATGCAGTTGCAACTTCATCAAAATTAAAGTCATTTAAATCCTCATCTTTAAAATCAGGTGCTCCCCCAAAGGCTTCATCTGGAACAACTTTAACTCCGTCGCCATAATCTTTCTTTTCAATGCGCTTATCTGGGTCAACAAACAGCGTATATTCTGGTACCCAACGCATTTTAATATTTCCAGTTTCACCGTTTCTATGCTTTGCAACCACAAGCTCACAAATTCCAGGTTCGTTTGGATTGACAATGTCGTTATACTTGTCTGGATTATCAATAAACAATACGATATCTGCATCCTGTTCAATTGCTCCAGACTCGCGAAGGTCGCTAAGCATTGGTTTATGGTCTTTTCTCTGCTCAATTGCACGGCTAAGTTGTGACAAAAGAATAATTGGCACATTGAGTTCTTTTGCAGTTATTTTTAAATATCTCGTGATCTCGCTTATCTCCTGTTGACGATTATCTGTTTTGGTCATGCCTGTCATGAGTTGGAGGTAGTCAATCACCACAATGTCAAGACCTTTTTCACGTTTGAGTCTACGGCATTTGTCCAAGATATCACTTGGTCTATTCATAGAGGAGTCATCTATGTATATCTTTGCGTCGCTAAGCTTTTTATTTGCGCTCCAAATATATTTCCAATCTTGAGTTGAAAGTGTTCCTTTCTTTGCCTTGCTCATGCTGACTTTCGCAACACTGCAAATTGCCCTTTGCGCAAGCTGAACCCTTGGCATTTCAAGCGAGAATATTGCACAGGTTTTGTTTTGAGTGAGACAGGCATTTATTGCGATGTTGAGTGCAAAAGAAGTTTTACCAACACCAGGACGAGCAGCAAGCAAAATAAGGTCACTGTTTTGTAATCCATTTGTAAGTTGGTCAAACTCTTTGATTCCAGTTGAAATACCTTTGATTTTTCCACCATTTTTTGCAATTTCATCCATATTTGAAATGGCTTGTGACAATGCTGGGGTTATATGTTCCAAATCACTCTGTTGTTGTTTTTCAGCAAGAGTGTAGATAAGGCCCTCTGCATAAGCTAAAGTTTTTTCGCCGTCGTCACTATTATATGCCATATCTGCTATTTGGTTTGATGCATTGATAAGTGCGCGACACAAACTATCGCGTTTTACGATATCCACATAAGTTACAAAATTTGATGCACTTGGGAGTGCATTGGCAAGACTTGTTATGTAATCGACTCCACCAACGGCACCAAGTGTGTTGTTTTTTTCAAGCCTATCCACAACTGTCACAAAGTCAATGGGCTGATTTGTGTTGTTGAGTTCAATCATACTTTCATATATGCTCTTGTGTGCCTCACTGTAAAAATCTGAAGGCAAAAGCCTTGCTGTGATCTTTGTGACAACGTTGTTATCAATAAGCATACATCCAAGCACTGACTGTTCTGCCTCAATACTGTGTGGCATCGTTTTTACTTTTGCTATTGCCATATTCTACCTCTTTTAATCAGAAAATGGGTCATCTTCTGGATCAAGTAATTGTTTTGTCTTTTTCTTTTGCTCTATTTTATCAGAAATTATATAAACAAGTAAACAAATTAAACCACCAATTATGACATTGAGCATAATTATAAGCCACACAGGAAGAGGAATTAGCGAAAAAACGTATGTCAAAAGAATAAATGTCGGAGCAACAATTGCAGCACAAATCCATATTCTTTTTATTCCCAATTTCATCGCATGGGCTTTTTGTCTTCTTATGTCTTCTTGGTCAATTTTTTTACTCATTTTCACCTCTTAGCATCTTACCTCTTTCACGAAGACGCATATTGTGATCTAATATTATCTTTCTTATTCTAACACTTTTTGGTGTAATCTCCAAATATTCATCATCTGCCAAAAATTCCAAACAGTCTTCAAGACTCATAGTAATTGGAGTCTCAAGTCTCAGCGCATCATCAGAACCACTTGCTCTACAGTTGGATAAGTGCTTGCGCTTGCAGACATTGACAACTATATCGTCACCTTTTGGATTTCTTCCAACAACCATTCCACCATAGACCTTTGTGCCAGGAGTGATGAATAATTCGCCACGTTCTTGTGCGTTGTATAGGCCATAAACTATTGCCTCGCCTGTTTCGTATGCAATGAGTGAACCATACACTCTTCTATCAATTTCCCCCTTGAAAGGTTGATAACTATCAAATATTGAAGTCATGATTCCTTCGCCTTTGGTGTCAGTTAAAAGTTCACTTCTAAAACCAAAAAGTCCCCTCTCTGGAATATAGAATTCCAACTTCATTCTTGACCCCTTTGGAGTCATTTTGATAAGTTCCCCTTTTCTGACTGCCATCTTGTTCATTACGGTGCCTACATTTTCCTGTGGAACATCTAGTGTCACTATGTCGACAGGCTCACATTTTTTTCCATCAATTTCCTTGTACCTTACCCTTGGCATACTGACTTGAAATTCATAGCCGTCACGGCGCATGTTCTCAATTAAAATGCTTAGATGCATCTCACCTCTTCCACATACAGTAAATGCCTCAGAACTTGAGGTGTCACTTACCTTGAGTGACAGATCTTTAATTGCTTCTTTGTAAAGTCTGTCTCTTAGGTGCCTACTTGTTACAAATTTACCTTCTTTGCCAGCAAATGGGCTGTTGTTTACTAAAAAAGTCATTTCCACGCTTGGCTCAGCTATTTGAACAAACTCAAGTGGCGTTACGTCTTGTGGAGAACATACTGTGTCACCAATTTGTACATCCTCAAGTCCTGCTATGCAGACTATATCCCCCATAGAAGCAGTGCCGGTTTGTTCACGTTTTAGACCTTTGTAGGTAAAGAGCTGTACTATCTTGCCTTTCGCATTTTTCGCGCTGTCGTGATAGTTACACAAAACGATGCTGTCTCCTACTTTAAGTTCTCCTCTTTCCATCTTTCCAATGGCAAGTTTACCAACATAATCATTGTGTTCACAGGATGAAACCAACATCCTCATTGGAGCATCTGCGTCTCCTTGAGGTGCTGAAATATGTTTCAATATGGTTTCAAAAAGTGGAACAAAATTTTCGCCTTCCTCATTTGGATCAAGACTAGCTTTGCCAGTTCTTGCCGAAGCATAAACAAAAGGAGAATCAAGTTGTTCGTCGTTGGCATTTAGATCCATAAAAAGTTCCAAGACCTCATCAACAACTTCATTTATTCTCGCATCCTGTCTGTCTATTTTGTTTACAACGACAACGACCTTCAAGTTAAGTTTGAGTGCATGTTCCAAGACGAACCTTGTTTGTGGCATCGGCCCTTCAAAGGCGTCAACAACCAAAAGCACTCCATCCACCATCTTTAAAACTCTTTCAACTTCGCCACCGAAGTCTGCATGTCCAGGAGTGTCAACAATGTTGATTTTGACACCTTTGTATTCACAACTGCAGTTTTTTGAAAGTATGGTAATTCCTCTTTCTCTTTCAAGTGCATTGGAGTCCATCACCCTGTCCACAACTACTTGATTATCTCTAAACACATTGCCTTGTTTTAACATTTCATTTACTAGTGATGTTTTGCCATGGTCAACGTGTGCAATGATTGCTACATTTCTTATATTTTCATTTGTCATAAATTACCTCGTAAGTTAAAATCAAAAGATTATATCACACATTGCAAAAAAAATACAATACTATTGTCTATTAAAAAATGTGTTTATGCGTTATTTTGTGAATTTAATATCTTTATATATTCATCAAACCTATGCTCTTTGATAGGAAAAACTTTTCCGTCCTTGAAATAAAGAAGAAGGCAAGGACTATATTTTTTGTAACTATCCACAAACTCAAATCTTTCAAGTTCGCCTTGTTTTATCTTTTGTTTGATCATGGCATGATAATTATAATATCCCATGCAGTTGTTATGTGCAAAAAATTTTTATTTAATATATTTTGTCAAAAATTGGCGAACTTGGTTAATATACTCCTCGCCTTTTAGTGGTAAACTTTCGGCATGACTTGCACCTTCAGCGACATATTTTTGTCTTAAATTTTGTGGTGCATTTTTATATAAAATCTCTTGCATGTAAAAAGGTACAAATTTATCCCTGCTACCATGGATAAAAAGTATGGGAATATCACATTTACTCACTGCACCTTTGACATCAATATCTGAAAGCTTGAATTTTGCTCTGTACTTTAAATACAAATTGTACACAAATAACGATGGAAAAAAGTTGAGAATTATGCTTTGTTCACAAAGATTTTGAACCACATTATATGCGCTTGAATATGCACAGTCGCTTATGATGGCTTTGACATTTTTTGGCTTTTTGTCACCACTATATAGACACGCTGTGGCGGCTCCCATGCTCAGCCCAAACACCACCATTTGACAATCTGGGTAAAGTTTTACAACATATTCTACCCAAAGCGAAACATCCATGTGGTCGTAATACCCCATTGTTATGCACTTACCTTGGCTTTGTCCATGACCTCTGTTGTCCACCAAAAGGACTGAATAGTCCATATCATAGAACATTTTTGCATACTGTTGCATCTCCTTGGCGCTGGCTCCATAACCATGAATCACAAGTGCAATTTTTTTGTCATTTTTGTGTAAGAAATATCCACAGAGTTTTAAGCCATCATTGGATGATATATTTATATCCTCAATTTTAACTTTTTCCCACCATGACATATCTATCTTATATTTTTTTGTGTTTTGCACTGTGTAGCGCGAAATAAATTTTGCAAATACACAATTACGTTTAATAGTCAACAGATACTTGATTTCGCTGGATAAAATAAGATATATGCCTGTCACAGCCACAATCAAAAAGACAGATAAAAATACAATTTCAAGTGTCGTCATGTGTGTATTATATCACAAACAAAAAATAATGGTAATAAAAGTACAAAAAAATTTATGATAGTGCATCATTAGACATAAGATATGATAGTGTTCCACACACTACGGCATAGCACACTTGGTTTTTGTAATCTTCGGTTAAAAGCAATTGTTCCTCTTCGGGATTTGAAATAAATCCACATTCCACAATAACACTTGGATACTTTGTGCAATTGACGATGAAATAATCGCCGACTTGGCACTCGTTTCTTGGTTTTATCAAAAGCTTTTTAAACTGGTTTTGTATATTTTGCGCCAAAAGATGACCTGTCGTGCTGTCTTTAGCATAGAAAACTTGTGCACCGCGAGAAGATGTTTCCTTAAAGCTATTCATATGAATGCTTATGACCATGTCAGGTTTTGCGTTTTCAATTATGCTTTGACGGACTTTCATGTCATCTTTTTTCTTGTTTGAGGCAAATGGTCCATATAGTCCATTTTCATTCTCCCTGGTCATTATAACCTTAAACCCAAATTGCGAAAAATATTCATTAAGGGTTTTTGCATACCAAAGATTAATCTCGCTTTCTAGCGTTCCGCTATAACCTATTGAACCATTGTCAATACCACCGTGCCCAGCATCAATAACTACGGTGTAATAAGGTTGTGGTGAAGATGCTGTACTTACAGCATAAAATATGCCAACAAGAGAGCAAATCAAAACAATACATGCCAAAACAATACAAATAGTTCGTTTTTTTATTGTTATAAATTTCATACTGTATTTTATTAAACAAAAGCATCTGATATAACAACTTTTTTTATCTCACACTTCCTTGATTTTTTTAAACTAACAAAATAAAAAGATAATGCCTAATTTTGGCATTATCTTATTATTGAGCTTTCTGAGATTTCCCACTTCGCTCTAAATTACAGTGCGAGCTTTGCATCACAATTGCCATAGACTGTTAAACTCAGACTCCCATCTTAGAACTGGGAAGTCATTTTCGTTGTTGGTAAAGTAAGCTTGATCTGCGTTTAATCTAAGTCCTGATGGAACAGTTGTGTACTGAGCAACTGCAAAGTTGGAAGCACCCAATCCAAGCACACTAGAGTACGTGGACTGATTAGAGAAGTTAGTTGTTGTCTCTGTGGTGGTAGGATTTGATACAGAACTTATGTTTGCAACGAATGTTGCAATATAGTCAATTTGTCCTATAGTTGAGGTCGCTGAGATATTGACATTGACATATGACGAAGAGATGTTTCCGTTGTTGGAAGAAGCTACAAGCCCAGCAATATATATGTATGTATTTAAACTTTGAGCACTTCGTGAAATGTTGAAGTTGGATTGAGTATACGTATAGGATATGGTACCAGAAGTGTTGGCTGCCACAATTCCACCAAACATAAAGTTTATATCAGATCTACTATCTTTCGCCATACTAAGTGTTGCGTCTCCACTGAACACCGACCTTTGCACAGTACCATTATTTGTTGCAACAATTCCCGCACTATTGGTACGAGTTGTAACCAAAGACACATCGCCATAGTTTGCAGCACATACCACACTGCCTCTATTTGTACCAACAAGTGCGAAGTTAGCAAATGTTCCTACGGAACTTGTGGTATTTCTTAGATCAACATTGTAATAATTTGCCACAGAGGATATATCTCCATCGTTGGTATACGCAATACCATACACACTGATGTTGTGCAAAGTCTCTATTTGGATTGTACTATTGACAGCGCCAAGGACAATGTTATTTATTGTTCCATAGTTTTCATAACAAAGAAGTGAAACTGTGGATCCTGTTATCGTCTGCCCTTGCAATGTCACATAGACCCTTAAATTGCTTATGGCTGCGTTTTCACCAACTCTTCCGAACAATGCAACGTATTGCCTTGTATTTTGTGCAGTTGAGATGTTTCCAAGGTCAAAATTCCACGAGATGGAATGCATATCACCATCATATATGCCAGAAAATTCTGTGACCACTCCATTTCCAAGAGGAGCCACATCGTTTAGATCTGCCACTTGTTTAAAGTGTAAATACAAATCTTCTCCGCTTAGTGTAACCGCGGTATCCACATCCCCTATGGTAAGAGTATAACTATTTTGATAATCAGGTTTGCTTAGTCTGTAGGAAATATTTGCAAAATGTTGAGTGGTTTCAATTAAGTATGGATTTTCCGAAGTGCCCATGCCACCATAAACATCTTGTGACACTGAAGTCACTTTGAACAAATCCACAAGTACAATTGTACCCACATTTTGGTTTTCAGGCTCATTTATCCTATCGTAATAATAGGTGTAGTCTGAGGTCAAACTGCCATCCATGCCACTGTTTCTTACCACCACGGCCACAGATACCTTGTGTGCACCCATTTCAACAGGATAGTATATGTTTGTGGTGTTACTATCGGTTGTGAAGATGTATGTTCTAACCACAACAGGTTGCCCGTTTTCATATATTATCTCGCCGTTTTCATTGACAGCAAGTACTTCGTCCTTGATTTTGAATACATGGTCTTGTGATGTGCCATCGGTAGCCCATGTAAAGTATTTTTCTGTGGAGTTGTATGTGACCTCACTGACCGACTCAGGTTTTTGAATTGCTCTTACCTCGGATGGATAGGAAGCAACATAACTTTGGTTGCCAATTGGAAGCACAGTAATGTAGTAATATAATGTATATTCATCACCTATTGAGAAATTAAACTCTGCTGTGCTTATGTACTGTGTATCCACAACTATTGAATGCTCTGTTGGATCCAAACTTGTGTAATAGGTTACCAAATATTGGACATTTATGTCTGCCGCAAGCCCATTTACAGATGGAATGTAGTCTTGCCACAAAATGTGCAAGTCCTCACTATCTCCAACTCTGCCAAGAATGATGTCATGTTCTGAAAGTCCGTCCAATTGATAGATATATGGAGAACTATCGTGATGGATATTAATGAACTTTTTGTAGTCAGAGTTGACATAGCCTTGACCAGCTACGCCTTGTTTTGCAACCACTCTGATCTCTAACTCAATTGAGCCAGGAACGATGAGCTGGTCAACAATGTGTCCAGAGTAACTTTCATCTTCAATTCTTACACTAAATGTCTCATTTGGAGTTGTAAACCTCAATTCATATTCATAGATGCTCTCGTCGTTATCTCCTGCGTACTGCCATGATAGCACCCCATCATGGATGACTATGTTATCAACAAGGCCTGTTTCGTCATAGCCTATCACGGTATCAAATTTTTCAAAGGTATATTGTTGACTCATAAGTCCCATTAAATAGTATGCAGTTTGTCCATTGTAGATATATCTTCCAGAATCATCACCGGCACTTGAAGTAGTTTCGAAATAGCCTTGAACCACAACAGTATACCTGCCCGCTTCAAGTATCGCACAATCGAACACTCCAGTGTTGTTTGGTCCCGAATAGTTGCTCTCTACTATGATTTCACTATCAAGTGGTGTACCCTCATCATTTACTTTTTGCAATGTCAATTTGTAATTTGACACAACCACATTACTGTTTATAACCTTATCCCAACTAAGCTGTCCATTTATCGCGCTTACATTTTGAACTGTTGGAATAAGCGTTGCATATATGGTTTGACTTGGAGCTGAATTGACATATGCTATGTCGCCGTCAATGCTTAGGTCAACGTTTAAGTCACCTACTGCAACCATTCCATAGCCAAGATTTTGTTGTGGGAAGTTGCTTTGATAGTAGATATAATTTTCGCTATCAGTTGAATTTGCAATAGCCACTACTTCATTGATCTCACCAGTCACGTTGACATTATAGGAAGTGCTGTTGTCCACCTGCTGCCATCTAAACACGCCATTTGTCACCTCAGGATTTGGAGATGGAAGTTTGGATAGTTTTCCAACAGGGGTATTTTTGCCGGTGAGCACTGCTATTGTTGAAGATGCACCATCTCCTATCGCTTGGATGGAAATATTGTAATATGGAATATTGCTATCTAGTTCTTGCGCATCCCAATGTGCTTGTGTTAGTACAACGGATTTTGGTGGATTATCTGGATTTGTGCTTTCGGTGTAATATACAATATAAGATGTCGCACTTTGTTGAGAATTCCAATACAGTTCACCATTTCTTACGTATGCCTTGGTGTCATCTAAGATTTCAACATTGATTATGTTTGAGACCTTTCCGTTTAAAACAACAGAGTTATCTCCCCTTACATAGACGGCAAAACCGGTGAAACTGCTATCTAATGTATCATTTTCAATAAGATTTGACAAATTGAAATATGTGTCTGTTATTCCGTCTTCGCTTGTAAGCATAACTCTTTTTGTAATAGTTTCGCCATCTTCGTTAGTTACTTGTTGTAGGCCATAGACGATGTATCTGACAGCTTGATCATAATACTGACTTGGAATGGTTATTCTATCCCATTGAAGTTCATAACTGCTGTTAGTGTATACCAGTTTGACAACTGGTGCGTATGGAATGTAAACTTGCATCCCAGATCCGTAATTTGATGTAAGGTATTTATTGCTGTCACCTACCTGATTTACATATAGGCTATAGTATCCGGCATTCATTGCTGAACCAAAGTCTGTAGAATTGTTATTGAGCGATGGCCAGCCATAAAATTCAAGGCTAGTTAAAAGTGGTTCTAAACCAGGGGCCACCGATCCAACCAGATTTTTCATGTCATCAGAAAGCAGGCAATATGCTGCTGCTGTGTCGACGAATGTATAGCTCCCGCCTACTCCTTCAAACCTAAGTGTAATTCTGTCACTAAGGTTTTGTAAACTAGCCATGCTTAGTGTAAATGGCTCTTCGACATCTTCTTCTGCAAGTAAGTCAAGGTATATGCCTATGTCCTCCCATCCCCAATCAACATTCCAAGTTAGTGCACCATTTTGGACCGTGAGCATGTCAGTTGGGCTGAGTTTTACAACAGGCTTTGCGTTTGCTTCATCATCAACATACGTGGCAGCATCACTTGCAATAAAGTTTGTGTTTGCATACGGAACTGCAATCACATCATATCTGTCATAAGTGATATTGCTTGAGCCACTCATATCTAGGAAATAACTTGCTGAATTTATCACATCACTTTGGAATTGAATATCTCCATTTTGATACAAGCGAATTATATATCCTCCTGCACCAGCCACACTTGTCCAGGCCAACAGTCCCTCACTGATTGATGGTGTTGGAGAGGCAAGTTTTGTGAAGATAATTGATGGAGAGAATTTTGAAATGAGAGAATACACATTGCTTTGATCATCAGAAATGCCTATCACAGCCACACGCACAACATACGATCCTACTCCAAACTGATATTTTTCATTGTTTGTAAGCAAAAATTCAGTATTCGTTTCTATTATTGCATTTCCGTTGATGTCGATGGCATAACTGTAGTTTCCACTATTTGGATTATCCCATTTCAAACTGCTTTGGGTGTAGTCATACACTATTGTTCCATCTGGGTCTGTCCTGAGTTGTTTTAGTTCAACTCTAAGGTTGGAAATATTGCTGTTTAGTATGCGTATTTCAATTGCATCACTTGGATCACTGTAGATGATATCTTCTTGGTTTGAAGTGGCAACAATTCTCAGTGTGTATATTGTGTCTGTCGCAAGTGAGTTATACATTTCATCACTATAGAATGTTGAAATGTCTTGAAGTGTGTCATCAATAACTTCTTCACTTAGTTCAAACGGTCCACCACTGTTTGTCACAGCTTGGTAAATTACATTTTCATCCGCAAGTTTGGCGAAAGATATATAGCCACTTGTCGCTGCAAGTGAAGAGACCTTTTCCAATTTCGTGCATTCGTAATTGAGTAAATTATTGTATTCATCCAAAATATATGTTGAATCCAATACGATATTTGAAGTCAAAAGTGTTGTGCCAACATTTCCGACTGCCTTGATATTTAAACTAAGTGCACCACTTCTTCCTGTCAAACTTTCTTGCGTTGTGTGAACCCCATTTGTGACATAACCTGTATAAAGATACGTGTCATCCTTTATGGCATAATCATAGGCGAGGTCAACTTTGTCCCAAGTAAGTACACCATTTACCGTTTTGAAATTGGTAACTGGAGAAAGTTTTGTACCACTTATTTGTGTGGTTGAACTGTTGATGTAATTTGTTCCACTGCCGGTTTTGTCTATAATGCCCTGAGCATAGATCTGGAATGTAAAGTTTGAATCTATGTATGGATATACTTGATTGTCTAGATCAACTTTTATGTATCCATTATCATAAATAAAGTCTGTTATGACATGGTCTGCAATTGCCAAAACATAACCAGATGCGTTTGAAACTGCATCTGCCCTGAAAGAGATTATGGAGTCAAAACTTTCGTTTTCTCTGACAAAACCAAGATTTTGCACACTTGCTAGTTTTGTGAAATTGTATGTCACTTGGTCTGAAGTAATATAGTTATTTCCGTTTAAAGACCTTGTGATCGTGATGACATAATCTGTATCCTTCGTTGTGTCAACACTTTGTCCATTATCTTGGTAAACAAAATCTTCAAACACATATTCATCGGCATAATTTAATTCAAGTTGTTTTACAACTCTATTGTTTTGAGTGATGGTTATGTTGTATTCATATGAGTGCGCATCTTGTATGCTTCCACCAGCAACAAGTTTGTCCACAAACAATTGTATTTCACCTGCTGGCGCCTTGGTGGCAATGAGTGTTTCCTCAAAAGCGCTGGTAAATGTGGTTGCCCCATTTCCGGTGGCATAAACATTTATGTAAATTTCACCAGAAAATGCACTGCTGTATAGATAGCTTTTTAAGTCAACTGTGGTGTTGTCGCTATCAACTCTTCCTGAAACGGCACCATTGTTTGTGTATGTAATAACATAACCCTCTGCCAAATTTGTGCCGGTGAAATTTAGTACTGCATTTTGATCAATGCTCTTGTTGGTTGGAGCATCCAATCTTGTAAAAGAAACTGCATCAGACGCATCGCTATCCATATAATTGGATGTACCTTTTGCTGTGACGTAAAGTGTATATTTTCCAGAACCTTGAGCAAAGTTTATCTGAGCAGAGGTTGAATCGGCTGCAACTGTCAATGTATTTGGAGTAAGAACACCTTCCAAGTGAACTACAACTTCAAAACCACCTAAATTCACACCAGTTGAATTATATGACCACGATGCCTTTATGACTTGCTGTCTAAAGTCTTCATCATAAGGTGAAACTGTGACACTATTTGGTGCTTGTAATTTGAAAAATTTCGAATTTTGACTGTAAGAAGATGACAGTAGGTGTTTTTCACCATTTGAGATGTTAAACTGCCCTACATATGCCATAACGCTTACATTAAATTCATAACCACCAAGAATGCTGACAATGTCTTTTATTGTGGTGTCGTTGATGTCTATGCTGGATTGTTGTAACTGCAATGTCTGTTCCGTATCGGCTGAAATTTTTAAAATGTACGTGTTTATTCCGCTTATGTTGTCCCAGTACATTAAGCCATCTTGGCTAAATAGTGGAGCAGCAAGAGGACGTACTCGTTCAAACATATATGAATTTACGGCACTATCTAAATAAAAATAATTATCTTGCGTGTTTTTGTTAGCGATAAGTTTTGTGTAAACGGTAAATTCGCCATCGTGCCCCTTGACATTTGTGACATCTTGTCCATCAACTTGAATTTGAACACTTTCAATCTCAGTTCCCACTTGATAATCTGTGTTTATCAATATGTTTTCTTGTTCATCAATGGTGATTTGGCTAACATTTTCAAGCCTTTCAACTTGGACTGTAATATAATCCGAAGTCACATAACCGTCACATGAGGCTTGCAATATAAAACTATGTACTCCCGGAGTGGAAACATATTGTGTGATGTCTATAGAGTTTTGAGTTTGTCTTGAAATGGTGTCGGAATCAAACATTATTTCGTAGATTGTTCCATCTATTTCGCTTTGATCCCAACTCATGGTAACCTGTCCCTGATCTTCTGTTACAGATACATTTATGTCTGAAGAAAGTCTATGAATTAATACATCTTCACTTGGCTGACTGGTGTAATCGACAACTAAATTCTCTTCGACATCAAAACTTTGACCTTTGAAAGAATATGTGACATTTGCATAAAAATCTTCGTGAGTATTTATATGTGAACCGATAAGCGCTTGCATCACATTGACGTCGCTGCTACTGGTGGTGTACAGTTGCGTAAGTTCATCTTGTGTAAAGGTAATCAAATATTCAAAATTCTCATTATCACAAGTATCCCAAGAGAGATTTACGTTTTTAAGCACGAGGTTTGAAGGTGATGACAATCTCTTTACAGTGAACTCAGTAAAATCACTGTCAAGATAATATGTATTTTCAACTTGTTGATCGGTGGATACGAATTTACCTTTCACAACATATTCATTTTCTTGGCCTATGAGATTTGTCATTTGTTCACCAACCCAAATCTCATATCTTGATGGAGATAAGTATTGTTCATTTCCATTAATCTCCACACTTATCGTCCCGTTAGGTGAAATTGTATATGTTTGAGGCGCTTGAAGTTTTACAATGTTTAAAGTACTTTCACTGCTGTCTAAAATTAAGGCATTTTCATTTTGTGCCAAAACTTTCAAGATATACGATCCGGCATTAGACAATTCATTTGTCAAGTTTAATGTGAGTGTTTCGCCATTGTCCTGTGCTTGTTTTTGTGTTTCGTTTAATGAAATATAATAACTTGTAGCATTTGCAACTTTGTGAATTGTTACGATATGTGTTTCTCTGTCAAATTCTACAACAGGTGCATCCAGTGTCATAACAACATCAAAAGCTAGCTCCGCATATGAAAGGCTGTCCAAATACAATTTTCCAGCGACATTTGCACCTTTTGCTTTGACGTATACTATATAATTGCCATATTCCAAAGTTGGAAGTTCCAAATTTGTAAGTTTGGTTGTACCACTTGCAAAATTTTCGCCGTTTTTTGTGATGTAATACTCATATTCGCTGGCATACCCAAGTACTTGCCAGCTGATTACTGTAGGCTGGGTCTGTGGATTTCCACTGAGTGTTAAATTTGCTTGACGTTCAACATACACAGTGGTCTTTGAAGGCAAATAGTAAGTATTTCCTGTGCTGTTATCTCTTGATTCGGTGATGACGATTGGATACTCTTTGACTTCATCAAACACTTCGTCTACAACTGCATAGGACTTATCCTGTGATTGATTAAGGGCAAATTCTTGATCACCATCAATGTATGACAAGGCATAAGTATTTTCATCATCTCTGTCAAAATCTATATAATATTTTCCATTTTCAACCTTTTGAATAACACTAGCTAAATCCACACCGGCAAGTTGGATGATGTTTAAAGGCGTTGAAGCATCACTGTTCAATTTATTTTCATTTTCACGAGCTTCTTGATATGCGACAATTTGATATTGCCCAGCCTGTGTCTTGTCAAAAGTGTAAACCCCATCTACAAGTGTGACATTTTCAGTTTGACCTGCGAAAGTAATGGCAAGTTTTATATTTCTATCTTCGTGATCAACAACTGAAATTTGTCTAGTTACAGGATCAAAGTTGATGACTGGAATGGAAAGTTTTTCAACTTGTGTTATTTCACTTGTGTTTTTGCTGGAAAGAAAAGCTTCATCGTCACTTATGGCGCTGATAGAAATGGAATATACTCCCGCTGGAATGTTATCAAGTGCAAAACTTCCACCACTAACCGTTTGTGAATTTTTGTTGCCAGTGGTGTCAGTCCACGTGAGTTCGTAATGGAAATTTCCAGTTTGAGAATTATCCCAAACCACAATACCGTTTTGAATCTCAAGAGTTGGCGCATAAAGTCTTGTATAAGTTTTTACTCCACTTGAGCCTTCAACTAAAATTTTATCATCACTATTTTGTTTAGTACTTACTACACTTACATCATAGATTGTTTGACTATTTATGTTTTGTCCCGTTAGGTCGAGCTTGTAACTTGTCTGAGAAATTATCTCACTTTCAAGTCCGTTGACAATCACCTTGAATTGAGCATCTGTATTGTCGTATGACCACGATAGTGTTGAAGTCAAATCATCAAAGACAACTGAAGTTGGACTTGGCAAAATCTCTACCTCAATTGGTGAGCAATATGCTGAACCTTTGTAGACTATGTGACCATTTGAGATAAAATCATTGACTTTCACTGAAATAGAATATTCACCATTTGTGTTGAAGGCATATGAATTTGTGTATGTGACAAATTCTTCACTGCTTTCTCCATCATCAATTTTTACTGTGTATGAATTTGCTATAAGCAAGGAGTTTTGTGTTTTGATAAGTGCATTGTCCCAAACAACTGTCTTTGAATTAGTGTTGTAAGTAAGACCATTTACAGTTGGCGCCTGTATGCTCTCGCCTATGACATTTACTTCAAGATTTGCAACGTTGTTTTCAAAACTTGCCTCGACAAAAGTTTTTCCCGCAGAAAGTGCAGTTATGGTTGTCCCCTCGAGAGAAATTATTGAACTGTCGTAAACTGTGTATGACACATCTTGCCTATCAATATTTTCCACCTGTAAAATAGAAGAAATGTCAAAATCATCACCGATTGACATTTCAATGTAATTATTTTCAAATTTCAAACTTTTTGGTTCGTTGCACGCAAAAAATGTTACTGCTGTTAGAATACAAAAAATCGACAATATGTAATGAGTGAATTTTTTCATACACATCTCCTACACTTTTCGATTTATTCTAACACTTTTTTTATAATTTTATCAAACGAATTGAGCATAAATATTTATTATAGAAATATACCTGCTCTAAAATTTATCAAATTTTCATTTCAAGGCAATTTTTTTTATTTATTTTCCTCCACCAAATTATAATTTTCCAACATGCTTTTTAATAACAATAAATGCCTTTGTTCGTCCGCTAAAATATTTTTTACTGTATTTTTTACATTTTTTTCCATTATTTTTGCAAGAATAATTTTGTAATTAATTATAGATTTTTCCTTAATTTTTATGCTATATTCCAGCATTTTTTGTATATTTTTTGTAAAAATCAAATTACCACACACAGTATCAAAATTTTCATAATCCAAATCGCCCCCAAGTTTTGCAATGCATTCCCCCAGTAGTATTTGATGTTTTTGTTCATCGCTTAAGATCTCATAAAAAATTTGACTAAATTGATTTTCGAAAGTTGAAAGTGTGCATGCAAAACTGCAAAACATCAACGAATTAAAGACTTCTCCAGCCTCGCCGTAATATGTCTTTTTTAACAGAGAAATGTAGTAGTTGTTCACATTTTGGTTATATGCAACTGAGACAAATTATGTTAAAACCAACAAGTTTTCTCACTTCGCTCGAAATGACAGAGGGTGTTAGAGAAATGACACTACACCATGTCATTTTGATGTACCCTAAATCTTTGAGATGTTTTGAATGTCCAACTGCTTTTTCAGTTCAAAACTAATGTTATTTAAGTAAGAAAGCTTTTTGTCATCAACGTTAAATTCAATTTTGTATGACTGCAAACATTGTGAGGATTGTTTATATATTTTATTTAATTTGCTGTCACCATACTTCTCATCTCCAAGAATTGGAAGATTATGAAAAGCCAAATGTGCTCTGATTTGGTGCATTTTTCCATTTTGTATTTCAACTTCCAATAAAGATAATTCGCCTTGATCTTTTATTTTTTTGTACTTGGTGATGATTTTTTGAGAATTTTTCACCTTTTTATCAAATATTTTTACAAATTTATCATATTTTACGAGATAATCTTCAAAAACTTCACAATCTTTAGGCTTACCAAAAACTACTGCTAGGTAATATTTGTCGACATTGTGTTTTTTAAATTGCTCTATTAACCTAGATAAAATTTCTTCACTTTTTGCAAAAATGACCAGTCCGGTGGTATTTGCATCCAATCTGTGAACAGCATAAATTTTTTTACCAAATTGACTTTCATATTGTTGAGACAAATTGAAATCACCGTCTACTACCTCGACTTTTTTGGGTTTGTTGAAAATTATAATGTTGTCATCTTCATAAAAGATATCAAGCACATTTTTCCTCTCTGGTAAATAAATCTCCACTGAGTCATTAATGCTTATGGTAATGTTTGAAGATATCCTTTCACCGTTGACCACAATATCCTTCTGTCTTAGTGCTCGCAAAAAGTTGGAATACGAATATCCCTTTAAATTATTTTGAAGAAATTTTAAAATTTTTTCTTGTTTTTGACAAGCCAACACATATTTTTTCATTTTTTGTTCTAAAAATCATTATAACTTAGTATTAATAAGTATGCAAATAAATTTTTCAAAGTAAAACAAAAGACAATAATTGTCGAAATTATTTGATAAATTCTATAAAATATGTATAATAGAAATTAGGAGGATTATTATGGCAGGAAAGAAAAATGGATTTGTTGCGGCTATGGATAATTTGCCTTGGATTGTTAAACTTATTCTCTGCATACCAGTTCTTGACATCGTATGGGCAATTTACCGTATAGTTAAGGGCGCTGCAGAAGGTAAAGCTCTCACAATCCTGGTTGGTGTGTTGTGGATTATACCTGGCTCAGTCATTTGCTGGCTTGTGGACCTTATCAGCACAATTATTTTCGGAAGACCAAAATTCTTTGCATAAAAAGACGTTAAATCGTCTTTTTTTTATTCAACTGGGCAATTCTCTTTAATTTTTAAGATTCCTCGCATTCGCTTGGAATGACACAAGTGTTGAATAACCGAAAAGTGGAAAAATGTGACGAAAGCGCAGTTTTTGCCCCAGTCTAAAAGGACGTTGTCCATTTTGCGAAGCAAAAAAACACAGTTGTGAATAACTGTGCCAAAACTAAAAAAAACCCGCCAAAGCGGGATTTTTTAGTTTTCTGGCAATGTCCTATCTTTCCAGGCCGTCTCCAGCCAAGTATTTTCGGCGATGAGAAGCTTAACTTCTGTGTTCGGGATGAGAACAGGTGAACCTTCTCTCTAATGTCACCAGAAATGGTATATTTAATGGCTTATGCCACGAAATATCTATTTAATATAGTCAGTACCCTGACAACTGCATAATCACTCAAATATTGAGCTTAATTGTATATACCAAATTGTATAGATTTTGTCAAACAAAATCTTGTGATTAAGCCCTCGACCTATTAGTATCAGTCAGCTACACACATTACTGCGCTTCCACCTCTGACCTATCAACCTGGTAGTCTTCCAGGGGTCTTACTAACTTATGTTATGGGATATCTAATCTTGAGGCAAGTTTCACGCTTAGATGCTTTCAGCGTTTATCTTTTCCATACATCGCTACCCAGCTATGCCGTTGGCACGACAACTGGTGCACCATTGGTATGTCCATCCCGGTCCTCTCGTACTAGGGACAGCTCCTCTCAAATATCCTACGCCCACGATAGATAGGGACCAAACTGTCTCACGACGTTTTGAACCCAGCTCGCGTGCCACTTTAATCGGCGAACAGCCGAACCCTTGGGACCTACTACAGCCCCAGGATGTGACGAGCCGACATCGAGGTGCCAAACCTCCCCGTCGATGTGAACTCTTGGGGGAGATAAGCCTGTTATCCCCGAGGTAACTTTTATCCGTTAAGCGATGGCAATTCCATACTCTACCACCGGATCACTAAGTCCTAGTTTCCTATCTGCTCCACTTGTAGGTGTCGCAGTTAAGCTCCCTTCTGCCTTTACACTCGAAAGATGGTTTCCAACCATCCTGAGGGAACCTTTGAACGCCTCCGTTACCGTTTAGGAGGCGACCGCCCCAGTCAAACTGTCCATCAGACACTGTCCGCTAGCCGGATAACGGCATTAGCGTTAGAGTTTCAAAATTCGAAGAGTGGTATCCCAAGGTTGGCTCCACAGAGGCTGACGCCCCTGCTTCAGTGCCTCCCACTTATCCTGTACACCAAATTTCAAAACTCAATGCCAAATTACAGTAAAGCTCTACGGGGTCTCTCCGTCTAGTCGCGGGTAATACGCATCTTCACGCATACTACAATTTCGCCGGGTCCACTGTTGAGACAGCTCCCAAATCGTTACGCCATTCATGCGGGTCAGAACTTACCTGACAAGGAATTTCGCTACCTTAGGACCGTTATAGTTACGGCCGCCGTTCACTGGGGCTTAAATTCAAAGCTTCGCTTGCGCTAACATCTCCTCTTAACCTTCCAGCACCGGGCAGGCGTCAGCCCCTATACTTCATCTTACGATTTAGCAGAGACCTGTGTTTTTGGTAAACAGTCGCTTGGGACAATTCGCTGCGGCCAACATTGCTGCTGGCACCCCTTCTCCCGAAGTTACGGGGTCATTTTGCCGAGTTCCTTAACAAGGGTTATCCCGTTCGTCTTATGATTCTCTCATCGTCTACCTGTGTCGGTTTGCGGTACGGGCACCTAATACTATCTAGCAACTTTTCTCGCCAGTGTGAATTCATGGACTTCGTTACTAATTTTCACTCCCCATCATCACCTAGGGTGAACTTAAACGGTACTTCACTCATTTAACCCCTCATGATTTAGACGCGTATTTCCATCAACGCGCATCCACTATCCTACTGTGTCATTGCATCGACTCTTAATCGTATTTTGGTGGTACTGGAATATCTACCAGTTGGACATCGCCTACGCCTTTCGGCCTCAGCTTAGTTCCCGACTTACCCTGGGCGGACAAGCCTTCCCCAGGAAACCTAAGACTTTCGACGGCATAGATTCTCGCTATGCTCTCGCTACTCATGCCGGCATTCTCTCTTGTTTGCAGTCCACGACCCCTTACGATATCGCTTCTGCCCGCAAACATTGCTCCTCTACCGATTGTGAATAAATCACAATCCCTAAACTTCGGTGTATGGTTTTAGCCCCGTTGAATCTTCGGCGCACTATCACTCGACCAGTGAGCTATTACGCACTCTTTTAATGAATGGCTGCTTCTGAGCCAACATCCTGGTTGTCTGTGCAATCTCACATCCTTTTCCACTTAACCATTACTTTGGGACCTTAGTTGTAGATCTCGGCTGTTTCCGTTTTGACAATGAAACTTATCTCACACTGTCTGACTCCTTGCGAACAATTGACTGGTATTCGAAGTTTGATAGGATTCGGTAACCGGTGAAGGCCCCTAGTCCATTCAGTGCTCTACCCCCAGCAATCTTTTAGCAAAGGCTAGCCCTAAAGCTATTTCGAGGAGAACCAGCTATATCCAGATTCGGTTGGAATTTCTCCGCTATCCACAAGTCATCACCGACTATTTCAACAGGCGTGTGTTCGGACCTCCGCGGTGTGTTACCACCGTTTCATCCTGCTCATGGATAGATCATCTGGTTTCGGGTCTACGCTATGCAACTGTCGCCATTTTCAGACTCGGTTTCCCTTCGGCTCCGTGACTTAATCACTTAACCTCGCTACACCACGTAACTCGCCGGCCCGTTCTACAAAAAGTACGATATCGCAGGGGGACAAGCCCGCGCTGCTTTATCTGCTTGTAAACATACGGTTTCAGGTTCTCTTTCACTCCCCTCCCGGGGTTCTTTTCACCTTTCCCTCACGGTACTATACGCTATCGGTCACTAGGTCGTATTTAGGCTTAGGAGATGGTCCTCCCGCATTCACACCGGATTACACGTGTCCTGTGCTACTCTGGATACACTCATGCTTAACTTAGTTTCGGTTACGGGACTATTACCCTGTTTCGTTCAACTTTCCAGAAGTCTTCACCTACCAAGCTCAGTCAATTACAGTGTCCTAACCCCAAGGATATTACTACCCTTGGTTTGGCCTCTTGCAATTTCGCTCGCCACTACTTTCGCAATCGTTGATTTACTTTCTTTTCCTCCAGGTACTTAGATGTTTCAGTTCCCTGGGTTCCCCTCATACCACTATGGATTCGTAAGTATGATACTATCGTGTTAGCGATAGTGTGTTGCCACATTCGGAAATCTACGGATCACAGCTTATGTGCAGCTCCCCGAAGCTTATCGCAGCTTGTCACGTCCTTCATCGGCGCCTAGTGCCAAGGCATCCACCATATGCTCTTTGTAGCTTAATCTAATCTTAGGTATATACGATTGATTCTCAGCATTTTTGCTTTGTTAATCTACTCAACGCAAATTGTAATTTGTTTTATGCATATTACATTTACTCGTAATTTAAATTACTGATATTTGAATTAATTATGCAGTTGTCAAGGTACTGGTGGAAACATGTGTTCCACGTTGCAAACACACCACTAGGGGGTTGCAACATCGCAATATTAGCACACCTAAAAATGGTATGTCAACAACTTTTTTCAAAAAATTTCAATAATTTTTCACTTTTTTCGTACTTTTTTTAACTTTTCGTAAACACGTGGTGCGTAGTATGATGTTTTTGTGGGTTTTCGACCTAATTTTGATAATATTTATAGCTAAATTTTTTAATAAAAAACAAAGACCACGTTAATTTTAGGCCTTTGTTTACATATCTTTTTAATTGATTTTAAAATGTTATCAAATATCTTTTGACTTATCTTCATCTAAAACATGTAGGCTTTTGTAGAGACTAATATCTTGACGAATCTCTTCAATAATGTTTGAAAACATTAGTTGTAAATCTTTATTTAATGTTTCCTTATACTTAGTAACTTCTTTTTCCGAATGGTCCTTTTGCATATCATTAATTTTTTGCTTGATCACACTCAGTGCAGTTCTAAAAAATTTTTTATCATTGACAATATTACTATCTAGTTCAAAAATCACCTCTGGCCTATCATATATATCATAAAAGATATCTGCCTGATGTCTATCCCAAAAATTTTGATATTTATCTATATATTTCGGTCTTACATCAAATTCTCTATTTACGATTGCAAGACCTTTATTAAAACTTGTTGAGGAACAAAACTTGCAGTCCCACTGATAACCACTTTTATCCACAAAGGTATAAAAACCATCTTTTAGTTGTACACTAGCCATTCCCTCGCAAAATGGGTAAACAAATTTGTATCTTTGTTTCCAAATATTGCTATCTTTATCCACGAAAGTCCAGCCATCATCCATCATCACACCAGACAAACCCTCATGAAAGTCACTGACCAATTGAAAAGACTTTTTCCAAAAATTACCATTAGCATCCATAAATGTATAACTTTTAAGGTATGGCTTTACGCATGCCAGCCCTTCCCTAAAATTTCTCAGATGTTCAAATCTTTGTTTCCAAAGGTTACAAGCGACATCTACAAAGGTCCAGCCGTCTTTTAGCCTAACCACAGCAAACCCATCTTCAAAATTCCATGCATCATAAAAAATTGCCTTTTTTCCATAAATTTCTGTCCAAAGAGTTTTGTCTGGATTTTGATAAGTCCATCTATTGTGTTTTAATTGTATAGGTTTTGGATACTGCTGTTTTTGCACTTAATGCTCCTCGGCGATATATTACCACAATATATCTTTAAAGTCAATATTGCTACTAGCAAGAGGACGGAAAACGTGATGTTTCTATTTTTTTTGACAAAACTCAAAAAAAATATTGACAAAGACATTTTATTGATGTTATTATACTTAAGCGTTTGGGGGTTTAGCTCAGCTGGCTAGAGCGCCTGCCTTGCAAGCAGGAGGTCATCGGTTCGATTCCGATAATCTCCACCACGATAAAAACCACACAGCATTGTGTGGTTTTTTTTGTTGCGTAATTTTGAAGAGATTTCTCGCTTCGCTCGAAATGACGTGAACCAAATATTCGAAATGACGTAAAACAAATGTTCGAAATGATGTGGAACAAATGCTCGAAATGACAAAGTTGCTAGTTTACTAAGCCTGTTCGACATTGATTGTTATTGTATAACTTCCACTGGCACTTAGTGTAACATCTTTAAGTGCTACATAGAAATTTATTGTCACCGTTTGTTGTGCCGCACTTGCATTTACAGTTATTGGTTCATCTATCGCTCCTGAATTGGCACTATCAAATGCAGTTAAAAGAGTATTAGTTGCACCATTTTCCTGATTTGCCGCTATTGTTGGAGTAATCTTTATAGATTTTTCCTGTTTGTATACGGTGATTGTGGAAGTAATCCTATAGAGTGAACTATTTTCAAACTCAATTTCTGGCAAAGTGCCACCCTCATGATCATCAGCAGTTGGATCTAATCCAGTGTCATAAGTTAAGTTGCTTCCACCTGACACTTCTTGCCAACCATTTAAACTCATCAACATAAAATATAGACTACGTTCATCACTAATTCCACTATTTGTGCCGGAACAGTAATAAACTTTACTTTCTATTTTACAAAATACACTGCTAACATCATAAGAAACATTACCACTAGCTGTGTAAGTGACCGTTGAGGCAGCATAAACTCCAAAAGAAAGTATTGCTATTGAAAAACAAAGTGTGGCGATTGAAAATAGCAATTTAAATTTTTTCTTCATAATTTTCTCCTTTGTCCTTTACTATGAATTCTCGTAAAATATTATAGTAGATTTAATAAAAGTGTCAAACAAAAAAAGAAAAATAATAATGTATTACGACAAATTTAGACAAGTAACGTTATTGTTCTTTACGGCACACATAGAAAATGAACTATCATTATTCACAGCATCAGCAGAACATGTTGCGAATAATCTTGCAAATGCCTTTTCTTTTTTGCTAGGTTTTCCTCCACGTTGGATGTAGCCAACCACACAAAACTTTACCTCTTTTGATATTTCGCTTTCAAGGTTTTTAGACAGTTGCGAAACATCTGTGACATTTTCTTGCAGTACCACTATTGGGGCACTTTTTTTAGATTTTTTTAAGGCTTGTACACATTGCTTTAAAGTAGACGTGTTTTTGTATACGTAATCTGCATCAACAAGTTGCCCAACCTTTTTCGCGATTGCATCACAGTGTCTGCCCATGACTTCATAAACGCAACCTCTGTCAAAAGAAAGCATGGTGTCATTTACTTTTTGTATGTATTCAACACAGGTTTGGCAAGCGGTATCAAAACCAATAGAATATTCACTTGGTGAAACGTCGTTGTCTATTGAACAAGGGACGAATACAACCTTTACTCCATTTTGATGTAATATTTCTGCACCTTTGAGGGTACCGTTGCCACCCATCACTATAACCACATCAATCTTGTGTCTTTTTAACGTGTTTATTGCCTTATCTTGACCTTGCTTTGTCATAAATTGCTCACAGCGGGATGTTTTTATCATTATCCCTCCATCGTTTCTGTGCTCTTTGATGTAGGACAAGTCAAAATCGCAGGTTATGTCATCGCAAAGCCCACAAAAACCACTTTTAAATAAAGTTATATTATGATTTTTCAGTTTTTTTACAACATGGTAGAGAAATAGGTTCATACCCGAGCCATCTCCACCACTCGCAAGAATTGCTATGTTCATAACTTTCTCCTATTTTGTGACTACATTGTCTTCACCAAGAACGCCAATAAGTTCGTTGGATAGATAGTTGTTTACATTGACTTTTTTGCCAAGTTTATAGGCTTTGTTGTCGCTTGTGCATCTGACTATTACAGAGCATGGTCCTGGATAAAGTGATAAAATTAAATTGACTTTATCACTTACCTTGCTGTCTTTGGTGTTATATTTTAAATATAAAGTTTGAGTTTCTTCAACATTATCGATCTCATCTTCCATCAAAGAAATTTTGTCAGCAGTCACACAACTTTCTCGACCATCTCTATCAGTAAATGAACCATATATCTCGACAATGTTATCCTCAACAAGTAGGTCCTTATATTTTTCATAACATTTTGGAACAACCATTACAACAAAAGTGCCATATATATCTTCGATGTGCAATATTGCCATAGGCTTGTTTCCAGCTTTTGTTAAAATGCGTTTAACATCTGTTATTATGCCGCCACATTTTACTTTTGTACCATTTTGCAGGGAACCATTGGCATATGCATTGGATTGAATGTCCATATCTTCATCGTCGCTGTACTGATCTTCTTCATCGTTTTCCACCATGGTGCTGTTGAAGTTGTAGGACTTCCATCTGTCTTCAAATTTTTGGAGAGGATGACCTGACATATATACACCCAGTATGGATTTTTCAAATTTTAATTTCGCTTCGTCAGTGTATTCCTTTATCTTTGGCACAGGAACTTGATCTGCTTTTGAAGATTCGCTTTCGAAATTTTCAAAAAGGGAAAATTGACCTGTCTTTTGTCTTTCTATATCTTTTTCAACTTTTTCTATAATGGTGTCGTACATGGCAATCAGTTGAGATCTATAAAGTCCAAAACAATCAAGCGCTCCACTAAAGATCAAACTCTCCATACTCTTTTTGTTTATGAGTGAAGGTTGGATATGCATGATTCTTGAGATGAAATCATGTAGATCTTTAAATTCGCCATTTTTTCTTTCGTTGATGATAACATCAATCGCCGCTATTCCAACACCTTTAAGTCCACTGAGTCCATATCTTATACTATTGTCGCTTTCAACTGAAAAATATGTTTGGCTTTTGTTGATGTTTGGTGGCAATACTTGAATATTTTCACTTCTTGCATAGCTTAGGTATGTTTTGATCTCATCTGCCTTTGTTATTCTATTGTTCAAAATTGCGGTCAAGAATTCGACTTCATAGTAACACTTAAGATATGCCGTTTGGAAAGTGATCATGGCATAAGCTGTGGCATGGGATTTGTTAAAGGCATACTGAGCAAAACTTTCCATTTCGGCAAAAACCTTTTCTGCAGTCTCTTTTGGTATACCAAGCTTTACTGCACCTGGAATGGAATGCAAACCCTTTGGATCTTCCCAGCCGTTTATGAACTTTTCACGTTCATATGCCATTTTGTCCACCTTTTTCTTGCCCATGATACGACGTACATTGTCGGCTTGACCCAGGCTGTACCCACCCATGATTTGGAATATTTGCATGACCTGTTCTTGATACACGATGACACCATAGGTGACCTTTAAAACATCTTTTATACACTCATGAGGAAATTTGACTTCTTCTGGGTGGAATTTGTTTCGCACATATGTTGGAATGGAGTCCATCGGTCCTGGACGATACAAAGACACACCCGCTATGATATCCTCAAGTCCGTCTGGTTGAAGTTCACGCATAAAGTTTTGAAAACCTGCACTTTCAAGCTGAAACACGCCCATTGTGTTTCCCGTGCTTAACATTTCATAAACTTTTTTATCGTCATAGCCAATTTTTGAAAAATCGATGTCCACGTTGTGGCGCTCTTTGATATATTTTTTTGCAAGCGAGATATCCACCAAGTTGACAAGCCCCAAAAAGTCCATCTTTAAAAGTCCAAGTGACTCAAGCTCAACCATATCATACTGAGTTGTAACATCTTCACCATTTCTTGCCTCTGGAACAAACTCATCTACTGCCTCAGGCGCGATGAGCACTCCACATGCGTGCATGGATGTGTTACGTGGAAAACCCTCAAGTTTTATGGCTATGTCTATGACACGTTTTAGGTCGGTGTCGCTGTCGTAGATATCTTTTAGTTCTTGCATTATGAACTTATCGTTCTCTTTTTTGCCAGTTTTGCCAAAATAGTACGCAAGCACAGGTGGTTTTTTAATCCCGTCAGGCAATTTATTTGGAATTAGTTTGGTGATCTTGTCAGTTTCGGAATAAGGAATTCTAAGTACTCTGCCAACGTCTTTTATTGCGTTTTTGGCTTGCATTTTACCAAAAGTGATTATGTTCGACACATTTTCAGGATGATATTTCCTTTTGACGTACTCGATGACTTCGCCACGTCTTTCACTGTCAAAATCCACGTCAAAGTCGGGCATGGAAACTCTTTCTTTGTTTATAAACCTTTCAAAGAACAAAGAGTACTTTAATGGCTCAACATCGGTAATTCCCATCAAATACGCAACAACACTTCCAGCGCCACTGCCTCTGCCTGGACCAACAGAGATACCATTGTTTTTTGCCCAGTTTATGTAATCCCACACAACCAAAAAGTACTCAACAAAGCCCTGCTCGTGTATGATGTTTAGTTCATATTCAATTCTATCTAACACCTCTTTTGAAGCTTTTGGATACTTTTTGTCCAAATCTCGGTAGGTGAGATATTTCATGTATTCAAAAGTGCTCATTCCATTTTCAAGAACATACTTTGGAATATAGTTTTCATTTGCTGGCAAACAATATCTCTCCTCCAGCCCCATTTCAGTGTGGACTTTTCGGCGAATGACAACATCACACTTGTCTGCAATTTCAAGCGTATTTAAAAGCGCATCCTCATGTCCAACAAAAAGTTGTGCCATCTCGTCATAGGTCTTTAGATAAAATTCTTGTGTAGAAAATTTTAGTCTGTCGGGGTCATCAAGAGTTTTGCCCATTTGGACGCACATAAGGACATCTTGCATCTCGGCATCTTCTTTGCCTATGTAGTGGCAGTCGTTGGTGGCAACAACTTTTATGTTCAATTTTTTGCTAAGTTTGTACATTTGGTTGCGCACTTCATCTTCTTCTGGTATGCCATGATTTTGTACCTCAAGATAAAAATCTCCCTCATCAAACAAACTGCTCAAAAACAAAGCAAATTTTTCAGCATCTTCCATTCTATGTTCAAGTATGAGTTTTGGTATTCTTCCTGCAAGGCATGCACTGAGACATATTAGCCCACTCGAATGTTCTTTTAATAGATTGTAATCAATGCGTGGCTTATAGTAAAAACCATCAATGAATGCTATGGAATTGAGTTTTAAGAGGTTTTTATAGCCTTCATTGTTCTTCGCTAAAAGAATCAAATGATCAAAATTTTGTTTGCCTTTTTTGTTTTTATAATCGTCACAAACATAGAATTCACAGCCAATAATTGGTTTTATGCCGTTTTCTAGACAGGCCGTGTAAAATTGCAGTGCCCCATACATGTTGCCATGGTCAGTGATTGCAACAGCACGTGAACCTCTTTCTTTGGTAAGTTTAACAAGATCTTTGATTTTGGCAGCACCATCAAGTAAGCTGAATTCTGTGTGGTTGTGAAGGTGTACAAATTCTCCCATATTACTCCTCAAGTTTTTGTGCAATTTTTATAATCTTGTTTAACCTGTAAGCAAGTGCACTCTTGCTGGTTTTGAATGTGGAGAGTTTTGTCAACTCCTCCAAACTTTCCTCTGGATTTGCAAGTCTAAGTAGTGCCACATTTTGCAAGTCCGTTGGAAGACTTTCAAGCCCGATTTTTTGCACAATTTTTTCAATTGCGTCATTTTGTCTGATGCTTGCACTCACAGTTTTTTCAATGTTGGCACTAAGGCAATTTGTTTGTCGGTTGACCTTGTTTCTGATCTGCCTTTTAGCCATCTCATTTTGAAGAGAAAGCACTGCATTATTGGCCCCCATGAGCGCTAAGGTGTTGCTAACTTCTTCCGCGTCTTTAACATATAGTATAAACAAACTTTTTCTTTTTACCAGTTTTGCCATCACATCAAACTGTGCCAAAATGTGACTAAGACCACTTAAAAAATTATAGTTTTTTGAAGCAAATTCAAGGTGGTATCCCGTGGAAAGTCGTGAATTGTTGTCGATCTTTATGCTTGAGGTTCCACAGCCAACAAAGGCTCCCCTGACAAATAGTTTAAGTGCGCTCTGCTCTTTGATGAGATATTGGTCGATATCAAAAAAGCGAACCATGTTTGCGTTTTCAATTTTAACACAGCCAGTGTCAAGCAAAAGTCGTCTCGCAACATCACCTTCTATTGAAATTTTGTAATATCCCTCTTTTTTTATTTGGTGAGGAGGAAAAAAAGTTGTGTTTATGTGTATGCCGTAAAACTTAAAAACTATTTCATCAACTTTTTGTGTGAGTTTGACAAGTTCAGTGGTTATTGCTATGCTCACCTCATTTTCAATATCTATTTGTGCTGAGCAATTCATAAGTCCACTCAAAAAAGCTAGGCACTGTGTGTCATCATCGGTATCAAAATTTAATATCTCTTCTTTAATATCTCGTGAAAAACTCAACTTTTATCCCTTTTTGTAATTTTTAAAATTTGGAAAATTTTCTATATTTGCAACTTGGCTATGTGGAATGTCATATTTAAACATAAAATTGACACCATTGTTGACCTCGCCGACACCATCTTTTGAGTGTGCGTCTGAATTTATCATAAATTTTACGCCCATCTCCACCAATTTCTTTATGTCCTCTTTGCTATAAAGTATTCGTTTGCCGTTGAGCTCCAAATGCGTGTTGGTTTTTATGGCATGTCTTCCCACTGCTTCAAAGTCAATTGGCATATGTGCCCCAGGATGAGAGATGACGTCTATTGGATATTTGTCCATCGCCTTCATCACTGCCAATGTGTTACGCCTAATATCTTTTTTTCGGCGAAGGTTAAGCATATTTGGAAGCCTAAACTTAAAAAACTCACGCAAAGATTTAGCCTTTGCAAAATTATGAAATCCAACAATGATAAAATCTAAATTTTTAATATCCTCTTCAGTCAAATCAACATCTCCATCGCTGGAAATAAAGTTTGCCTCAATGCCGAGCAAAATATCTATTCCGGTCTTCTTTTTTGCCTCTTCTATCTCGCGTCGCATCTTGTTTATATTTTTTCTTTTTACTCCATAAAGTTTATGGTCAAATCCATGCTCAGTGATGGCAATTTGCTTAAGACCTTTTTCTTTTGCGACCATGGCATTTTCTAAAATTGTGCCAGTTGCATGTTTGGCATTGTGTGGCCCTGATGAGTATATTGTGTGTGTATGATAGTCACCCCATATAACCATTGAATAAATTCCTTTACAAATAATAGTAGTACCAAATTTGTCACTTTGTCAATAAAATTCAATAACAACTTTAGCAAAAAATGAGTGGCTTTGCCACGAGGAATCTCCTGTCATTCCGAACCTTTAGGTGAGTAATCTCCGAGATTTCTCGCTGTCGCTCGAAATGACACCACTCCCTGTCATTCCGAGTGGCTTTGCCACGAGGAATCTAAAGAGATGTCTCACTTCGTTCGACATGGCAAAGGAAGAGGTTCGACATGACGGGCATACAAAAAAGGCATCCAACATTCGATAATCCTATCAACAAGATGCCTTTTTAACATTTTTACTTAAATATTTCGTTATAAAACATTTTAAACAATTCCACAATGCTAACTTCGTCATCAACCTTTTGACCTGTGGCTTTTTCAAGAACATATTTTAACTTTGGTCTAACACAGTCATAAACATTTTCAACTTGAAATCTGTTTTTCTTCAGAACATATTCTAGCATCTGTGTTGTCACCGTTTGAGTATCGAAATAATACATTTCGCATATGATTTGAAGAATATACTCCATTCTCCAATCAGAATACATACTGTCTATATTTGAAAGATAGTTTCTGACAAAATCATAACTTTGCTGCCTGTCCATCTTTTGTGACAATTGTTTAAATATTTTACTTGAGAAAAAATCTTTTATTGTTTCAAATTTTTCATTTTCTCCCACTATTTTTTCACCAGAAATGGCATAAATGTCTTGACAAGTGATGGGGCTTAGGCTCCCAAGAAGTTGATTGTATTCGCTCATGGTTCCAACTAAAATCGGACATTTTTCATAATATCTTTCACTCAAAACATCGACAATGCTAAATTTAGCAACCAAGTCAACATTGCATTCTGTTGCCAAATTTTTGAGCTTATAATAACTGACCACATCAGTTTTTGAATAGAATATACACTTATTCATCAATAAGACATCCCCAAATCTGATTGTTGAGTATTCACATTTTGTTCATCAAGCATCTTGGCGTATTCTGCAAAATCTCCTGTAAGCTCTACAAAGGTATGTTCAACTATCATGTCTGGATCTATATTTTGAATTGCTGACGTGTACTTGAACCCTTCTAAGTTTGTACTTACTCCAAACCCTATATCTACTGAAAGATATTTTGTATCTATTCCACTTGTCGCTTTTAATATCCCACTCAATCCTGCTGCATAATCGCCTAAATCATATGCCTGACTTTCAACAACACTAAATTCATATCCTTGGTCTCTTAGTGCTTGCATCTGGTCTCCATATTCTGCTGCACGCAAGAAATACGATGCAGAATCGTAATTTACTGTGTCGTAGGAATTATATAATCCCATTTCTATTTCAATTGGATTTTCACCAGATACTACATCTGCTAGTGATGTTATCTCGTTCGCATATGTAGTTCTAAGTTCCGCTATTCTAGAACTTCCATTAGCTGATAAAACTGCCTTTGTAACCAATTCGTGACCTTCGGAATGTATACTTGTTACTTTCTCTACGTTAAAACTTGAACTTGATTGTTCTACTTGATCTTTAACGAATTCATTCACTGCTGCAACACTGAATTCCTCTACTGGCACAGCTACTACATATGGGCTTGACCAGTTTGATGGTGAATACTCTCCTGTTGAATCTAGTGCTTGTATTTGGAAGGTATATTCCAGCGCATCTACATCCACTGTGAAATAACTGTCTTTTACTTGTGTGGTCTCTCCGTTCACTCTTACATTGTAGGTATCTGCATTCTCTACTTCTCCCCATGAAAGTACCTTATCCTCAATGTTGTATTCTATATTCTCTACGGTTGCTAGTTTGTCTGGAGTGTCATCTACTGGATTTGGCTCATTACCTGTCAATTTTGTAACAGCTAATACTGTTCCTGCTACTATACCTACGCTCACCAATCCACCTATTATCTTTTTCACTATGCCTTTTGCCATTTATCTCTCCTCTTGTTTGTGAGTATACCACATCTCTTAACTTTTGTCAATACCTTATTTTTTCTTACTCCACTTGTCATCCCGAACGCAGTGAGGGATCTCAAAGATTCCTCAGTGCTATCGCACTTCGGAATGACAATGAATGAGACGGCGTCGAAATATCCAATTCAACATTTGTCAAAATATTTTGTATTTTGTCAATTTTTTAGTATAATTGTTGCATGAAAAATAAACTGAAAATTTGTTCTGTGATTGTTGCGATCATTGTTGTTGCCGTAGCAGCCATAATAATTGCAAATGTTAAAATTCCATCTTCTCCACAACAACCAACTAATGATACCACTGACAGTGTGAACGAAGAAGAGACAAAAATAGATCTAACTTGTGGTGATGTGACAATGTTTGTAGACGACGAATATGCAAAACTTAATGTCAATGTCACGTGCAACAAAGATTATACACTCACATATGAATATGACAAAAGTGCAATAAAAATAATTGATGACAAAGTATATCCAATCAAAAGTGGTACTTTTGATGTGCTTGCAGAAGTTGCCACAAGTGATAAAAGCTTATCTAAAACATTTTTGGTCACCGTGTATCCAACAGTTGAAGAGGTTTCGTTTACGGTGTCTTGCGATGAAGTGGTAGATAAAGTCTTTGTCGGAGAAAGCTACTCGCTCAGTATTTCAACCGATGTTCCACTTCATGGCAATTTTACAATACACACAAGTGACAATATAGAGAGTTTCACCGAAGTAGAAGGTGAAAATTTGAAATTTAATTTCACGGTGGCAAGTTATGACGAAACCTGGTTTGAATTTGAGTATCGTAATTACTCCAAACACTTTGACATTGATTGCTATGAGTATATTTCGGATTTTGAAATATCTTTTTCAAATTCCTATCAAAACAACATGCTATCTTTATTTTTGTTTGACAGTAATCAAAGTGACATGGCAAATTCAGACGGTAAATATATGTCCACCAATTTCAAAGTCGCGATAAGTCAACATTGTTTACCTTTGTATGATGTCATTGTTGCAGATGAAAACATTGTTTCGTTTGAACAAGACAAAATCACGGCAAAGGGCATTGGAGAAACAACTCTTCAAATAGTTGCAACTGATGGCAGTGGGCATGTTGAAAATATTGATATTGTAGTTGAGGAAATACACTGTAACACACTAACCTTTTCGACAAATGAAATAACACTTGAAGTGGGAGACAGCATGGATTTTTCTTACACCTTTTCTCCAAGCTATGCACTAAACAACATAGTGCTTGAATACGATGAAGGTATTTTGGTGGAAGGCACCAAAGTGACAGCAGTTAGTGAAGGAAGTTATCAAATAGTTGTGAAAGATGAAGTGTCAAAACTAAAGGATGTTTTGACTGTGATAGTTTCCAAAGCAGAAGAAGCACCACCTTATCATTATGAAATAAAGTTTAGTGACAGCTTTTTGAGTTTAAACAACGCAACATTTGAAGACAACATCTTGACAATTGACAGCGACAAAAAAGATATTGAAATTGCCTTTTCTTATGCTATCACCAGTGAAAATGGTGAATATAGTGGAAGCATTGAGACAAAAATAAACGTTACCACATCAATAGGTGGCTATGAGATAGAACATATCAGCAACTCGGTATCCATAATTACATCTAATCATGGAGAAATGGAGATAACACTATCGCTTAACGAAAGTGAGTATCAAATTTACTATACTTTTAAAGTTATCATCAAATAATAAGTTGACATAGTTATTTTGATTTGATAGAATACAAGAGCTACAAAGGTGGGTAGTTCAATGGTAGAGTAACGGTCTCCAAAACCGTCTGTTGCAGGTTCGAGTCCTGTCCCACCTGCCAATTATGCCGCGACATTGTGTCGTGGTTTTTTTATTTTCAAGTACCTTGACGTTTTTAATAAAATATTGTAGTATAAAAATATGAAACATTTTAATGAATTAAACAATCGTTATGTTATCAAAATTCCATCTTGGAAACTTGATAATTTTTCGAGTATGTACAAAAATGCCAACGGCAAAAATATTTCCATTTCAATTGATTTAATGTCCTATGATAGTATAAATCCACTCTTTGCGATTTTGAGGGATATTTATGATTGCAAACAACAGCCATCATCATTTAACTTTAATATTGTGATGCATGACAAACTTTTTCCGCTTAAAGATTTTGAAGTGATAAAACAGTTTGATAGGATTTTAAGAACACAAAATGCAAAGCTCTACATTAAAGAAAATGATGTACTATGGGATATCTCTGAGGTTGAAAAAACATACAATTATATCCATGGCATTGTGGAAGAAATAAAGAGCAAAAACATGTCACCTCTTGAACAATTTTTGTATGCCTACAAAAAATTGGCACAAAATGTGTATAATGACGACGAAAGTTTGAAAAGTCCAACCATGACCCATTCACTTTTCAGTTTGTCAAACAATGGACACATAGTATGTCAAAATTTTGCCGAAACTCTCCGTGAAATTGTGGACAATTTAAACAACGACAACTTGAAATGCTTTTTTCAAAGTGTTTCTATGCATGACAAAAAACAAAAAGATGTGGAAATGCATGCCATGAACATGGTTATTTTAAAAGATGACAAGTATAAGATAAACGGCATGTACCACGCAGATGTCACATGGGACAGTAGAGCCGACCTTGAAAGCCCAATGACTTTGAGTTATTGTTTGCTTCCTGTAAGTGACATAAATTTCTACAAAAATTACACCATTACTGCGAACAAAAACAATAACTTTAAATATTTTTATGAGAATGACAACTCTATGTATATAATGTCGGTTGAAAATTTGAATACTTTGAATGTTCTAAAACAGCAAAAAGTTGTGGACATTGATGAAGAAAGAAAGCAATATGCCGACTACATTTCACAAAACACTCCCGAAGATGCAAAGTATGTACAAAATTTACCATTTGACAGTGTCATTTTTGAAAACAGATTTTTAAAGCACGTTTGCAAAAAAATAAAACTTAAGTCCACTGTCATCCCCTACGAGACTTTAAAAGATGCATTTATAAACGTTTTAATTTTGGATGGCTTGAAAAAAGAAGAAGCAGAAAACTACTGCGACGAAGTTTTTGAAAAATCCAAAGGTGAATCAATGGATAACTTTATTGTTGGTGCAAAAAATGCAATGTTTGCAAAGGCAAGGCTTGAATTTGACAGGGTTATGCAAATAAGAAAAGAACTTAGAGAAAGGTCTCAAAAACGCAAAGCGCAAGATATAAAAAAAGAAGGCAAGGAACTTTAGATTTTTGTCCTTGACTCCATTGCTTTTGAAAGAGTTACCTCGTCGGTAAATTCCAGTTCGCTACCCATGCTAATACCTTGGGCAAGACGCGTGACTTTAACGCCAAGTGGTGACAAAAGCTTTGAGATATACATTGCTGTTGCGTCACCTTCAACATCGGGATTAAGCGCCATAATGACTTCTTTTGTGTTGTACTTTTGTACACGCGAAAGAAGTTCTTTTATTCTTATGTCATCTGGTCCACGATTTTCAAGTGGGCTTATTGTTCCACCAAGAACATGAAAAACACCATCATAATTTTTTACCTTTTCCATTGTTGCAACATCTTTTGGCTCTTTGACCACACAAATGATGTCTTTATTTTTCTTTCGGCAGGTCTCGCAGATTTCGCTTTCAGAGAAATTCCCACACTCATTGCAAAATTTTATATTTTCTTTTGCACTGACAATGTTTTGTGCAAACTGTTTTGCATCTTGAATGTCACGGTTTAAAATGCTATACGCATATCTCTGTGCAGTTTTGTAACCAACACCAGGCAATGAACGAAAACTGTTTATTAAATTTTCTAAACTTTCTATATACATGATTACATTCCTTGTGGAAGTTTTGGCAATTTTTCACTTTCTGCAACAGTAATTTTCTCAACTGCATCGTTGATTGCACTGACAATCAAATCTTCAAGCATTTCAATATCGTCAACATCCACGACTTCAGGCTTGATTGTGACCTTTTTTGCTTTTTTGTCGCCGGTTAGTACCACTTCAACCATATTCCCACCACTTGTGCCTGTGAATTCTGTGCTTTCAAGTTCTACCTTTGCCTTTTCCATCTCCTCCTGCATCTTTTGTGCTTGACGCATGAGATTTTGCAAATTTGCACCGTTGAATCCACCACCAAAACCACCTCTAAAATTATTCATATAATCCTCCTATTCTATTTCAACAATATTGTCAAAAAATTTATTTAAAATTTGAATATTTTCATCATCAGATGCCAATTTTTTCTTTTTTTGTACCACAAAGTCAAATACTCCAAACATTTCAAGTGCCCTATTTAGTTCTGCCTGATTTGACTTTTCGTTAAGCATATTTATGACAGAGTCTTCTTCAGATGATATCACAAAGGTATCTCCAGAAAATTCCACATCACGTATGTCACCACACATAACGTGCAAAATCCTATCATTATGTTCACGAAGATACAAAACAACTTTACCCCAAATGGAAAGTGCAGATAGTTTCACATTTTGTTTGGCATTGACTTTAGTTAAATTCAGTTTTTTTTTTCATCATCAAGTATACAGTCTATCATTGCAGTTTCAATCAAAACTGTTGGCGAAAGTGCAAATTTTAGTTCTGTGATCACAGATGAGAAAATTTTCATGTACTTCATCAAAGCATTTATGTCAATATCTTTTGCAAGTGAGATGTATTTATCAAACACGTCATTTGTGAAACCCAAGATGTCCTTTGCGTCTTGGCAGGTTTTTGCAACGATGAGGTCACGCACGCACTGGGAAATATCTTTTGCAACTATGTTCATATTTTTGCCACTTTTTTTGGCACCATCCAAAAGTGATATAGCACGACCCACATCTTTTTGATATAAGCTACCAACAATTTCAAGGTTGGTGTCATGGTCTGTTGTTCCCAAAACATCCATAACTTGATCTTTGGTTATGTTTCCACCGGTGTAGGAAACTATACCTTCAGCGATTGAGAGCATATCACGAACACTGCCCTGTGCAGATTTTACGATGAGTGAATATGAATCTTCATCACAGGAAATTTTTTCCTGTTCAAAAATGCGTTTTAGATGCGTTTTTAGCACACTGTCATCAAGCAGGTGAAAATCAAATCTCATGCACCTTGAGATGATGGTTGCAGGAAGTTTTTGAACTTCTGTGGTTGCTAAAATAAAAACTATGTGTTTTGGTGGCTCTTCCAAAGTTTTTAGCAGTGCATTGAATGCACTTTCGGTGAGCATATGAACTTCGTCAATTATATACACCTTATATTTTGCAGATACAGGCATGAATTTGACTTTTTCACGTATGTCACGAACTTCATCAACTCTGTTGTTTGAAGCTGCATCAATTTCCACAATATCCATGTTGTTAGGGTCGCTTAGAGCCCTGCAAACTTCACATTCTCCACATGGCGAACCATTTTGTGGATTCTGGCAGTTGATGGCTTTGGCAAAAATTTTTGCAGTGCTTGTTTTGCCCGTTCCACGACTTCCGGTGAAAAGATAGGCATGAGAAATATTGCCACTTTGAATTTGGTGGACAAGTGTTGTTGTTATATGTTTTTGCCCCACAATATCATCAAAGGACTGTGGGCGATACTTTCTGTATAATGCTTGGTACAATTTCTCTCCTACATGGATATTATACACAATTTTATTGTTTTGGTAAATTGTTTTTTTCTATTAATTTTTGATACATTTCATAAACTTCTTTGGTGACCATATCCCAGTTTATGTAAAGATCTCTATACGCATTTTCACAAAGCATTTCATATCTTTGTTTGTCTGAAAGAATGGAAACAATTTCCTCTGCGTATGATGATGCATCATTTTTGCTTATAATTCCATTGACATTGTTTGTCACATTTCCAGCAGTTCTTGCCCCTTCCAAAAATATGGCAGGTGTCTTTTGGCTGGCTGCTTCAATTTGAACAAGCGAATTTGCGTCATAAAGCGATGGGAACAAGAAAAGTTCACTTGCAGAATATATTTTGGCAAGAAGTGACCTATCTTCAACTCTTCCAACCATGACGACATTGTTTGTTAAACCATTTTGCTCCACGTATGCTTTGAGTTTGTTTTCATCTTGACCACTGCCAACAAACAGCATTTTGAATTTTATGCCCTTATCTTTTACAATTTTCAGTGCGTCCACGATGAACAAAATATTTTTCATGACATTTATCCTGCCAGTGAATAAAAATATATGTTCATCTTGTGAAATACCAAATTTGTTTTTGATTTCTTCTCTATTTTGTTCCACATTAGGCAAAAACTGTAAATCGGTGGCATTTTCAACCACTCTGCATGGGATTTTTAAATTATATTCGCTGCTTTCAAAAAGATTTTTTATTTCAGCATTCACAGCCCATGCCTCGTCACATGTGTTGAACCTGTTCATTATGCGTTTTGTCACCAGGTTTGTGAGCCATTTTATGTGTGTCATTTTCAAGATATCTTTTTTGAACTGACTATGCAAGGTGACGACACAAGGGATATTGTGTTTTTTTGCATACTTTATGCCAAACATACCAATGGTTGCCGGCGAATGGACATGGACAATGTCCAAATTTGCCTCTTTTAGTGCTTTTTTGAATTTTTTGTCAAGCTTTGGCAAAGGAAGTGAATAGTCATAGTGGTATACTTTGAGTTTTTTGCATCTAACCACTTTATATGAAAAATCACCTTTATAATTTTTATCGTTTGGTTTTGGACAAAATACTGTCACATCAGCGATTTTGTTTAGCCTTTTTGCATAATTGTCCACAACCATTATCACACCATCAATCATGGGGAAAAAGGTGTCAATAAAAAGGCCTATTTTAAGTCTTTGCATCTTTCCTCCAAAGCGATTATAACAAATTTTATGAAAAAGACAAAAAAAATAGCCCAAAAGTTTGGACTATTTTTTAAACATACAAATCATATTACTATTAAACAAGTTCTACAACAGCGCCAGCTTCTTTAAGTTTTGCTTCGATTTGCTTAGCTTCTTCAGCTGCAACATTTTCTTTAACGTTCTTTGGAGCGCCATCAACCAAAGCTTTTGCTTCGCCAAGACCAAGTCCTGTGATTTCTCTAACTGCTTTGATAACAGCAATTTTGTTTGCGCCAGCATCTTTGAGTACTACTGTGAATTCAGATTTTTCTTCAGCTGCTGCCGCGCCACCTGCTGCTGGAGCTGCTGCAACCATAGCCTGTGCACTTACACCGAATTCTTCCTCAATTTTTTTAACAAGGTCATTAAGTTCAACAACGCTGAGACCTTTGATTTCTTCTACAAATTTGTTTAAATCTGCCATTTTTAAATTCTCCTTTTTATTTTTTTATTATTGTTTATCTGCAACAGCCTTAATTGCAATAGCAAGGCTTCGCATTGGTGATGAAAGTAAACCAACAAGTTGTCCAAGAAGTGTTTCTCTTGATGGAATGCTTGCAAGACTTTTGATTACACCGTCATCAACTACTTTGTTGTTGTATATACCAAACTTAACTGTCATTGCACAATTTTCATTTGCAGCATCTTTGACGATTTTTGCAGGTGCAAGTTCATCTTCATAGCCAAAAGCCACAGCACTTGTGCCTTCAAGATATTTTTCAACATCTGTGTAGCCAAGTTCATTTAATGCTCTTAGCATGAGTCTGTTTTTGTAAACTTTGTATTCTGCACCACTTTTTCTAAACTGTGCGCGCATTTTTGTGTCTTGTTCAACAGTCATGCCACGGTAATCAACAAATACAACTGTTTTTGCACGAGAGAGTTTGTCTTTGATTTCCTCTACAAGTGCTTTTTTTGCTTCAAAATTTGCACTCATTTATTTGCCTCCTTTTTTAGATTTGTATGTGAAAATTAAAAATCCTTTCAGGCAAAGACCCGAAAGGAGTAATGTCCAATCTCTAACTTTGCCTCGGCAAGCACCAAATGGTTTACGAACAAGTCACTTGCTGTCTATGGAAAAGATATATTTAATTTACGAGATAAAAACTAACATATTTTTATATATTTGTCAACAATTTTTTGATATTTTTATTCCTGTGTGCCAGAGCGATATAGTTCTGCATAAAAGCCATCTTTTTTAAGCAGTTCGTCATGTGTGCCTTGTTCAACTATGTTACCATCCTTCATGACCAAGATTTGATCGGAGTTTTGGATTGTGGAAAGTCTGTGAGCGATTACAAAGCTGGTTCTACCCTCCATGAGTTTATCCATGGCTTTTTGAATTTGAATTTCAGTTCTTGTGTCCACACTTGACGTTGCCTCATCCAAAATGAGCATAGGTGCGTTGTTCACCATGGCTCTTGCGATGGTCAAAAGTTGGCGCTGGCCTTGGCTTATGTTCGCCGTCTCGTCAAGCATCATATCATAACCTCCAGGAAGTGACCTGATGAAATGGTCGATATGGGCAAAACTGCACGCATCTTCAATTTCTTTGTTGGACTTGTCTTTGGATCCATAGGATATATTTTCTCTTATTGTTCCATCAAATATCCAAGTATCTTGAAGTACCATACCAAACAGTGCACGAACTGTGGAGCGCTTCATATCATAGATGGACACGCCGTCAATGGTTATGTCTCCGCTGTTGATATCATAAAAACGCATGAGAAGGTTGACCATTGTGGTTTTTCCTGCGCCTGTTGGACCTACGATTGCCACCTTTTGTCCCGGCAAAATCTTGGCACTAAAGTTGTGGATGATTTCCTTGCCCTCTTCATAACCAAAACAAACATTTTTGAATTCAACAAGACCTTTTACATTTTTGATGTAGCCGGTTTTTTCGCTTTCATCTGCTTGTTCTTCCTCATCCAAAAATTCAAAAACTCTTTCACTTGCCGCAACAGCACTTTGAACTGTACCACTTATCTGTGCCAGTGAGCCAATTTGCTGATTGAATATACGCATGTATTCTATGAATGCGACTATGGTGATTGCAAATATTGGTGTTTGAATGGAGATTATTCCACCAACAACGCATACGAGCACATAGACAATGTTTGTTATAAAGTTCATAACAGGATAAAGTATTCCTGAAAAGAATTGTGATTTGAAGCCTGAAGTGTAGAGAACTTTGTTTACCTTTTCAAAATCGTTTTGTGCTTTTTCTTCGTAGTTGAAAGTTTTAACTATGTTGTGTGCTGAATAATTTTCTTCAATAATTCCATTTATTTTACCAAGTGAGTTTTGTTGACGAGTAAAGTATTTTTGTGAAAATTTCACTATCAAAAGCACCAAAATTATGCTGATAGGTGTTGATGCCAATGTGATGAGTGTAAGCTCCCATGAGTTGACAAACATCATGATAAGTGCACCAATTACCATTGTTACACAAGTGACAATACTGCTTAGGTTCTGATTGAGTGCCTGACCAACTGTGTCAACGTCATTGGTCACACGACTTAGGATATCTCCATAGGTCTGACTGTCAAAATATTTTAGTGGAAGTCTGTTTATCTTCTCTGAAATCTGCGTACGCATATCCTTTGTAACTTTTGCGCTTATCTTTGCCATGATAATTCCTTGAAGATAAGTGAAAAGTGCACTGAGTATGCACATTGCAATCAAGTAAATTGCCACTGTCATGACCCTTTGAAGGTCTATGCTTATGTTGAGCTGGACTGCTGTGAATATTTCCTCACTGATAAGTTTCATCACGTTTGGAAGTGCGATGGTTAGCACCGTGCCAAAAATTGCAAACAATAGACCAAATATAATTGAAACATACTGAGGTTTTAAAGATAATGTAAGTCTTTTTAAACTCTTTTTGAAATCCTTTGCTTTTTCAGCAGACTTTTTATTTGGTCCCATTTATTGCCTCCTTTCCTAGTTGTGATTCTGCAATTTCACGATAAACTTCACAATTTTCTAAAAGCTCTTCGTGAGTGCCCATTCCAACCATTTTACCTTCGTTTAACACAACAATTTTGTCAGCATCCAAAATGGTGCCCACGCGCTGTGCCACAATGATTTTTGTGGAAGAGACCGTATGCTTTTTTAATGCCTTTCTAAGCGTTTTGTCAGTTTTGTAGTCAAGAGCTGAGAAGCTGTCGTCAAAGATGTATATTTCAGGGTTTTTCACAATGGCTCTGGCGATTGACAGTCTTTGTCTTTGACCACCGGACACATTTGTGCCGCCTTGCGCTATCTCATGGTCAATGCCACCATCAAGACGTTTGACAAAATTGGACTGGCTTATCTTTAATGCCCTTACAAGTGTTTCTTCGTTTGCATTTTCATCGCCAAATAATAGGTTAGATTTAATAGTTCCACTGAAAAGATAGCCTTTTTGAGGGACGTAGCCTATTTTGTCATTTAATTGCTCCAATTTATATTGTTTGACATCAACCCCATCAACCAAAATCTCTCCTTGCGTGGCATCGAAAAATCTTGGGATAAGATTGATGAGCGTACTTTTACCACTGCCCGTTGAACCAATGAATGCAATAGTTTCGCCTTTGTTTACCTTGAAGGAAATATCCTCCAAAACATATTCTTCTGCATCTGGATATTTGAAAAACACGTTTTTGAACTCAACAGTTCCAACTTCTTGTGGATTTGCTCCTTCGCCGTCAATAATTTTTGATTTTGCAAGCAAAACCTCGTTTATTCTCTTTCCAGAAACAACTCCACGTGGCACCATGACAAACATCATGGATATGAACATGAAACTCATAAGTATGTGCATTGCATATGAGACAAAGGTGACCATGGTTGAATACTCAAGTGAACCACCGTTGATCAGGTATGCACCAATCACATATATGGCGACACTGAGGCCATTCATGATGATATCCATTCCTGGAGAAAGCAGTGCCATGAGCCTATTGACGAACAAATTGGTTTTTGTCAGGTCTTGGTTCACCTCTTCAAACTTTTGCTCCTGCTCTTTCTCTGCATTGTATGCACGAACAACTCTGATTCCTGTCAAGTTTTCACGCGTTACATTGTTTATTTTATCTGTCTTTTTCTGAATGCTTGTAAATTTTGGCACAGCAAATATAAATAGCATGATGATTAGTAACAACAACAGAACGACGCTGATTATAGTTGCCCATGAAAGTTCCATGCTGCTGCCAACAATTTTGGCAATTGAAAATCCCGCCATTACAGGTGCCATGATCGCCATACGAAGTGTCATGAAAACAGTCTGTTCAACCTGACGAATATCGTTTGTTGAACGAGTTATCAAACTGGCAGTTGAAAATTTATTCATTTCCTCCATTGAAAAAGAATTTACTTTTGCAAAAACTTTACTTCTTAATGTCTTTGAAAAACTGGTGGAAATCATTGATGCCAAAAATACTATTATCATAACACATACGCAAATTCCAAGTGCCATGAGCAGCATTTTTATGCCCAAAGTCCACAACTGATCACTGGTAAGTGGTGCGCCTTGAGCATGTGCTTGAATCAAGCCAACAATTTCTCCCATAGATTCAATTAATTCCATGTTGAGCCAAACCTGCCCAACTACAAATGCCACCACTACCAGTGACAAAAGATAATCATACCATTTTAAATATCTAAGTAATCTTAACACAGTACTCTCCTAAAATTGTATTTATATGACACAGTGTCAATGAATAGTATATGAATGGAAAAAAACTTTGTCAACACTTTTTTATTTTTTGTTTTTCCATTTCAAGTGACATCCCGTGTGGTTCAAGCGACAGCCCTGTGTCATTTCCAATCCACCCTGCTGTCATTTCGAGCGATAGCGAGAAATCTCTTAAGCTCCCTTTGACCGAGACTCCTCGTTTGTCCGTCAATGTAAACAGAAGTCGGAGTGACAAGTTAAAGATTCCTCAGTGCTACGCACTTCATAATGACAACAACTGAGATTGCTCGTGACAAAGTCACTCGGAATGACAGGAGTTAGTGTCTTTCAAGCGACAACGCCCATGTCATTTCGAACGACTTATTTTTGTCATTTCGAGCGATAGCGAGAAATCTCTGACTGACACAAAAAAATTAGGTAAAATAAATAATTCCCTAATTTTTCTTTTTTTATGAACGTGTTGAAAGTTTGATTCCAGGTCCCATGCTGCTTGCAATTACAACATTGCGAATATATTGTCCCTTTGCAGAAGCTGGTTTTGCCTTGATTAAAGCTGAAATCAATGTGTTGTAGTTCTCTATAAGTTTATCTGTTCCAAAACTAAGTTTTCCTATAACACAGTGAACGTTGTTACCTTTGTCCAAACGATATTCAACTTTTCCGGCTTTGACATCTTCAATAGCCTTTTTAACATCCATTGTAACAGTTCCGCTCTTTGGATTTGGCATTAAACCTTTAGGTCCCAAAATTCTTGCGATTCTACCAACAACACCCATCATATCTGGAGTTGTGATACAAACGTCAAAATCAAGCCAATTTTCAGATTGTATCTTTTGAACAATCTCTTCAGCCCCAACGACATCTGCACCTGCTTGTTGTGCCTCGTTTGCCTTATCTCCTTTGGCGATGACTAAAACCTTTACACTCTTACCTGTTCCATTTGGCAAAACAACCACTCCACGAACTTGTTGATCTGCATTTCTGCCATCTACACCCAAACGTACGTGAAGTTCAACAGTTTCGTCAAACTTTGCCTTTGGTAAACTTTCTAGGAGTTTAAAACCCTCTTCAACGTCATAAAGTCTGTTTTCGATTTGGCTTTTGCCCTGAGCATATCTCTTATTTTTCATATGTGCCTCCTCTACTCTTCAACTGTCACGCCCATACTGCGTGCAGTGCCCTTTATCATTTCCATTGCTTGTTCAACACTTGATGCGTTTAAATCAGGCATCTTTGTTTCTGCAATTTCACGAACTTGAGCCAATGTCAATTTTCCGACTTTTTGTTTGTTTGGTTTTCCGGAGCCAGATTCAATGCCCAATGCTTTTTTAATAAGCACTGCTGCAGGTGGTGTTTTTAAAATAAAGTCATATGACCTATCTTGGTAGATAGAAATCACCACTGGAATGATAAGTCCTGCTTGACTTGCAGTCTTATCGTTAAACTCCTTTACAAACTGAACACTATTTACACCGTGTGGTCCAAGTGAGGATCCAACTGGTGGGCCGGCTGTTGCTTTTCCGGCTGGCAATTGTAATTTTACAACTGCTGTAAGTTTTTTTGCTGCCATTTTTTCCTCCTATGTGGTAATGTTGAGATGCATGCAAAATTTACATCTCTCCCACTAAATTATTTTCACAAGGCAAAAGCCTTGAAAAAACCAAATTAATTATTATCTTTTATTTTTATTATCTGTGAATAGTCAAGATCAACCAATGTGTCTCTTCCAAACATTTCGACATTTACTTTGCATCTAGATGACTCTTTATCGAGTTCAACTACGGTACCAATTTGGCCAGTGAGTGGGCCGTCAACGACTTCGATTTTATCGCCTGGGGTCAAATCAACTTCCACGGTAACACGCTCAAGGTGCATGCGTTTGACATCATCCTCAGTGAGTGCAAGTGGTCTACCTTTTGGTCCTGTGAAGCCAGTGACACCATGTGTTAAAGTGACATTATGCCAAATGTCGTCGCCATATCTCATCTTCACAAAGATATATCCTGGCATGGTCTTTCTTTGGATAAGTTTTTTCTTGCCATTTTTTTCTTGGATAACATTTTCCATTGGAATAATTATGTCAAGAATTCTATCCTCAAGACCATACTTTACTGCCATGGTCTCCAAATTCTCTTTGGCAATTTTTTCATAACCTGTGTAGGTGTGGAGCACATACCACTTTGGCTCTATGTTTTCTACGTCTACTTTTTCCATATATCACTCCTTACGCCACAGACGTGGTCAAAAGTTCAAATAACCACGAAAGCAATCTGTCTATACCAAACAATACAACTGCAAAAATTATAACAACTGCCAAAACTACACCTGTTTTTTTGACAACAGTTAAAAAACTAGGCCAAGTAACTTTTTTGAGTTCACTTGTTGTCTCCTTGATCTTTTTAGCTGTTTTTGATGGTTTTTTGACTTTATTTTTCTTTTTGTCAGTCTTTTTTTCAGGCTTTGACTTGTCGGCTTGTTTGGCCTCAGTTTCCTTTGGTGTGCCAACAACTACTTCGTTTTGCTCGGTTTGTTCTTCTACCTGAGCCACACTAACATCAACTTGTTGTTTTGGCTTTGTTTGACCTTTCTTTTTATTTTTCTTTGCCACTTTTTTGCTCCTTATTTGGTTTCTTTATGCATTGTGTGCTTATTGCATCTTGGGCAATATTTTTTCATTTCTATTCTTTCTGCTTGATTTTTCTTGTTTTTGCTTGTTGAATAGTTGCGCTCTTTGCATTCTGTGCAAGCAAGTGTAACCAATGCTCTCTTTGGATTTGCCATAGTTGTTCTCCTTAAATAATATTTCTCACTTAAAAAATAGCACCCACTCGTTATGGTGCAGTGCTATGTTATCACAATAAAATATTGTTGTCAATTATTTTTTAAATTATCTGGTAAATTCTTCATCATTTTTATAGAAATCTTGTTTTGGTTGATTGTTTTTACTTTCTTCTCTTTCCTGCAATTTTGTTTCGGACTGTTCTTTTGCCTCTTCCTCTTGGTTTTGTATTTCGTTTTGACTTGACTTTGGTTGCTGTTTTAAACTTTGTGCTTGTTGCTGAGAGTGTTCAATCGCCTTTTTGATATCCTCTTGGACACTGTTTTCATTTTCTTGTCTTAAAAGCTGCTTCGCCTTGGTGTAAACCACACTTGCGCGCGCTCTTATCAGCGACATAAGTTGCATGAGCACAATCTGGGCGTTGGCTTTTTCATTAAATGTATCTCTTAAAAGTTCACTGAGCTCACTATCTATTCCAAACAACTCTTGATACATCCTTAGTGCATTTGCATCTTTTTGTTTAAGTTTTCCTATGTTAAGTTTTAAAAGTTCATTTCTATTTTTTAATATGACAATAGTCTTTTCAATTTGCCCTTTTACCTTTTCATCAGAAGTTTTGGAAAGTTCGTCCATAAGTGCCGAAATTATGTCTTGGGTGTTTTCAAGTGCCATTGTAAAGTGCTTTGACACCTCTTTGTTGGAATATTCTAAAAAGTTTTCTGAAATTTCAAGTGCATTTTTTTTGTTTTTTAAAATTTCATTGGCATATTCTTCTGTCAAAACAAAGTTTTCTTTATATGGATTATACCCTTGCTTTTCATAAAGTTCCCCTAGACTTTCATCACAAAGCGAAAGTGCGTTGAAAACATCCACACTTTTCCCCTCTGGCAAGGCATTATTTTGAACTTCTAAATCATCAAACAAAAATTCATTTTCCATAGTTTTATATTAAAATATTGTTTAAATTTTGTCAATAATATACACTTGTTTAAATTGATTAATCAATGTTAACTGTGCAAACTAGCAACGAAGCATCATTAAAACGATGTTGATTTTCTACCAAAAGTACAATTTGAGTTGTACCTACAAAAACTTGCGAACGATCTATTATGACTTCAAATCCAACTGCAAAATTGCTTAGTGGAGCAGTCAAAACATTTACAGATAATGCACTATTTGGTACAACGTTTTGATCTAGTGAAAACACACTTTCATTGTGGCTAGTAAAATACCCACCAGAAGATGCTGGCGTACTGGACACTTCTGCCTCAAATCGACTTCCAGAGTCATACTGAGGGTCATAATATTCCTCTTCACTGTCAGTTGTTATTTTAAAAGTATAATTATTATCATTGCTCCAAGACAAAAAATTATCTTGTGTGTTGTCCACAAACCCAATTTGAACAGTCACATTTGCATCTTCATTTGGCATTGTAAAGTTGTATCGATTTGCAATGCTATCATCCAAAGTGCATTCTTGACCATTACACATGACATTTTCAATAATAACTGCATCAAACTTTGGGTTTATGACCACAAAGGCAGACAATCCGGCGGTTGCTTTTGTAGTTCTATTTGACACATTATAAAAATCCGAACTTTGCACATTTACGTTGTATTCTACATTTTCTTGTACTGTTTCATCGCCATCACCACAAGCTGAAGCAAAGAAAATCATTGGAATGAGTAGCAGTGCAAAAATTATTTTAGAAAATATCTTTTTCATATTTACTTTCCTTAACTTTTTATCTATTACATGCTAACACAAAAAAGCAAAAAAGACAACCAATAACAACTCCTTTGTCAGTGAGTAAAAAACTGTGCAAAAGCACAGTCTATCACTTCATGGAATTTAAAGTCTCCCTATTTCATTTCAGCAGAACTCGCGTTTTCTTCCATGTTATCTCCTTGTCTTTTGTTATGCAAACTTATGATATTTGCTTAAAAATAAAATAAGCGCCTCACACTAACGTTTCACCATTTGGTGAAACCGTGAAAAACGCAATTCTTTAATGGTGCGAGTGGCGGGACTTGAACCCACACTCTTTCGAACTTGCCCCTTAAACAAGCGCGTCTGCCATTCCGCCACACTCGCAAATGCGACATAAGTTTACAATAACAGTTAAGGAGTTGTCAAGTATTAAAGTCAAAATTATTTGACATTTTTTTTATTTTAACACAATATATACTTATGGGTATATTAGATATCATCCTATATGTTTTGATTGGCGTATTTGTGATAGGTTTAGTCGTTTGTCTTGCTATTGCCAACTATGCTGGAAGTAATCTGGTTGCAATATTTGAAAGATATGAAAAACTAAATGCAGAATTTTTCAATACATTGACGCTGGCAAAAAATATTTCTTCTGGTGAGTTCAACAACAAAATCGTCGTCAATGTCATTGATGGTTTTTTAACAGATTATTATCATGCGGGGTCAATTAATTTATCAAGTAGAGTTGCTTTTGGAAGTAATGTTTCAGCATTTTCCGTTTGCGCACATGAACTTGGTCATGCCATGCAATACAGAGACACACCAGAAAAAATGCGTAAATTTGCAAAAAAATTGAAACTTAGTGCATTTCTATCCAAGCTCACACTTCCATTACTTTTAATTGGTGTCATCTGTATATTTTTTAACATCATCGCAGCACTAGTATTATGTGGTTTAAGCTTTTTGACATTTTTTATTGGGCTTTTGACAAAACTATCAACTATAAAGATTGAAAAAGAAGCATCTTTAAAGGGATTGAAATTATTACAAAAATATGCAGATTTTGACAATGAAAAATTAAAATATGCAAAAAAAGTGTTATCCGCGGCAAAACTAACATATATAGCATCGTTTTTGAAAAGTGTTTTGAAGTGGACAATGCTTGTAAACAAATATGATTTTTATTAGGAGGTTATTATGTGGATTCTTTTTTCGCCGGAATATCTGGAATATACACTTATGGGAATAATATTGATCCCTGGTCTTATTTTTGCTATGGTGGCAAGTGCACGCGTTAAGACAACATTTAACAAATATGACCAAGTGCTGTCATCTAAAGGGCTTACAGGGGCACAAGTGGTACAAAAGATTTTGGATGCCGAGGGAATTTTTGACATCCAAGTTCAAAAAGGTAACACAAGTGAACTTGTGGATAATTTTAACCCAAAAACAAAAGTTATTACACTCTCAAACAAAGTGTATGAGGGTACAAGCATTTCCGCCATTGGTGTTGCCGCACACGAAACCGGTCATGCCGTGCAACTTGCAAAAGGTTATAAACCAATGAAAATCCGCACTGCTCTTGCCTACACAAGCAATTTTTTGAGTATGTTTGTTTGGCCACTGATCATAATTGGAATAGTTTTGGATTTTGCATATGTTGGAGGAGTTGTTGGGAAAACCTTTTTGTGGGTCGGTGTTGCATTTTTTGGAGTGAGCACACTGTTTAGTTTAATCACGTTGCCTGTGGAATTTAATGCATCTAACCGCGCCTTGAAACTTTTGGTATCCACTGGATGCGTTGACGAAATGGAAGTGAAAGGTTGCAAAAAAGTGCTATCTAGCGCTGCCATGACATATGTTGCCGCCCTTGTTGTTTCAATTTTGGAACTTTTGAGATTTGTGCTTTTCTTCCTTGTAAGATCAAGAGATAATTAAACAAAATTTGGGAAATAATATATAAGTCTATACATTTAAAAGTTTGTCATTTCGGACTTTCCGGTGTCATTTCGGACTTTCCGGTGTCATTTCGAACGAAGTGAGAAATCTCTAGATTCTTCGCCAATGCTCAGAATGAAAAAAAAGTGGGAGTAAAAATTTCAAGACCTTTCGACACCTAATGCAATTTCTGAATGACAGACATTTGTCTCATAATAACAGAATTATAAAGGAGAAAATATGAAAAAAGATAATGTAATTTCAAAATATAGTGAAGAAAAAATAAAAAATATGGAAGATTTTTGTAATGACTACAAGGCATTTTTATCAACTTGTAAGACAGAACGTGAATGCATAAACTTTATTACAAAAATGGCTGTAGACAATGGATACATTAGCCTTGACGATGCTCTTAAGCAAAACAAAAAACTTAAAAGTGGCGATAAGGTTTATGCCGTGAATATGGGCAAGGCAATGCTTCTTATGGTGATTGGGGAACATGAAATGGTCTATGGACTCAATTTTGTAGGATCTCACATAGACAGTCCACGACTTGACCTAAAGGCAAATCCAGTTTATGAAAATAATGGATTATGTCTACTTGATACGCATTATTATGGTGGAATAAAAACATATCAATGGACAACCCTTCCCCTCGCTATCCATGGCACAGTTGTTAAAAAAGATGGCAAAAAAATAGACTTTGTCTACGGTGAAGATGAAAAAGATGGCGTGGTTGGAATTTCTGATCTACTCCCTCATCTTGACAAAAACAAAAAAGTAGAAATCCAAGGCGAGGATTTAAATGTACTTGTGGGCTCCGTTCCAGATATGTCAAAAAAGGAAGACAAAGTTAAGAACAATATCTTAAAAATTTTAAAATCATTTGACATAGACGAAGAAGATTTATTCAGCGCTGAAATTGAAATAGTTCCAAGTGGAAAGGCTAGAGATTTTGGTCTTGACAAAAGCATGATCATGGGCTATGGCCAAGATGACAGAGTTTGTGCCTATGCTTCACTTAGAGCAATGATGGAAGTAAAAAATCCAAAGCATACAAGTGTTTGCCTGTTTGTTGACAAGGAAGAGATTGGAAGCGTTGGCGCTACTGGCATGAGCAGCAAATTTTTTGAAAATAGCATCGCAGAGGTCATGAACCTTTGTGGACAATATAACGAACTTGATATGCGAAGAACTTTAAATAAATCACGCATGCTCTCAAGCGATGTTACAGCAGCATATGACCCTAACTATCCAACACCTATGAATGAAGCCACAGAAGCACATTTTGGTAGAGGCATTTCTTTTAACAAATATACTGGAAGTAAGGGAAAAAGTGGTGCGAATGATGCAAACCCAGAATTTATTGCAAAACTTAGAGATGTTTTGGATAAATATGATGTAAACTATCAGGCCACAGAAATGGGCAAAGTGGATGCTGGTGGTGGTGGTACAATCGCCTACATCATGGCGGGATATGGCATGGAGGTTATTGATGCTGGTGTACCAGTGCTTAGTATGCATGCACCATGGGAAATAACTTCAAAGGTAGATATATTCGAAAGTTATATGTGCTATAAGGCATTTTATGAGATGTAAAAAAATACCATTCCGAGCTAAAGAACGGTGTCATTTGGAGTGGCTTTATCGCGAGAATCTTTACAAAAAGAACTTGAGATTTCTCGCTTCGCTCGAAATGAAAGAGATTCTTCGCTTACGCTCAGAATGACATATAGTTAAAAAACAAAAAAATAGCCCCGATAACGAGGCTCGACAGATCAACTATAAAAAAACAAAAAATTAGGCGGTAAAGACGAGGCTCGGCGGGTACCCTCACGCAGGATCGTACACAGGTACGTGACTGTGTGAGGGTTGCCTGCCAGAAACAAAGTATTTACCCCTAATTTTTTGTTTTTTGTTTTTTAGTGTCTTTTAAGGTTATAGTTCGGTTAAATACCAGCCTATCTTCTGTTGTGTCCTTATCCAAACAGAAATATCCATTTCGAATGAATTGATATCTTTCCTCTGGAGTATAGGTTACATCATCTTCGATGTAGCAATTTTTTAATATCATCTTTGAATTTGGATTGATTGTGAAGCCCTCTGTCGCATGCTCTTGGCCTTCCACCTCGTCTTGACTTTCTTCATCAACAAGGTTTTCAAAAAGCCTTACTTCAACCTGTTTTGCATGGTTTGGATTTACCCAATGAATTGTACCCTTCACCTTGATTTGACAGTCGCTGCCACTTTTTGTTCCTTCAAGATAGTTTGCGTAGACTGTGGTTACATTGCCATTTTCGTCTTCGTCAAAGCCTGTACATTCAATAATGTACGCACCTTTAAGTCTAACCTTTGCACCAACATACAATCGGTAAAATTTTGGATTTGGCTCTTTTATAAAATCTTCACTTTCAATATAGCATTCACGACCAAAGTAATATTTTCTATTTGTTGTTTCTTCATTTTGAGGATAATCTTCAAGTTCGATTTCTTCTTCTTTTCCCTCTTCCCAATTGTTTATGACAAGTTTTATTGGATGAAGCACAGCCATCACACGTTTTGAGATTTTGTTTAGGTCGTCACGAATAAAGTGATTTAAAAACTCTGGATCGATGAGAGAATTGCTTTTGCTTATACCTGCGGCCAATACAAAAGTTTTTAGGCTTTCTGGAAGTACACCACGACGTCTAAGTCCGCGAAGGCTATATAGTCTTGGGTCATCAAACCCTTCCACAATGCCATCTTGTACAAGTTTTTTTATAAACCTTTTTCCAAGTATTGCACCCTTGATGTAGAGGTTTGCGTACTCAACCTGCCTTGAATGATTTTTAAGTCCACTGTTTTCCACAACCCAATTGTAAAGTGGTCTGTGGTCTTCAAACTCTGGTCCACATATTGAGTGAGTTACACCTTCATAACAATCGTCCAGTGGATGAGAAAAATCATAGGTTGGATATATGTTCCATTGTCTTTTGATACGTTGGTGATTTAGGTATTGTATACGGTAAATTACAGGATCGCGCATGTTCATGTTTGGACTTGACATGTCTATCTTTGCCCTAAGACATCTTGCACCCATAGGAAATTCGCCATTTTTCATGCGCTCAAAAAGGTCAAGATTTTCTTCCACACTACGATCGCGATATGGGCTGTTTTTGCCGGGCTCTGTGAGTGTGCCACGATATTTTGTGACCTCTTCAGGACTTAGGTCACAAACATATGCCTTGCCCTCTTTTATAAGTTTTACAGCAACTTCATAATTCATTTGGAAATATTCCGTTGCGTAGTGAATCTCGTGCCAATCATACCCAAGCCAATGAACATCGTCCTGAATTGCATCAACAAATTCCTGGCTTTCCTTTTGTGGGTTTGTGTCATCATATCTGAGATTGCAAACACCACCATATTTTTGTGCCAAACCATAGTTTAGTACAATATTTCTAACATGCCCTATGTGCAAGTATCCACTTGGTTCTGGTGGATGACGAGTTTGGACATGATCAAATCTTCCTTCTTCTAAATCGTTGTTTATAATTTCTTCTATAAAGTTTGTTGCCTCTATTTCCATAGTATCTCCTTGAATATTTTAAGTGTACCATATTTTAAAAAAAAATCAACCAATAACGGTTGATTTATTTAATATTTATTAATTGAATTCTGCAATACGAAAACCGCGCTTTGCTTTTTCTTCTTCAATTTTATTGGCAAGTAGATTTCTCACATAGGTTGGATTTTTAACATGGCGAATGACAAGTGTTGGGGTGCTCTCATCTTTTGAATATAAAATTATAGTGCCAACACCAAATATCTTTTCACCAAGTGAAGAGGTCATGGTTATATCGTATATTCTGTATAAATTTACTTCCTCTTCTCTTGTAAACAAAAGACCGGTTTTTACAAACACCTTTGTCCAATCAGGATCCTCAACCAAAAAATATCTTGTAAATGTTATGGGCATTCCCAGGATTCGTTTCCTGTCTTTCCAAGTTACCTTACTATGCTCGCCCCAATTATTTGCCATATTTTCCTTCCTTTGTTATTATAATACAGTAATTGGTAAAAAATGTCTAGTATTTGTTTTATTTAGTTTTGTTCAAACGGAAATTTGTGTTATATTTACTATAATAGAGCAAACTAAATCCAGGAGAAAACATGAGTAGAAAAGTCACATTAACTGCAGGGATAATTTTGACGCTTATTTATGCTTTAATGCTTTTGGCATCTATATTTTTAATTGTTGCAAGCGTCGTTTACACTTTTGTGGGAGAGAGTTTGCAAATTGTAAATGATCTTTTTGTCCCTGTTTTGTCTCCTTTCTTTGTATTTGGCGAAGATATGATTATCGTGACAACTTGTGTAATAGCTTTACTTGTGATTTTTTCATTGTGTGCATCGACAAGATATATAAAGTATAGTCGTTTTGATAGGGACAGATTTGCACGTAAAAAATCTTTGTCCGTGTTATTTTTAGCATGGTTTATAATTGTAACCGGAGTGTATGTTTACCTATTGGTATCAAATATACAAACAAATGGTGGATTTTCAGCAGATATTGTTGTGAATTGTCTCTTGTGTACATTGATTGGACTACATTTTGTAAGTATTATTTTAATATTGATTGCTTTGATCAATACAAAGAGCATAGCTCAAGATTTTGTACAAACTCAACAAGTCGTTGAAGTCAAAGAAACACAAGAAATCCCAAACGAAGTACCTTTGCCTGCAAGACCTGCAATCTACACATCAGGGCTTGATGACGAAGAGGAAAAATCGCCACAAGGACAAAAAGAAGTACAAAAAAGTCCAAAAGTGGAGCTTAAAGAGAGTACAACTACCAAACAAGTGATTGAAGGTATTTCTAAACTTGACGAAATGAGAAAAGAGGGAAAAATTTCCATAACTGAATATACAAAGCTCAGAAATAAACTCATAAGAAAACTAACAAAAGATTATTAATTGAACAAAATGTCATCATATGTCAAAAATGGTTTGAATTTGTTTGGCAATGAATGCTCAATAACGTCAAAAACATCTCGGGTTTTTTGCATTGTTGCCAACATTTCATCTCGTGCATAGATGGCTTTTTTTGTTATGTCATCTTCATCTTGACATCTTTTAATCTTCTCATTTAATAATTTTTCAAGGTCAGAAAGTAAAATACTGTCTTGGCTGACCTTTTTCAATTTTTCTTTATAGTGAGAAATTTCAAGTTTGTTTTTCTGAGCATGCTCAATAGTTTCACTTAAATATGTCATATAATCCAAAAGTGAAGGCAAAATTTGTTTATTGAGCATATTTTCAAGCACTTTGCATTCTGTCAAAATGGTTTCAAAGTATGTTTTTAGATACGAGGCATATCTCACCTCTATCTCTTTTTTGCTAAGTACTCCAAGTTTTTCAAATAGGTCAATATTCTTTTTATCTAGCAATGATTTATATGCCGTCACGCTATCTTTAATATCCACAAGCCCTCGCTCTTTAGCCATCTGTATCCACTTTGAATCATAACTGTTGCCGTTAAAAATTATGCGGGAATGCTCTTTGAAATTTTGCTTTACAACATCTTTTATTGTCCTCCCGTTTTGCAAGTTATGCAATATTTCATCCAACTCTGCACTTAAAATTGTGGACAAAACCACATTTGTCAGAGCCGGACTTTGACTTGCTCCGAGCATTCTAAATTCAAATTTATTGCCTGTATAGGCAAAAGGGCTGGTGCGATTTCTATCGCATCGGTCTTTGTAAAGTGGAGCGATACAAGAAGTTTTAAGGTTGAGCAATGTCTTTGAATTTTTTATTTCGTCAGCACTACCAAGATATGAGTTTATTAAATTCTCCATATCTTCTCCTATGTATACAGAAATGACAGACGGCGGAGCTTCATCACCACCAAGACGTTGATCATTTCCAGCGCCAGCCGTACTCATGCGAAGAAGATCATAATGTTTATCTATGGCAGAAAGTATAGCAGTGAAAAATAAAACAAAGGTGTCCTTGTCAGTTTCATTAATGTCTAATATATTTTGTCCGAGATTGGTTGAAATTGACCAATTGTTATGTTTGCCACTTCCATTTACTCCTTTGAATGGCTTTTCGTGAAATAGCACCCTTAGGCCATGACGTTTTGCAACCTGTTCCATTATGTCCATCAAAAGTCTGTTTTGATCGGTTGCAATGGTTGCAGTACAAAACATGGCCACAATTTCATGCTGGCTTGGAGCAACTTCATTGTGTTGAACTTTCACAACGATACCTCTTGAAGATAATTCAGCATCTAAATCGTGCATAAATTCACTTATTCTACTGTCTATTTTGCCAAAATAATGATGATAAGTTTCTTGATGAATGCTTGGCTGGCTTCCAACCAACGTTCTGCCAGTCAGCATAATATCTTTGCGCATGTTGTATACTTCGTCACTCACCAAAAAATATTCTTGCTCTATTCCCAAGTTTGCATATACATTTTTAACATCTTTGTGACCAAGAAAGTTTAAAAGTTTGGTGGCAGATTTATCCAGTACTTCATTTGCTCTAAGCAAAGGTGTTTTCTCATCAAGTGAAATGCCATTGTAACTTATAAATGCAGTGGGTATGTACAAAACCTTATTATTCTTATCATCTGTTTTTATAAAGACCGGGCTTGAAATATCCCACAATGTGTAGCCTCGTGCTTCAAAAGTCATTCTCTCCCCTTCACTTGGAAAACTTGAAGCATCGGTTTCACCTTTTGTCAGCATATGCCCACTGAAATCTTTGATTAATCTTCCATTTTTTATTTCATAAAATGAAACTTGTTTTTCGGCAGATTTTCCAGTTAGTGGAAAAAACCAATGTGTATAATATTTAACTTTGTTTTTTAAAGCCCATTTTTTTATCGCTTTTGCAATTTTTTCAGCAATACAAAAATCTAGCTCTTGATGGTTTTGTCTTAACTTTAAAAATTTTTTGTAATCTAATCTGTTCATGTATCTTTTTAACTTTTCATCGGTAAGAACATATTTAGACAAATTTTTCATAATTTCCTCTGTTTAATAGTATATTAAAATTTTATAATAAACTTTATAACATTATTTAATCTTTTGTGCAATAATTATTTAAAAATCGCGTATTGACATATTAAAATTCGTGGGTTATTATAATATAAAAGGATGTTAGATTAATATGTTGAGAAGCAAAAATAAGCCACAAAATACTGAAAATTTGGAGCAAAAAACATATCCAAATAAACAGGCACTTTTAAATCAAATATTTTGCTGCAAACTGGCAGAATTTTTAGAAGTTCCATGTTTGGACTATAATCTGACAAAAATCAAAACAGACAAAAAAACTGTTTTGGGAACTGTAAATAAAGACATTAAAACTTCACCAAAATTTCGAGAATGTAGATCTTTGGTTCCCTATGCAAGCAACACGGTAGTTGACATTATGAAACATCTAAAAGAACGTGGCTATTCTTTTGCCGTTGACGAAATGGAACTTTCGCTTTTCAAAATTGCTTTATTTGATTATTTAACCTGCCAAACTTCTAGATTTGATCACTGTTTTGGATTTCTTACAAATGGTTCAAAAATTGTTGTAGCACCTTTGTATGATAACGAGTATAGCTTTGGTTTGACATATGATAATATTCTAAATATTCAAGATCCAAGCTTCTATTCTAACGATAAAAATTATATGAAAGTTTTGAATATTCCAGCAAGATTTTCAGTATACAACAGTGCTCGTGACATGATAATAACCAATGCAGAACATTGGAATGAAGCAATGGAACTGGTGAAATATGCAACTAGCAAACCTGTTGTGAAAGATTACCTTGTTTCTGTATTAAATAAAAATTATTCCAACTTTTTCAACAACTTAAATTTAAGCGAAATTCCTCGTGAGTGGTTGGAAGTTTATAAAAATTGTATAATGAGTAAACTCAAATTTATTAAACAGGCCACATCAACAAAAGAGCATGAACAACACTACTAAAAAAATTCATCAGCTATGCTGGTGAATTTTTATTTGACAAAAAATATTTTATATCTTAAATTTTTTATATGAAAATTGAACAAATAATTGAAAAAATAAAAAATAATAATTCTTTTTCATATGAAGAAATAAATGACGTGATACAAAAATACTCAGATGGTCAGTTGTCGGATGAAGATTTTTATCCTCTTTTGAAAACCATATATGATTTTGACATCGATGATGAAAGTCTATATAACCTTACGCTTTCCATGAAAAATAGTGGTGAGGTTTTGGACTTGACGAACCTTGGCAGAACCGTTGACAAACATTCAACAGGTGGGGTCAGTGACACTACAACAATTGTACTTGTGCCAGTGCTTGCTTGTCTTGGCACAAAAATGCTCAAACTCAGCGGAAGAAGTCTCGGCTTCACTGGTGGAACTTGCGACAAGCTTGAATGCTTTGAAGGTTACAAAACTGAAATTAGCTTAAGTGATGCATTTGAACTAGTTAAAAAAAATGGTGGATGCATGATGACTTCCACCGCAAAATTGGCACCTGCCGATAAAAAAATTTATGCTCTTAGAGACAAAACAAATCTTGTAGATAATGTCTCGCTCATCGCCTCCTCTGTCATGAGCAAAAAGCTAGCAACAGGGGCAGATATCATCGTTTTAGATGTAAAATATGGCAACGGAGCTTTTATGCCGAATAAAAACTCTGCCAAAAAATTGGGCAAAAAAATGATGATGCTTGCAAAGCGCGACAAAAAGTGCGCTAAAATTGTCTATGGAGATATGTCACAGCCGTTGGGTTATAACATCGGAACATTACTTGAATGTATGGAGGCAATAGATATTTTAAAAAAATTTGATAAAAATAACCCATTGACAAAAGCTTGCGTTAAACTTGCCGCTATTTGCCATAGTCTTGACAAAAATATTCCTTACTTCGTTTCCAAAAACAAGGTAATTGAGGTTATGAAAAATGGTAAAGCGCTTGATAAATTAAAGACTATGGTATCATCTCAAGGTGGTTCGCTTGAACTTTTTGATGCAAAATATCCTATTCCTCAAAAAATAGCATATGCACAAGAAAACTTAAAAATAAAGGGATTTAAAACTAAAGAATTGGGTGAAATTATAAACAACTTAAACCATAGATACAACACAAATAAATATGGCATAATAACATATAACAAAATTGGAGAAAAGATAAAAAAGGGCGAAAAATTATTTTCGCTCTATGCTCCAAGTGAAGAACTTGAAAATATATCAAAACAAATACTTGACTGCTTTGAATTTTAAAGTTATGAGATGTCTAGATTATTTTTGTGCTTTTTCCAGAATTTTTACTATAGAAGTTATAACCTGATGCGCATTGTGCCACCAATCACGGCTCCAAACTCTCACCATATTCCAACCTTTTTGAGTTAAAAACTGATTTTTAAATACATCGCGCTCAAGTGTGGACTTACTGTATGCAATGGCCGTTTGATCGGTTTCAATTCCAAGCAAGTATTTATCTTTTTTTCTATCGTAAACTGCTACCGAAATTTTACTGTTGGAATTTCCAAGATTTATTTCTGTTTTGTAACCAAGTTTATTTAATTTTTCTGCAATCTGATTTTCCATTGGAAGAAGCCCCAGTGGTTTTTTTGTAACTATTTGCGAACCAGCACCGACACTGTCTAGAATCACTTTGACTTCGTCATTATTACCAGTTGAAACTGCACGAACATATGCAAGGTAACTGCGTAGCAACTTTGGTCCCATGAATTTACTGTTATCTACTTTTAATTCTTCTGGCTCAATGCTTGTGACAACAAATATTTTCTTTTTAGCACGGGTTATAGCAACGTTTAAGCGATTTTCTCCACCCTCTGCAGAAAGTGACCCAAATATGGCATTCACTTTGCCAAATTCATTTTTTGCGTATGCAATTGAAAATATGATTATATCTCTTTCATCACCTTGTACATTTTCAAGGTTTTTTATGAACAAACTTACATCCTCGCCATTTTCAACGCGCGATGTTTCTTTAAGGTACAGGCTTCTAAACTCTTCATCTGCAAAACATTGTTTGTCGATGAGATCTTCTATCGCACTTTCTTGTTCGACATTGAAAGTTATAATTCCAATGGTTTCGCCATTTTTTCTGGTCTTTAGTATATTTTTTACAAGTTCAACAACTTTTTGTGCCTCAGCAATGTTCTTTCTATCACGCCATGTACCATCAACCAAAATGCGTTCTATCGGTTTATGCTTTATATTTTTGGATATGTTTGGCGCAATTTGTAGTGTACTATTATAAAATGCGCTGTTTGAAAAATCGATTAATTCCTCATTTTGGCTACGATAGTGATATGTTATGTTTGTACTTTGAAAACGAGAAACTGCTAGGTCCAAAAGGCTTTCAACTTCCAATGCGGCCTGAACTGAATAGTCGACATCCTCATCAACAGTACTACCCATGTACCTCTTCATAAATGTTGTGGTTGGTCTAAGCTGTTTTGCGTCACCTGCAACAACAACGGTCTTACCACGGTAAATGGTAGGTATGGTATTTTCTATAAACACCTGGCTAGCCTCATCAAAGAGCACGATGTCGAACATGTCCTTTTTGAGTGGAAGAATTGTGGAAACATTTTCAGGAGATAGTAACCAGCAAGGGAAAAGTTTGAATAGATAATCTCCATAGATATCCATTGTCTTTCTTATTGGCCAAAAGTTTTGCTTTTTAGAAATTTGGTATAGATAGTCCTTGCTCTTTGGCGAGCCATCCATAAGTTTTTGGTAGTCTGGACAAAAACTTTGGAGCGCAATCTTTTTACTAACTTCATTTTGTTTTTGTTTTAGTGTGACAATTCTTGCACGAATATTTTCAAAGTCAACCATTCTAGATAATATTTCTTTTTGACTGTCCTCACATTTTACTACTTCATGATAAATTCTTATTGGCAATAGTTTTTCAAGAGTAAATTTATATTTTGTATAGTTACTTGAATTTTTGTATGCAAAGTCAAGAACTATCTTTTGATTTTTCGAAAGGCTGTTTAAAAGTGTCAAAACATCGCGTTGTTCAATATAGTTTTCAACGGCATTAAGTAGCAGCCTTAGTATTTGACTATTGCCGTTGAGTATGCCATCTATTGCCATTACATAGCCACTATCGGTTAATATGTTCTTTAAAAACTCATAGTCGGCAATATACTCATCCATCGCTGATATGGTGGTTTTGAAAGTGTCATAAATTTCATTTTCAATTTTATTCATCTTAATTTTTGCAAATGGATACATTGGCAAAAGAACATAACTTGTCTTAAGTAGATTGTATGTCTTCGGTTGTTCAAAACGTGCTATCATTTTGGCAAGTGGCTTCATGTCCTGATAGCTCTTTGCACGCGAGTAATATGTCAAAACCTCACGCGAGTACTTGTGGTTAGCAAGGTCAAAAAGTGCCATACGCTGTGAGCAAAGACTTCTAAGCCTTGATTGTGCTATTGCAACATCATGAACGCTTAACTCATTTTTTAAATGATCAATGAAAGGATTTTTCTTTTTCTCCTCCACAAAGTTATAGTATATCTCTGCCTTATTTTTTTCGTTGACTATTTCAAGCGCTGATGAAAGCTCTTCATAATTTAACTTCATAAGTGTCTTATCTTTAACCATGGCCTTGTAGATTGGATACTCGCCACTGCGTTTGCCAATTTTAAAGGAGTTATAGTACATGGTTTGAAGCGATATGCCAAAATCTGTCTTTTGTGTCAGTACATTTGAGATGATGTTTAAATTATTGATTTCATTATTTAATTTTTGTGTCACATCATCATATTCTTTAAATAAATTTTCATCATATGACATATTTTCGGAAACTGTATGCATCTTGAAACATCTTTCATAGAAGTTTCGCCTTTCTTTTTCGGCATCTGTTAAAAACATTGCCTTTTGATTTAAGGCTGCAAGACGGTTAAACACAACTTCCATGGCTGCTTTCTTTTGAGATACCACAAGCACCTTTTTACCCTTGCAAATTGCATCTGAAATTACATTGACTATGGTTTGGCTCTTGCCCGTTCCTGGTGGCCCATAAATTACCATATTGCCCTGCTCGTTTACTTTTCTTACAACTTGTTCTTGAGCATAGTCGACATTGTTTATAAGATACAAATTTTCACATTTTTGAGGCTTGTGCTTAACTTTTTTTGTGTTTAAAAGTTCATTTATGCTGTCATTTGCAAGATGTTTTTTTTCAAGGCTTGAATAGTCAGAGTATATGGAGTTTGCAAGACTGCAACGTGCCAAAAGGCAAGTATGCTTTACTTCTGGAGAATCCAAATTTCCAGGTTCGCCATAGTGATTGAAATCAAAAACTTTTTTGCGTGGAGAATAGTCAATTTTTATTCCAAAATTTTTGAGGTATGCAATGAGCGAAGATATGTCCTTAAAACGCGAGCCAAGGCAATCATACTCCAAATCTAAATCCTCTAAGTTAAGATGAAGTGCGTCGGCAAAAGCAAGAAGAAGTGCTTTGTTTAACTGCACATTCTCGCCCGACTTTGGGTAGATGTTTACAGTGCTTTCGTCAACTATATCAATGACTACTGGAAACATTACAAGTGGAGCTTTAAAGGTGTAGTTTTTTAAAGTTCCATAGACAAATGGGTAGCACAAAAATAGTTCGTATCTACCCGTTTCTTTCTCTATTTCATCTATCTCGCGTTTTAGAGCTTTGAGAGAATTAACTTCACTTTGGACAACTCGTTTAGAGTACTCGCGTTTTTGACGCTCATACTTTGCTTTGTCCTTTTCATTTTCAAAAGTTTTGTCTGGGAACCTCAACTGAATATTAGATGCCCTTACAATATCCTCTTTTGTATCCTTGCCAACAAGGTTATATACTACATTTTTCCCATCCCAAAAGATATCGACAAGCCTATTTAACTTCTCTTGATCAAAGGTCAAAATTCTGCCGATGTCATAGCCATTTTTTTTGTTGAAAGATTTTAGGTATAAACTTCTGTTTTTACCACTTATTTCAATAAGTCTTTCCTTGTAATATGTATATATACTTTTCATCTTTATCCTACTAAACATAGTATATATAACATAGAAGATTTTTTCAAGTGATGAAAAAAAATATTTGGGCTAAATAATAGGCGACTCGCTTTTTGCTAAAGCAAAAAAATATGCGAAAGCATCTGCTTTCGCATATTACAAACAACGTTTGCGCAAGTCGCCGTCATATATCATCTCACCACAATTTCGCCGTCATTTACATCAACTGTTATTGTTGCGTCTGGCCCAATATCTGTAGACAACATATATTTTGCAACAAGTGTTTCAATGTTGTTTTGAATAAATCTTTTTAGTGGTCTTGCACCATAGCTTATGTCATAGCCTTGATCAATTATATATTCTTTTGCACTGTCGGTCACAACTAGTTTTAATTGCCTATCTTCTAGCCTTTGTGCAAGTTTGTCAAGTTGAAGATCAACAATCTCTTTTATTTGTGCTTTTGTCAGTGGTTTAAAGAATATTATCTCATCAAGTCTGTTCAAAAATTCTGGTCTAAAGTATTGTTTTAAAAGAGCATTGACATTTTGAACGCATTCATCACTGAGTGTTCCATTTGCTCGAATTCCCTGCATGATCTCATCTGCGCCAAGGTTGGAAGTGAGTATTATTATTGTGTTTTTAAAATCAACTGTCCTTCCCTGTCCGTCAGTGACTCTGCCGTCATCAAGGATTTGAAGAAGTACGTTGAAGACATCTTTATGCGCCTTTTCTATTTCATCAAACAATATGACACTGTAAGGCTTTCTTCTCACTTGCTCGGTGAGTTGTCCACCTTCTTCGTAACCAACATATCCCGGAGGTGCGCCAAGAAGACGAGATACCGAGTACTTTTCCATATACTCACTCATATCTATTCTTATCAAGTTCTTTTCTGTGTCAAACAAGTTCTCGCAAAGTGCTTTGCAAAGTTCAGTTTTTCCAACTCCTGTTGGACCCAAGAACATAAAGGAACCTATAGGGCGATTTGGGTCACTAATTCCTGCACGTGACCTTAAGATTGCGTCGCTGACTTTTTTAACTGCTTCATCTTGTCCTATGATTCGCTTGTGGAGTTCAACTTCCATGTTAAGCAATTTCTCTTTGTCACTTTGAAGTAGTTTTGTGAGTGGGATCTGCGTCCATCGGCTGACGATTTGTGCTATCTCTTCCTCTGTAACTTTGCTTTTTAGCATGCTGTTGTCTTCGTTTTTCTCCAATGTCTCAAGTTGTTGTTTAAGTTTTGGAAGTTTATCATACTTGAGCATTGCCGCCTTGTTTAAATCGTATTCTCTTTCTGCCTTTTCAATCTCAGCGTTGGTCTTTTCAATATCTGCTTTAACTTTATTCATCTCGTCGATATTTTTCTTTTCGTTTTGCCATTTTGCAGAAAGAGCATCAAATTGATCCTTAAGAAGAGCATGTTGTTTGTTTATTGCCTCTAGATGTTCTTTTGAAAGTTTGTCTGTCTCCTTTTTCAGTGCTTCACGCTCTATCTCAAGTTTGATGAGCTTGTGGCGAATATCGTCCATCTCTGTAGGCATGCTGTCTATTTCGCTCTTGACCATGGCACAAGCTTCATCGACAAGGTCTATCGCCTTGTCTGGCAAAAACCTATCACTAATATATCTATTTGAAAGTGTTGCTGCAGATATAAGAGCACCGTCACTTATCTTGACACCATGAAAAACTTCGTATCGTTCTTTAAGCCCACGAAGTATGGCGATGGTGTCCTCAACAGTTGGCTCATCCACCATGACGGGCTGAAAACGTCGCTCAAGTGCTGGGTCTTTTTCAATATATTTATGGTACTCATCGAGTGTAGTCGCACCTATGCAGTGAAGTTCTCCACGCGCAAGCATTGGTTTGAGTAAGTTGCCTGCGTCCATTGCTCCCTCGCTTTTGCCAGCGCCAACAATGGTGTGGAGTTCATCGATGAACATTATTATTTCACCTTCAGACTTCTTTATTTCGTTGAGCACAGCTTTGAGTCTTTCTTCAAACTCTCCCCTGTACTTTGCACCTGCAACGAGTGAACCCATGTCTAGTGAAAAAATCTTTCGATTTTTTAGTGAATTTGGAACATCGCCATTGGCTATTCTTATTGCGAGTCCTTCCACTATGGCAGTTTTACCGACACCTGCCTCACCAATGAGTACTGGGTTATTTTTTGTCTTTCTTGAAAGAATTCGTATTGCATTTCTTATCTCATTATCCCTGCCAATTACTGGGTCAATTTTTTGTTCTCTTGCAAGTGAAACAAGTTCTGTTCCATACTTTTCAAGTGCACTGAATGTGCTTTCTGGATTGTCTGTGGTTATTCTTTGGTTTCCACGTACACTTGAGAGTGCTTTCACAAAAGCATTTTTTGTTATGTTGTGACTTTTAAACATATCTTTAAGCTTTGGTGACAAATTTTCAAGTATACCCAAAAAGATATGCTCAAGCGAAACATATTCATCTTTCATGTTCTTCGCCGTCTGCTCAGCAAAATTCAATGCCTTTACAAGTGTGTTTGATGCATATACTTCCCCCTGTCCACTTACCTTTGGCATTGCGTCTATAATTTCTTTGACATCGCTTTGTAGTTTATTTGCATCTACATTCATCTTTTTTAATATATCGTAGATCAGTGAGTGCTGAGAAAGCATCTCATACAAAATATGCTCAATTTCAAGTTGAGAGTTTTGCATAGATGTTGCCAAACTTTGCGCTGAATTTAATATATTTATACTATTTTGTGTGTAGTTGTTTATATTCATAATCACTCCTCTTAATTGAAAACCATGACAAATTATTGCCATTTTTTTCAAAAACAACTATGTTATATCATATTATATTAGCAATGTCAAGTGTTCAGTGCTAACTTTTTAACAATGAGAGTGCTAATTTTTATTGCTTGACAATTATCTTTTATATCTTATACTAAAAAACAGGAGAAAAAATGAAAATAATACTTGCGTCCTCTTCACCAAGGCGAAAAGATCTTATGGAAAAACTAGTTAAAGATTTTGAAATTATTGTGCCTTTAAAAGATGAAGACACAAAACAAAAGATGTGCATGAACAAGCTTTGTGAAAAGCTTTCACTTCAAAAAGCAGAGGAGGTTTTTTCCAAGACTAGTGGAGATAGAGTTGTTATTGGCAGTGATTGCATGGTTTCTATCAAAAACAAGAGGCTTGGCAAGCCACACTCAGAACAAGAGGCAAATGAGATGCTAAAACTGCTTTCAAACAGATGGCACACCGTATATACGGGGCTTGCTGTTTTGATCCAAAAAGGTGAAAAGATAAAAAAATATGTCCTGTGTGACAAAACAAAAGTCAAATTCAAAAGACTTACACAACAAGACATAGACTGGTATCTTGGTTTTGACGAATACAAAGACAAAGCAGGTTCATACGCAGTTCAAGGGATATCCAACGTCTTTGTTGAAAAGATAAAAGGCAATTTAAGCACAATCATAGGTCTTCCAACCCACAAACTTTTTGACATATTGAAAGCTGAAGAAATTATATAACTATTTCTTTAAGATTTATAATTGCATGTCCTTACTTTTTAAATACTTTATTTGTTCATATATATCTGCCCAATTCAGCGGCAGTGCAGGTTCTTGATATTTTACATAGTTTGTCTTGTCTTTTTCAAGTTCTTTTTTTGCTTGACTAAGCGCTTCTTCATGTCTCATTGTGGAAAGGTAATCAAGATAGTTTCTCAAATATATTATGTAATTTCTCATCGTGCCCGCAGTTATACAATCTTGAAATCGACGATATAGCTTGCTGTTTTTATCATACAGAAAAGCTTTTTGAAAGGAATCTTCAGTTTTGTATTTGTTGTGTGCGAGTGCAAACCCCTGCACGATTTCATTCCAATAGTTTTTCATGTATGGTTTTGGGTCGATATTTTGACTTTTTAACTTTTCTATCAAACAAAAATTTATTTGCTTGTTGATTTTTCTTATTTGGTGCCTAAGCTCAATGCGAGTAATCATGTCCTCATTATTTTTGTCATAAAGGTCAATGGTGTGTACAGCATTTTCTTTCTTCCAATACAAAACTTTTACATTTTTAAGCAGTCTTTCACATCTTTTTAACTTTTGAATTTCTTGTTTTAATATTGATTTAAGTTCCACTTTTGCACCCTCCTTTTATACATTATAACATTTTTAAATAATCAAATCAACTTTTATTGTTTGCGAAAAATTTGGTTTGGTTTATAATTAAGATATGAACACAAAATTATATTACACAACATACACATGCAAACTTGGAAAAATATATTTGGTGAGTGACGGCGAAGTTTTGGTATCCTCATTTTTTGAAAACCAAAAAAATTGTTTGGACATATCTCACTGCGTGCGCAATGACAATTTGCCAATCTTTGAGAAAACAAAAGAGTGGTATGACAACTATTTTTCTGGACAAAAACCTCATCCAAAACAGCTTTTGTTGCAACCTGCCAAGACAAACTTTGCAAATGTGGTGAGAGAAATTCTTCTTGAAATACCTTACGGAGAAACGCTTTCATATCAACAAGTTGCAAAGCGTGTCTCACAAAAATTAAACAAAAATACAAGCTATGCTCGCGCCGTTGCAAATGTAGTGGCAAGAAATAAATTTATCATCATCGTGCCCTGCCACAGGGTGATTGGCAAAAATGGTGCTTTGGTGGACTTTGCTGCAGGTTTGGACAAAAAACAGTGGCTATTAAAGTTTGAAGGGCAACAATTTTTTTAAAACATATTGACAAAATTGGTTAATGCTGATATTTTTATATTGTCGAATGAAGTTGCAACCATACTTCAAAAATTAAAATTTAAAAAAAGGAGAACTATTCAAAATGGTTATAATCGCAAAATTTTTACAACTTAACAACAAAATTAGCCATACGAATGGTTCTATTTAGTCACATATAAAGGGTGAAAAAGATTTCACTTTCAACAGATATGGAATTTCTAAGCGTCTTATGACGATCAAAGATAATTTACTACTTGCAAAAAAAGATGCCACTGATGATGAAATAAATAACGCAATTGAAAGAGCATCACTTGGCGAGTTTGTTTCAACACTAAAAAAGGGAGTTTTAACCAAAGGTGGCGAAAGTGGAATCAAGCTTTCTGGGGGACAAAAACAAAGGCTTGCGTTTGCAAGAGCTTTGCTAAGAAATTCACCAATCATAATTTTCGACGAAAGCACGAGTTCACTTGATAACTTTGCACAAGAGGACATCAAAAAATCAATAGATAATCTCAAGGGTAAAAGTACAATTGTCATCGTTGCTCACAGGCTTTCTACAATACGAAATGTTGATAAAATTTTCTTTTTAGACAATGGAAAAATAGAGGATATTGGCACTTTTGATGAACTTTTTGAAAACAATATGAAATTTAAAAACATGTTCTATGCTGAAAATTTAAATTAAAAAAATACACCACTTTAGGTGTATTTTTTTAAAATATTTTTGCCACAAGGATTGTCATGTCGTCAAGTGCCACTCCGTGATTGTTTTCAAGTGCCTTATCCATAAGTTTGTCCGCAAGTTCCTGAGGATTTAACGTGTGTATGTTGTTTATATAGTCGGTGTAAATTTCATCGCTTGCAAAGCTATCTGCAACACCATCTGTTGCAAGCACTATCATATCTCCACTTCTTATCATTGTAGATTTTATTGTTGGGGTGAGAGAAGATACAATTCCAAGTGGCAGACTTTCGCACTCTATGGCACTTATGGTGTCGTTGTGTTTGATAAAGCCCATTGTGGCACCAAGCTTGACAAAGTCAACGCATCCGCTGTTTAGATCTATTATGCTCATGTCTAGGCATGAAAAGGTATCTTGACCACCGAGAGACAAAAATTTATTGACACAGGAGAGAATAATATCGCTTTGAAAACCTGCTTTGTAAAAGTTTTCCACCAGGGAAATGGCAGTCGTGCTTGTGGCTTGTGCTTTTTCGCCACTTCCCATACCATCGCAAAGTGCCATGAGTATTTTTCCTTCTTCCAATCTTATGAGTGAATATGTGTCGCCACTTTTTGATGAAGAGGATTTTGTGCATGCACTAGTTCCAAAGATTACATCAAATTTTGGTGCATTTTTTAAGGTGAGAATTTGCCAACCAGCATGAGGACTGGTGTTTTCACTGTCAACAATCATTTTTGTTTTGCAGACTTTTGATACTATTTGTGTTATCTTCGCTTTTAAACTATCTTCTTTTTTTACTTCAAGTGTGCAAGAAACTATATTCTCATTTTTGTGATACACTATAACATCGCTACACACAATATCATTGTAGAGAAGTTCATCACTTATGCTCTTTTCAAGTCCATCATCGAAATCTACAGTTTTTTTAGTCTCTTCAGAAAGCTTTTTCAGCACATCACTGACACCATATAACTGCTCACTTATCAGCACTTTGCTGGCATCAATGTTTCCAACAAGCGTGGCATAACTTTTGTACTGAGCGATGAGTTCATTGACACAATAAACCAATTGGTTTACTTTGAAACATCTTCCCGTCAAGGTGGTCGGCAAGTCAATAAGCGTCACTCTGCCATTTGAAAATGCCTTGTCAATTAGCATCTTTAGTGTTTTCTCTGTTTCGTCATAGTACAATTTGTGACATCTGTTTTTTTCAGGACAATCAACACAAGTTTTTCCCTTTAATTCCGTTAGCATAAGCGCTTTTAGTTCCTCTTCGCTTGCCCTACCCTTTATCATGCTTCTAAATACCTTATCCATTTCGGAAAAGACTTGAGAGAGTTTTAAAAGTCTATTATGTATGGCATTTTGTGTGCGATTTATCACACTTTCTAGGCTTCGATTTGCAAAACTTGAATTGTATTGCTCACTCAGTTTCGCATAGTATTTTTTGGGCAGAGCAAGTGTCATGACGGCACAAATTAGACATGGCAGAAAAACAACAAGTGAGGTAGAATAATAAAAGTTAAAATAATAAACATTCATACATTCCACAACCAGCATGGATAGTATGGCAAAAATTCGATGTTTCCCTCTAAAGCATGATGCTATTAAAAATATCATAAGCATTGGAGCAACAAGGTATGTATTATTGTCATAAAGCAGTGTGCCTAGAGACAGCATTGTCACTACAAACCCACCTTCCGTAAGTGGCAAAACAATACTTGAAAACATTGTGCAAAGCAGTATGAAAAGTTTTGCAAAATCAAAATCATACACTTCAACACTTCTCAGCGCACAAGAAATTGAAAGCAAAAAAACCCCAAAGCAAATGGCTTTTGTCAGCGTGAATTTCTTAACAAAACCAACACTTAAAATGCTTTCAAACAATTTCATAAGAATAAATGTGTACAAAAGCCCAAACACTAGTTCGACAAAAACCACGACGGGACTATTTCCCATGTACAAGTCTAAAAACACACTTACTCCCTGACTTAGAATAACATAAAGTATCATAAGTCTTGGCATGATACGTTTGTTAAGTTTTAAATGTATGCCATATATCAAAATCATAACAAGACAAGTTGCAATTGCTCCATACAAATCAAACAGAGAAAAATATGATAGATATGACGCACCAATGTATAATGGTGACAAAATCAAAATATTTTGATTACACCAAACGAGTGCAAAGAACATTCCAAAAGAAAAGGGATTTAAGATATTGTCTATTTGTGCTCTTGCCAAAAGATAAAACACTCCAAAGAATAATGTATATTTACAAAAGGAATACAAAAATTTTTGCTTTTTCATTTTTCACCTCATTGCAAGCATAAACGCAAAATGAAAAAATCAAATAGCAATAATTTTTGTTTTATGATGTATTTTTGTCGATATATTGAAATAAAATTTATTTACTTTCAAATAAGCAAAAACTAACATATTTTGCAAAAAAAATTCCTTGTGGCAAAGCCACTCGGAAAGTCAGACATTTTAAGCCTGGAGCACAAAAGGCTTTATTTTTCAACATCTTTAGATTGTTGATTGTTTGCATCATTTTCATTTGGTAAAGTATCTTGTGTGCTTGTTTTTTGAATTTCTTGCTTTGCAGTTTTATAATTTTTAGGGCTCATAAGTGCTGGAATAAAACAAATCAAGAACAATGCACAAAGCACAAACTGTGGAACAAACACTGCCGCAAATGACACATCAAAGAACATAAATATTGTTCCCATAATAAACTCACAAACAAAATACAGCACAGAAAGCACAGTTACTGGCATGCCAACAACTTGCTTTTTCCTCTTTTCGTTTGATACAAAGAAAAATGAAATAACGCATGAAAGTATTGAAATCATAATGAAAATATATGACACCCAAAAAGACGTGTGCAAGTTTTGAGCCACCAAAAACAAAACGATATTGTATGTCACAACTATAATTGCAAAAATTAATCCCAATTGAATTTTTCTTTTATCCATTTCCTCTCCTAATTTGCCTTAATTATAACATATAAGTTTGATTTTTTCCAATTATTATACACAATTATTATATTTTTTTTGTTTCATTTTTATTAAATTATTGACATAAACGTATATAATATGATAATTTTTGATAGGTAAAAAGTAAAGGAAAAAAGAAATATGAAAAAAAACAAAACTTTTATTCAAGTTTTTTCGCTTATTCTCGTTAGCATTTTCTTGATAGCCCTATCTGCAGGTTATTCGATATATAAACAAAATACACCAGTTGAAACGGTCATACCTCCTTCAACTGGGGCAGATGATATCGAGGATCAAATTGAGCCAAACCCTGGCGATGAAACGGGTGATGAGAGTGGTGATGAACCAAGCGAGGAAAAACCACCTGTTCAAATATACAGTAATGCATTTAAGTGTCTTGAAGATGCTTTTGCCTTGCTTGACAGCTGTAAGGGCTACAAAACCACAAGTACAATGACGGCGATTACCGACATTCTCGGTATGGGTAGTGCAACGCAATCTGTATATGAAGTTGCGACACTGTCGGGTGACTTTTACTTTAAAGAAACTTTCGCATCATGCACTTCAAGTATGGGACAAAATTATTATAGATACTTTTACAGTGATGACAACGGTGAAAATGTCGAGTACAAAAAAACTTCATCATATTCAAGTGACAGAATTCCAAATTGGAGTAACACAATTGAACAAGAAGTGACTTCAAAAGAAACAATAATAGAAAAATACGACGCACTTGCATATGATATATTTTACATTCGTGCCGATAAATCAAACTCAAGACTGGTTAAATTTGATAGATCTACAAACGCAAAATATTACATAATCTCAGTTGTCTATGATGTATCCATGATCCCGGATAAGTACCTTAAAAACGCAAAAGCGGAAGGTGGGCTTGATAGTTTATCTTACGATAACTTAAGCCTAACATATTACATAGAAAAAGAAACACTTTACATTCGAAAAGTTGAAAGAACTGAAAATTATTCCATTAAAAAAGGTGTGTCTCTCAATGTTAGTGCCTATCAAGAACTGTTTGTAAACATAATTGATCAAGAGATCGCACCAAATAAACCGTCATATTGTAATTAAGAAAGCTCGCTTAGTATTTTATCCAAAATTTCAAGATGAATATCATCAACACTCTTAAGTCCTTGCTCAGAAACACACGAGATCTTTATATAGTTATGCCTATAACACAAACTCAAGTACGTCTTTTCACTATTCTTTAAGAACTGCTCGTCCATCTCATGTTGGTCGGGCTTTTCTTTTCTTGCCTTTTGCAACTCTTTTGCCACCTCTGAAGGCATATGTAAAAATATAGTTATATCTGGCTTTGGTAATTGCAAAAGATCATATTCTAATACTTCCAAAAATCTAAATAATTTTTCTCTTTCAAAGTCATCATATATCTTAGAGCCCTGATGAGCAAAATTAGAATCAACATATCTATCCACCACAACATTTGTTCCGGCATTTAACATGTCCTGGATTTCTTTTATGTTGTACTTTCTATCTGCAGCAAAATAAAGACTGGCGACGCGTGGGTCAACATTTGTTGCTCCTTCACTAAAATATCCTTTGCAATAGCCCTCTTTTCCAAGATATGGTCCTGCAATTATTTTTCCGGTTGGGCTTGCGTAGTTTGGAAATTGATATTTTTTTACAGCAATTCCTCGAGATTTCAATGCGTCAACAAGCAAGTCACTTTGAGTTTGTTTACCAGAGCAATCAGTTCCTTCAATTACAATTAATTTCCCTTTTTCCATACATCCTCTGGCATTAATTTTAATTATAAATGATGGAAATGTCAACTAACTGTTGGACACTGCCAAGTACATTATATCGTTGACCTTTTTTTCATTTAAAGAATAGACTATTATTTTTCCATCGCGAACGCATGAAACTATCCCCTGCGTCTTTAAATATTTTAATTGATGGGATACAGTTGTTTGATTTATTCCAAGAACTGTTGAAAGATCACTCACACACATATCACACATAGCAAGACATGACATTATTTTAAGTCTGGTCGCATCACAAAAGTTTTGAAAATATAATGCCAACTTTTCAATATCTTTGTTTGTTGGTAGATACTTGAGTATTTTAGCCTTGGATTTTTGTGATAAAATTAAATATTCCACTTTACCTCCAAATTGTAACAATTGTTTTTTTTGTGTCATATATAAACACAGAATGTTTTCATAAAAAAACTTTGCGAAGTAATTATAGCAAATCATGCAAAAAGAAAATAAAAAAATTTTAGTGTTTTTTGACTGAAAACATCAAAAAAAAACTAATTTTGTTGAAGGAGGTTTTTATATGAATTTTTCACAAGAAGTATTGTTGATAATGCTTATCGGAATTCTAGCATCAGCCACCGGCACTGATTTAGCAACAAATACTAATATATTGTTGTTGCTGCTGCTCACCTTGGCAGGAAATACAAATAACAACCTAGGAAGTTGCTGTTGCCAAAATAGATTGTTCTAATAAGAAAAATACATAAAAATACCATTTTTAACAAAAAAAACATAATTTTTTGATGTTTTTTGATAAATTTTTGAAACAAAGAAAAAATGTAAGGTGTAAAATTTTGCGTTTTTTCTTTTTTCTTTTTAAAAAAATTTTATAAATTATTTTGAGTTTTATAAGTTTTATTGCACAATATAAGTGAAGGAGGAATTTATATGAAAATTAAGGTTGCACAATATGGTGTTGGAAAAATGAGCAAATACACCATGAGGTATGTACTTGAAAAAGGTTGGGAAATTGTGGGGGCCTTTGATAACAACCCACAAAAAATTGGCATTGACATAGCCGATATTATGGAAATTGAAAAGTCATACGGTATAAAAATTTCAGACAGCAAAGACTTCGAATCATTTTTGTTACATAAAAAACCGGATATTTGTATTGTTACAACAATGAGCTTGTTCAAAGATGTATATGAAAGTCTCTATCTTTGCGCAAAATATGGAGTCAACGCAATCACTACCTGTGAAGAAGCGTTTTATCCTCAAAACTCAAATCCTACACTTTTTGATAAACTGGACTCTCTGTGTAAACAAACTAATTGCACAATCACAGGAAGTGGGTATCAAGACATATACTGGGGCAATTTGATTGCAAGTATTGCGGGATCTACTCATAAAATCACAAAAATTATGGGAAAAAGCAGCTACAATGTTGAAGATTATGGAATTGCTCTAGCAAGAGCTCATGGCGCAGGACTTTCTCTTGAAGAATTTGATGAAACAGTTGCTTCTGCAGATAGAATTAGTGATGAAGAAAGACAACAAATTATTGAAAATGGAGATTATGCGCCAAGTTATATGTGGAATGTAAACGGATGGCTTGCAAGCAAACTTGGACTTCATATAACACATCAATCTCAAAAGTGCGTTCCACAGATTGCTAAAGAAGATTTGCATTCAACCACGCTTGGTATGGATGTGAAAAAGGGCATGGCTACAGGTATGAGCGCAGTGGTAACATCAGAGACCGAAGAGGGCGTTTTACTTGAAACACAATGTATTGGTAAAGTATATGCTAGTGATGAATTTGATAGCAATGAATGGACAATTGTCGGCGAACCTACAACAACAATTGTCGTCAACAAACCAAGCACCGTGGAATTAACTTGCGCTAGTATTGTGAATAGGATTCCAGATGTTATTGAGGCTCCGTCTGGATTCATAACAACGGAGAAATTTAATTTACCAGAATACAGAACTAATGTAATAAATTTAAAATAAATATAAAAGTAGTTATTTAAATATAACTACATTTTTTATGCAATTATTATGCACGTGATATTATGAAAATAATATAATGATCAATCATCTGTCGTACAAATTTCTGAATAAGAAAAAACGATCAACCAAATAGACCAACAAATGTGCTAATAATATAGCTTGTTCCATTTTTAAAAACAGGAAATAAACTGGACATTTCTATTTGAGTGTTAAATATTGGAGCAAATGCATCAAATTCACTAAGTCCGTTTATAACAAAGCATATTATTGAAATAAATACGATGCCTTTTAAGAATCCAAACAATAAGCCACATAGTCTGTCGAAACTTCCTAATATAAATATTTTTTTTATAAATAGAGAAAGTTTTTTGCACGCAAAAGATAAAATTTTTCTAATTATAAATGTTAAAAGAATAAACATTACAGTATTACAAATAAATTCAACAACTGTTGTCATCATAGTTGTTTCATTGATATGAAGCAAATTTTTTACGAACTGCAACAGTAAGTTATCACTGTTGATGAAAGAATTTAATATACTATTATTTTCAACCAGAGTTGATTGCAATTTATCAATAGATAATGTTTCAATAAGAAAATTAGTTGCATATGGTAAGATTAAATAAGTTAGGTAAATAGATAAGAAAAAAGTCATTATTGAAAATAATGATATCAACATACCACGTTTAAATCCAAAAGCAGAACTAATACATAGAACTAAAATAATGGTAACATCAATCCACACGATTTGATTATTACAATAATCCCTTTTATTTATTCAAAATCAATCAAAAATATAATAAATTATTAAACAAAAATGGACTATTAAAAAAATTGGTTTAGAAAGATTATTATATTTTTTTATGAGCAATTACTCATAACAAAAAAATGCTATTTTGAAAGCATTTTTTTGTTTTATTATAAATTGTTTCACATGAAACAATTTACTATATCATAACCATTGTAGATTGTTTTATTTTACAATATTTCACGTGAAACACTCATGTAGACAAATACAAATAGATTGTTCAGTTTTTCTTTTTCAAAAATGCTTGTTTCCCGTGTGTTTCACGTGAAACATAAGGTTTTACACAAAGTTATCCACATTCAATGGTGTTTTGTGGATAAATGCATCCAATCTTAACAGAATTCATCAGTTTTAATGATTGATTTTTTCATTTTTACAGTCATCACTGTGGATAACTCAACATAAAAAATCCTCGATTTATCCGAGGATTTCTATTTATTTTTTATTAAATTCTCTTAGATCCTTTAAGGTTAAGGTTTTGGTTTTTAATATTTGCAATAGCTCTGCTATTCTATCCAAATCGTCACGTGAGTAATAATCTATATAAATCCTGCCTTTTCTATCGCTTCCAATTGCCGATACCTTGGTCGCGAATACTCTTTGCATCTCATCAATAAGTTCTTTTAACTCCATGCTTTGTTCTGGTGGTTTATTTTTACTTCTGCCATTTGGATTGAGATACTGTTTTACAAGTCTTTCAAGATCCCTTACAGTGATTTTCCCACCACAAGCCGCCATTGCAAATTTAAGTTGTGCCTTTGGATCAGTGATCACAACTAAACATCTAGCATGGCCTGCCGTTAATTTGTTTTCTTCAACCAATTTTATAACTTCAGGTGAAAGCGACAACAATCTCAATGTGTTTGCAATGTTGGGACGGCTTATACCAATTCTATCAGCCACCGTTTCTTGAGTGAAGTTATATTCGTCCATGAGTTGCCTGATCGCCCTTGCTGCCTCTATTGGATTTAAATCCTCTCTTTGTAGATTCTCGATTATTGATATTTCTTTTATCTGTCTTTCTGTATAATTTTTTATTATGCAAGGTATGGTGTCAAGTCCTGCTATCTTTGCCGCTCTCCATCTTCTTTCTCCCGCGATGATGAGATAACCATCATTGTCTTTATTTACAACAATAGGCTGAATTACACCGTGAGTTCTTATTGAAGCCGCTAGTTCATTTAAAGCTTCTTCATCAAAATTCTTTCTAGGTTGGTTTGGATTTGCATGAATTTCGTTTAGTGCAATCTCATTGACTCCATTGGCATTTACATTTATTGTTTCTTTTTTATTTTCGCCAGAGTTATCCTTGTTTTCAATGTCGGCAACTTCTTCATCATATATGGAGAGCAATGCTCCAAGACCTTTGCCTAGCCCCATTTTCTTTTGTGTCATTGTAATTCACTCCTTAATTTGATTTTTGTGTTTTTAGTTATTTTTTTATAACTAACCTTGTTTCGATCTAAGATTTCTTCAGCTAAACTTTGATAAGCATTTGCTCCTTTGGACGATGTGTCGTACAAGAGTATTGGTAGACCATGACTTGGCGCCTCTGCCAGGCGAATGTTTCTTGGAATAAAGGTGTTATATACCTTTGTACTAAAAAATTTATGTACTTCTTCACTAACTTGCGCCACCAAATTGGATCTATTATCCTTCATTGTTAAAACAACGCCTTCAATTTTTAATTGTGGATTTAAATGATGGATTATAAGCCTAATAGTGTTCATAAGCTGAGTCAACCCTTCCAAAGCGAAAAATTCACATTGAATTGGAATAATAACCGAATCAGCTGCAGTTAGGGCATTGACTGTCAAAAGTCCCAAAGAAGGAGGGCAATCAATCAAAATGAAATCATATTTATCTTTTATTCTATCAATAGCTTTTTTAACTACATGTTCTCTGGATGGGATTTGGACGAGATCAATCTCGGCACCTGCAAGGTCGACAGTGGAAGGTATAACATCAAGACCATAAATGCAAGTTGGCAAAATGACCTCATCAATCATAACCTCTTTATCAATTACATTATAAAGGGTTTTTAGTTCGTTATTTTTTTCTATACCGACGCCACTGGTAGCATTTCCCTGTGGGTCCATATCAATCAAAAGAACTTTTTTGTCCATTGCTGCCATATATGCAGCAACGTTTACGCAAGTTGTGGTTTTCCCTACTCCACCTTTTTGATTGGCAAAAGCAATAATTTTACCCATATTTTCTCCAATATAGTATTTTGTATAATTAATTATATCATAAATTGTCAAAAAATCAATAAAAAAACAATCATTGCAAAATCAATAATGTATAAAAAAATTACACAATGCAATTTTTTTATAATATTGGCTCTATTTTTGGTAAATTTTTTGATCTTGGGTAATTTTGTGGGCATTTATTTATTTTTTTAATAATAATATTGGTTCTTATGCTATTTTCTTCTTTAATAATAATATTTTGAATATTTTCTAATTTTCCACCCAAAACAGCAATGGCATTTTTGGCATCGGCAAGTTCTTCTTCAGCTTTTAAACTCTTGTATGCAATCATTTTTCCACCAATCTTTGTAAGTGGTAAGCAATATTCACATAAAGTGTTGAGTTTTGCAACAGCTCTGGAAACGGAAAAATCGAATTTTTCTCTATTTATCTTACAAAAATCCTCAACTCTTGCATGAATGCAGATAACATCCTTTAATTGCAATTTTTCACATACATTTTTTAAAAAATTAACTCTTTTTTGAAGACTATCTACGAGTGTTATTTTTATATCTGGACGCAATATTTTAAGTGGTATACCTGGCAAGCCTGCGCCCGTTCCCACATCAACCACCGTTGCATTGAGTGTTATCATATTTATTGGCAATACACTGTCAAGTATGTTTTTTATTGCAAAGTCATTTTTTTCAACAATTCTTGTTAAATTCATGACCTGATTTTTTTCAATAACTAATTCATAATATTTTTGTAGTTTTAAGAGCATATCATCTGTGTAATTTATATCATATTTTTCAAATAAATTTTTTAATATTTGAATCATTTTTACCTCGTATTTTTTATATACATCATAAGAATCGTCACATCGGCAGGTGAGACACCAGATATTCTTGAAGCCTGCCCAATTGAAAGTGGTCTAATCTTATCTAGTTTTTGCTGAGCTTCAATCCTAAGTCCTTTAAGTTTTTTGTAGTCAAAATCCTTTGGAATCAGCATATTTTCTTGTTTTTTAAAATTCTGAATATCCTCTTCTTCTTGTTTTAGATATCCTTCAAATTTCACTTCAGTGTTTACATACTCAAGAGCTCTTTTTGAAAATTCATCAAAAAAGTGAAATTTTTGGTTGACATCAAATATGTCAATATTTGACCTTTTAATCATCATTTTTAATGTCTGAGAAGTTGTTGGAACACTTTCATTTTGTTGAATATAAAAATCTTTTAACTGCTCAACTTTTATTTTTGTATTTAAAATATTGTAAATTTTTTCAATTTCTTGCTGTTTTTTTTGAAATTTTTCCCACCTTTTGTCACTTACAAGCCCTATTTCTCTTCCTATGCCTGTAAGCCTTACGTCGGCATTATCCTGTCTTAAATGTAATCTGTACTCAGCACGAGAGGTCATCATTCGATATGGTTCATTAGTCTCTTTTGTCACAAGGTCATCAATCAATACTCCAATGTATGCCTGGTCACGTCCAAGTATCAATGGCGACTTGTTGTCCATGTATCTTGAAGCATTTATTCCGGCCATCAGCCCTTGGGCCGCTGCCTCTTCGTATCCACTTGTGCCATTGATTTGTCCAGCAAAGAAAAGTCCTTTTATCTTCCTGTGCATGAGTGAGGGCAAAAGTTCGGTACTTTCAATGAGATCATACTCAATTGCATATGCGTCGCGCATAATCTGTGCATTTTCCAGACCTTCAATACTTCTATACATCTGCTTTTGTACATCAACGGGCAGGGAAGTGGAAACACCCTGAACATACACTTCATTGGTGTATAATCCTTCGGGCTCCAAAAAGATTTGATGTCGTGATTTATCTGCAAACCTGACGACCTTGTCTTCAATGGAAGGGCAGTACCTTGGACCGACTCCTTTGATTATTCCACTGTACATTGGTGCTCTTGATAGGTTATTTTTAATTATTTCATGTGTTTTTTCATTTGTATATGTCAAATAACAATCCTTCACATTTTGTGGTGGGTTTTCTGTCATGAAACTAAAGGTCTGGATATCATCTTCGCCATGTTGAACCACAAGTTTTGAAAAATCTATGGTTCGTCCATTCATTCTAGCCGGGGTTCCGGTTTTGAAACGTTTTAATTGAATGCCTAAATTTTTTAAACTATCGCTCAACTTTTCACTGCGCAAAAACCCGTTTGGACCACTCTCTTTGCTGTATTCTCCAATTATAATTTTGCTTTTTAGGTAAACTCCACTGCAAATTATTATGCTTTTTGCCAAATATTTTTCGCCTTGTGAGGTTACAACTCCACAAACTTTTTCGCCGTCACATAGTATCTCGTCCACCTCGGCTTGTTTTATTGTTATGTTTGTATTTTCTTCCAGCGTCCTTTTCATGTTATTGTGATACGTTTGTTTATCCACCTGCGCTCTAAGTGAATATACTGCAGGTCCCTTTCCACGATTCAACATTCGTATTTGAATTGCGCTCTTGTCTGCGCAAACTCCCATTTCTCCACCGAGTGCATCTATCTCACAGACTAGATGTCCTTTTGCCGTTCCACCAATACTTGGATTGCATGGCAAAAAACCAATAGCGTCCAAACTAATGGTTAAAAGCAGTGTCTTTTTATTCAGTCTTGCCAATGCCAATGCACTTTCGCATCCGGCATGGCCTCCACCAATAACTATACAATCAAAAATTTCATCCATTTTTTATTTTCCTAAGCAAAATTTGCTAAAAATTTCGTCAATTATCGCTTCATTTGCCGTTTCTCCTGTAATTTCTCCTAATTTTTGCCAAATTTTTTTAATTTGCATATCGATAATGTCGGTTGTAAAGATTTTTTCTTCTAGTACTTGTTTTATGCTATTGATAGCACTTTTTAATGCTTCATAGTGTCTTTTGTTGGTAATGTAAAGTTGGCTATAATCTATCTTATCCATCCTTGTTCTTTTTAAAATTTCATCAAGGATTTTCTCTATGTTTTCTCCATTCATTGCACTTACATATAGGCCATTTGGTAATTGAAGCTTATTTTTTTTGTCACTTTTGTTTAGTACATATATTACTTTTTTATCTTTAAGCAATTTCTCGAGTTCTTTGTCCTCTTTGTCCATATCTTCGCTTGAATCCAAAACAAAAAGTATTATGTCGCTTTCTTCAATGCTTTGGATACTTTTTTGAACTCCAATCTTTTCAACAGCATCGTCGCTATCTCTTATTCCCGCTGTGTCTATGAAATTTATCTTTAGACCTTGGTAATTTATGGTTTCTTTTAATGTATCTCTTGTTGTCCCTTTAATATTTGTGACTATGGCTCTATCTTCTCCAATAAGGGCATTTAGCAAACTACTTTTGCCAACGTTTGGCTTTCCAACAATTGCAACATCAATGCCAAATCTTATCTTTTCTCCCTCGCTAAAAGTGTCTTGTAATTTTTGCAATCTATCAAGCGCATTTGTTAATACAGTTTTCACATCGTCAATTGATGTTTGTTCATCATCATGTTCAGGATAATCCAAGGTAACTTCCAAACTTGCCAAACTGTCCTTTATGTTGTCCTGAATTTCTTTTACAGTTTTGTACAAGTTGCCATGTGCCAGTTTACTTGAAGCTTTGAGTTGTGCATCACTTGTGGACATTATCATGTCTATTGTCGCCTCGGCCTCATCTAGTGACATCTTTCCATTTAAAAAAGCACGTTTTGAAAATTCTCCATTTTCAGCCAAAACTGCACCTTTTTCCAAAATTTTGTCAAGTACTTTTGCGGCCAAATATTCTCCACCATGAATTTGGAATTCCACAACATCTTCGCCGGTAAAAGAATAGGGTGCCTTAAAGTACACCATCATACACTTTTCTGTTGCGTCATCTAACTCAAAATCACCAAGGTACAACATTCTTGGCAAAATATCTGAATTTTGTAATTTTTTGCAATAAAAAAGGCTGCGCCCTATCTCAAGCGCACTTTCTCCACTGATTCTTACGATTGCAATACCTCCACTTCCCAGTGGTGTAGAAATTTGTGCTATGGTACTCATACAAGTATTATAACACAACGTAAAAAAATAACAATCTTTTATTAATAGGTAAGTTCATTTTCCTTTGAAGTATTTTTCTCAACCATATTAATTCTTTTTACTAATTCATTTTTTATAATGTTTGATACATTTTTTACATATTTTTTGTAATTCGGTAAAAATACTGAATATTTATTTTCTATTATGTCAAAAGCTTTATCAACGTCAAAATTCTTTATTGCATTTTTCAAAAAATCGTATCTTCTCTTATCAATTCTTGCATAATCGACAAGCCGGCTTAAATTTTCTTCATATGACTCATTTCTTTTTATTTTCAAGTAATTGTACATTCTAGTTTTATATCCATCGTTCATGCTTGTAAACAAAAAGTTTTGAAAATCTTCATATTTGGCTTTGGTAAATCCTAAGGATTTGGTGCAGAAGGCAAATTCGTTATCTATCAAGGGTGAAAGTTTTCTAAAATTAAATTTTTCATTATGAACTATATGAATATTGCTGGCATGCCTATCTTGTTGTAGAGTCAAAATATCGAACACCATCATCTTGTAAAGGTCAAAAGCAAAATCCTTGTCAAGTGTAATTGCTCGCTTTTCACAATCTTCTTTGACTCCTTGATATATATCAGATAGTGTTAGGTCGTTATAAAGATAAACCTGGGCTAGTGTTCTTAATGTTTCATCTTTGCGTAGTATGTTATAACTTAAGATTCCAACACGTCCGTTTTTGGTGGCGACTTCATACTCTGCACAATCAACTCCAACCATCTTCGCTAGCTCACAACATAAAAGTTCATTTACAAACCTTTCATCTTTAACATTATTTAAAAATCTATTTGCATAGGTTTTAAAAATTGCATTGCCCTTTGGAAGCAAAAACCAAACATTTCCAAATTCTTCCGATGAGACACCTCTTTCAATGTTGCTATCTATTGTTTCAACGTTTTTTAAGTTGACACATTTTAACTTGATATACTTTTCAATGTTTTTTAACATATTTTAATCTTACCATATATCACATTTATTTTCAAGATAAAAAAACTGCAATATTTTGCAGTTCTTTAATCATTTTTTGACCTTATAATCAAATATCTATGAGGTTCTTCGCCTTTGGACAACGTCTCTATATTCTCATTATCTGCCAAAGCCATATGGATTATTCTTCTTTCCTGAGGTGTCATAGGTTCAAGCTTTACACTGGAATGGGTACGTTCAACTTTTCTTGCCATTCTTTGCGCAAGTGCAACAAGTGAACTTTCTCTGCGCTTTCTGTATCCATCACAGTCAATCCTGATTGGTTTCGCATGCCTGTTGTGCTTACTTGCAACAACGGTGCTAAGGTACTGTAGCGCGTTGAGTCCTTCTCCACGGTAGCCAATTACATCGCTAAATCCTGCAATGTTGGCATAGATGGCATCGTCCTCTTCGTATAGTTCCACACTTCCGTTTAAACTTGCCATTTTGATTAATCCGTCCAAGAAATCTTTTGCCACACTTAGTTCACTTTTGTTGGTTTGTTTTTTTACAGTGTTTAGCTGGCTTAATTCTTCAGTCCTTGTTTCTTCATTCTGCTTTTCATCTTCAATTTCTTCATTTGAGGGATTGTTTTCTTCAACGTCGCCTACGTCCTCTTGTTCATTGTCTTGTAAACTTTGTTCGTCTTCTAGCCTTTTCTCTCTCTTTTGATATTTTTCAATTTCGTCAGGGGAGATACTAACGCGTACTTTTGCTTTTCTAAAAAATCCACCTTCATCTAAAATTTTTATATCGACATCTTCTCTTGGAGCTTTTAGTTCAAAAAGTGCATTCTCTATCGCTTGCTCCAAATTTTTTCCAGTAGCTTCCACTTCGAGCATATGTTTTCCTCCTTAAATTTATTTAAATTCTTTTGAGCCTATCCTTTGGTTCATTTTTCTTTTCTTTGCGTTTGTCAATCGCTTTGTTGATAGCATCAAATATTGGGGTCATAACAAGTCCAACAATTTGTCCTGTTATCATGTAAAGTGAAAACATTGTGGTGTAAAGTAGAGTAAAGAATGCCATAAAAATAGTCATGAATATTGCAGTTCCATATCCTGCTTTTTGTGCTCCCTTTTGTTTGTTTTTGCGAATTATGAGCCACTGATTTAAAAATGTCACACCCGCACAGATCACAAGCAAGATAAAATACCCGTTTGTTTTTCCATAGCTATTTCTCAAAGGATCCATGATCTGATCGTACACAACTTGGAAATTCTCGTTGTTTTTTTCTTCTTCGCTTAACCTTGCAACTGAAGCATACTCACTATACGAAGGGATAGAGTTCTTGAAAGGATTGTCCGCTATCCAAATATTATCTATCCACAAAAAGCTTTCTTTAGTCTGTTCATAAACAGTCACAACATTTTGGTCAGCAACTTCAAAAACCTGTTGTTTTTGTTGTTCATCGCTTATTGCGTTCATTTCTTCAATAAATGGCAAGCAAATTTCAAACACGCTGGCATCTTCTTGCTCCAAAACCAATCTGTCACCAGCATAGTCTTGAACATAAGCCACCATCAGTTGTTCGTATTGTGACTGAATTTTGTAACTTGCCATAGCGTTCATGCCGTTTAGTAAGGTGATGAAAATTGCAAGTGTCAAACCCAAGTTTAGTAGCATAAACCAGCAAGACCCCATAGGATTGACTTTCTCGCGCTTGTAAAGTTCGGAAAGCTTTTGGTTTTTCATGTTGGGATCATTTGCATATTTTTTGTTTATAGCTTCCATCTGTGGTTGGATTTTGGCTTGCATTTTTGACATGTTGTTGGACATTCTTCTATTGAAAAAGTCCAGTGGGGACATTACCAATTTGATTATCAGAGTTAGTAATATTATGGATATTGCAAAATTGCCAATTCCACTTTCAAAAAAAGTTAATATAGTCTCCCACATCCCCGTTGGCTGAGTTGCCAACAACGAAGAAATTAAATTATCCATTTGCTGTCTCCCTTGATGTTTTGTGGCAAAAGGTCAAACCCTGCCTTATTGTTTGGTGTGCATCTTAAAATACGTTTCATCGCAAGTGCGCTGCCCTTAAAAATTCCAAAACTTTTTATAGCCAAAATGGCATAAGTTGAGCAAGAGGGGATATATCTACACGTGTGAGGAAGCAAAGGTGAAATGCACCATTTGTACACCTTTATAAAAAAAATGAAAATAAGTTTAAAAGGGTAGGTAATAACACTAATTACTTTCGACATAAAGTCCATTTTTTTTGAGTAATTCCATCATATTATTTTTCATCTGTTCAAAGGACAAATTTTCAATTCCCACCTTTGCACCAAAAATGTAGTTGTAGTGTGGATTAATATTTTTTTTAAGTGCACAAAAGCACTCCCTTAATCTTCTTTTAACTTTGTTTCGAACCACACTTTTGCCTATCTTTTTTGACACGGAAAAACCTACTTTCATTACATCAAATTTTGTCGAGATATATGACATGGCTATATATCCCAAACTATTTGTTTCTCCTCGGTGATAGATATACTTGAAATGCTTGTTTTTTCTTAACCTGTTTTCACTTTTAATCATAGCTTATGCTGCCAATACTTTTCTGCCTCTGTTTCTTCTTCTTTTGAGAACGTTTCTGCCGCCTTGGGTGCGCATTCTTTGCCTAAAGCCATGAACTTTTTGTCTTCTTCTCTTTTTTGGTTGATATGTTCTCTTCATTGCCATAAAAATTTCCTCCTATTCTTTTTGGTTTCACAAGTAGACCGACGATAAAAAACAAGAATAGTCTTTTGCAAAACTATTCTAGTATATATAACAAATGTTTATTTGTCAATCAATTTATCATTCGAACAGGTAAGATGAGGTACAAATACTCTTCTTTTTCGCCGTCAACAGGAGTTATTGTGCAAGGATTTGTTGGCCCTTGGAAATTTATTTTCACAAACTCATCATCGATGACTCTAAAAGCTTCCAGAAAATACCTTGCATTAAAGGCGATGAGTAAATCTTTTCCTTCAAGCACAATGTTTATTTTTTCTCTTATGTTTCCTATCTCAGAATTTGATGTTAAAAGCATTGTATCTTCTTTTATATCAAATTTGACCAAATTGTTTTGTCCAATCTTTGAAAGCAGTGATGCTCTCTCCAGTGAGTCTACAAGTTGAGCCTTGTTCACGGTGATTACAGTGTCTTTGTTTGATGCCATTATGATCTGCTTGTAGTTTAAAAATTCTCCTTCAAGCAATCTTGTAAATATCTTTATGTCGCCTTGGTCAACCATTAAGAAATTGGAGCTTACATACACATTAACTTGTTCATCAGAATCATCAAGAAGTTTGGATATTTCTCTTAAACTCTTGTCAGGCACAATAAACGAAGTTTCCATGTTGGAATAGGTGAGTGCCTTTCTCGTCAAACTCAATCTATATCCATCGCTTGTTACAGCCTTGACGACGTCTTTTGTAACTTCAATTAAGCATCCTCTAAGAATTGGACGTGAATCATCTATGGCAACAGAAAATATTACTTTGTTTATAAGTTCTCTTAAGTTGTTTTTGCTTATGCCAAAATAATCTTTAAATTCAGTCAAATTTATATCAGGATATTCATTCTCGGCAAAACATTGAATATATCCTTCGCTGTCGAGGTATTTTATTTTAAGTCCGTTGTTTTGTTCCAAAGTTAGTTCTATCTTGTCATTTGTGAGTTTCTTAACATATTCAGAAAAGAACTTACCAGGCACAACACATGAACCTTCTTCTTTAACCTGTGCACGAATTTTCTTTTCAATGGAGAGTTCCAAGTCCGTGGCAAATAAAGTCAATGTGTCATCCTCTGCCACAAGTTTAATCCCTTCCAAAACTGGGTTTGTTGTCTTGGCTGCAATGGCTTTGCTTACTTTAAGCACAGCATCAGCAAGATCAAGTCCTTCGCATAAAATTTGCATTTTTTTGATTTCCTTTTAATTTTATTTTTTTATTTTTTAATTGTTATTGTTATATTAGTCGATGTGGATATGTGAACTAACTTTTTGTCACACTACAAATTGTGTTGAAACAATAAATTCTGTAATTTTTGCACTTTATATTGTAAAAAGGTTATGTGCATAAGTTGTTGATAAAAAATTTTTTTTGTAAACATATCAACATTTTTCACCAATTTGGGACTTTATGTCGTTGGCAATAGTTCTCGTTTTATGGTCTTTTTTCATTAGTTCAGTTATCTTATCACGAGAGTGTATGATTGTTGTATGATCTCTTCCACCAAACAATTTCCCAATGGTAACCAAAGGTATGTCGAGCATGTCACTTATAAGATATATAGCCATCATTCTAGGTTCAACAATTTCTTTGGATTTTTTCTTTCCAGTGATTTCATTGTAGCCTATGCCATAGTAGTCGCAAACCGTTTGGATGATAACCTCTGGAGTGAGTTTTTCTTTTTTGACATCTATTTGTTCTTTAAAGGCCTCTTTTGCCTCTTCAATGGAAGCAGATTTTTTCCCAAGCAAGGTCGCAAAGAAATATACTTTACTCAAAAGCCCTTCCATTTCACGAATGTTTGTATCAACCTTTTCAGCGATGAATTCAATGACATCATCATCTATAAAGTACCTTTCAAGTTGAGCTTTTTTTCTTAAGATTGCCACTCTTGTTTCAAAATCGGGCATTTGCATATCTTGAATGAGTCCACTACTAAGTCTGCTTACAAGCCTGTCAGCCAAAGTTTCAATTTCTTTTGGAGGTCTATCCGAGGAAATGATTATTTGTTTGTTTTGTTGGTAAAGGTCATTAAAGGTGTGGAAGAATTCTTCCTGTGTGCTTGTCCTACCTGCGATGAACTGAATGTCGTCCACCATCAAAACATCAAGATTTCTGTACTTCTCGCGAAATTGCGCCGTGCCTTTAACTGAACCCTTTTCCTTGTTTGTGCCAAGTGATTCTATGTAGTCGTTGGTGAATTGATCGCAGGTCACATACTCAATTTTGAGTTTTGGGTTTGATTGCTTAAGGTAATTTCCAATGGCATGAAGTAGGTGAGTTTTTCCAAGTCCAACTCCACCATATATAAATAGGGGATTAAGTTTGTGTCCTGGATTTTCAGCCACTGCACGTGCTGCTGCGTAACAAAACTGATTGCTCTTTCCAACAATAAAGTTGTCAAAAGTGTATTTTGGATTAAACATCATCCTTTTTAATTCATCATTTTGAATTGGCTTTTTTTCAGGGTTGTTCTTCTTTAAATACTCTTCTTTTTCTTGCGGATCCAAAACCTCAAAGTTTGTGCCTTCGCCAAAAACACTTTCAATAGCTTCTACAAGCTCTTTTGAGTGATTTTTTTGAAGTTGACGTTTTGCGCTCTGTGATGAAGCAACAAGAACAAGTTTATCTGTGTAATCAAGAACTTCCAAAGTTTCTATCCAAAGCTCATAGGATACAAAACTGACCATACTCTCAAGTTTAGATAGAACTTTTTCCCACATCTGTTTTATGTCTTGCATTTTGTTCTCCGAAGATCATTATATATCACAATAACCAAAAAGTCAAACAGACTGCTTTTTGTTTTTCTTTTTGCGTGATTTTTCTTTTTTCTTAACTTTGTAGTTTTTCACAAACTTTTCAAAGGAATCCAAATCCTCTTCCTTTTGAGGAGGTTTGACGGCGATTTCCTCATCTCTTTCTTTTAAAGGAGTTTCATTTATAGGTAGTTTGACTTTGTCATTTCTAAGCCTTACTTCAAGCTGATTGTATGGCATGATTATGCCATTTCGTTTGAATTCATTGAATACATTTTCCATAACAAAGTAGTAAACGTCATAATAATCATCCTTATAACACCAACAGTTTGCATAAATTGTTATACTGCTTTCGCCAAGCGCATCCAGAGCACAAAAAGGTTCTGGATCCAAAAGTGCTTTATTACAACTTTTCATGACGCTAAAAATTATCTCTTTTGCCTTGTCGACATCAGTGGAGTAATCCACCTTGAAGTTGAAAGATACTTTACGTGTTGGGTTGTGGCTGAAGTTTATCAACTCACTTCCAACAACAATGCTGTTTGGTATGCTTATCGTCTTGTTGTCCGAAGTGTCAATTATGGTGTGGAGCATCTTGATTTCTCTAACCGTACCCTCAACATCTTCAATTTTGATGTAGTCGCCTTCGTTAAAAGGGCGAGTACTTATGATGACAACGCCATTGGCTAGGTTTGAAAGACTGTCCTGCATTGCAAGAGAAAGTGCTAATCCTGCTGCAGATATGACGGCGACAAATCCAGTGATTGGTATTCCAATAATTTGACATATTGCGATGAGTAGTAACAGATATAGCGAAAACTTAATCAAAGTCAATAAAAATTTTGAAGTGACTGAAGGCATCTTTGTTTTTGCAAATATCTTTTTTAATACCTTCATTACAAGTTTTATGAGGATATAACCTAAAATAAAAACACCCAGCACTTGAAGAATGTTTATGCCAACTGTTTTTAAGATATTGAGTGCCTCTTGTCCAATAGCATCCCAGTCAATAAGTAATAAATTCATAATTTCTCCCTTTGTACTCTTTTATTTTAGTATTGTGTGCAATTTTTGTCAAAAAAAAGGCCTTACTTTTAAAGGTCTTTTTTTTTTAATATGTACCCTCAGGAAATACTTTTTAAAGAACCCGATGCATGTTTCCTATTCGCTTTTTTTGTGTAATACGACGTTGCCAGATTTTAGTGATTTTTGCACATCAATCACCCTTTGGTTGGTCGAGCCCACCCAGTGAGCTTGGGTATCGCGTTTTTCTAGAACAAACTTGCCGTCACACAAGACATCTACATATTTTAGTATTTCAAGGTCTTTTATATCTTCAAAGTTGTAACCGGTGTAGAGCCAAATTGTTTTTTGTGGATATTTTTGCCTAATTTCTTTGGCCAAAGAGGTTATAGTGTCAATATTTCCTTTAAATAGTGGATCACCACCAGAAAAAGTTATTCCACTGACATAGCTTTTTTCTAGTTCATCAAAAATCTCCTGTTTTGCATCATCATCAAATGGTATGCCGCTATCAGGAGCCCAAGTTTCAGGATTATGACAACCTTTGCAGTGGTGCGAACAACCAGCCACCCAAAGGACAACTCGAAGGCCGTCTCCATTTAACATATCGTCTTTTGTAATATTATGATAATTCATTTACATACTCCGTCTATCTTTTATTTCTGCCATCTTAGCATCATTAAGCCTTGAATCACCTTTAACGCGCGAGTAGGCAAGGTAACCATTCATTCTATCAATCTTAGTCAAATTTCTGCTTCCGCATTTTGGACAAACATCCATATCTAGTTCAGAGTGTCCACAATCATCACAGTATGAAAGTGATAAATTCACACCTTCATAAAAGCCCATATCCATAGCGCGCTCTACAAGAGTTTCAAATGCCTGTTTATTGTAGTCGATAGGGTATCTTACATATTGAATTTTTCCACCATTGAATAAATTCCAAAATCTATTTTCTTTGTCCTGTTTTTCAATAGGTGAAATATCTTCAGTTACATGGCAGTGGAAACTGTTTGAAACATATGGCTTGTCTGAAACTCCTTCAACTATGCCATAAAGTCTTCTAAACTGCTGTATTTGAAGACCACACAAATTTTCTGCAGGAGTGCCATATATTGCGTAAAGATTTCCGTCCTCCTTTTTAAACTGTGCAACTTTGTCGTTTATATATCTCATAACTTCAAGCGCAAATTCGCCGTCTTCTTTTAGAGACTTGTGGTTGTAAAGCATTTGAAGCTCATTCAGTGCCGTTATGCCAAAAGAGGAGGTTGCACTTTTAAGCAAAGGTTTAATCTTTTCATTGTACTTTAAGTGTCCGCCATAAAATCCACCTTCACAGTAGGCAAGAGGATTGACGGAAGCCCTCATCTCTCCCAAATATTCATATGTCCTTTTGTGGAGTTTTCTTATCATCTCAAGATAATAATCCAATACCTCATAAAAGTCTCTGTTTTCTTTTCTTGCCTTTGCCAAGATCATAGGCAAATGCAAACTTATTGCGCCAACATTGAACCTTCCAACAAACACAGGTTTGTCATTTTCATCAGCCGGCTCCATTCCGCCACGCTCATACCAAGGTGACAAAAATGCACGACAGCCCATTGGGCTTATTGGGAGACCATATTTTTTATACATGCTTGCAACATAGCCTTCGCCAGTAAGACTAAGCCAATCTGGATACATGGTTTTTGAAGAACATTCAATTCCAGCAAGGAATACATCGTGACAAGGTTTGCCCTCAGCATGCAGATTTTTATCATATAGGAATATAATCTTAGGGAAGAGGACAGGTTTTTTGCACTCAGCTTTTCCTTGACCATTTTTCCTAACTTCAAGGAGTGTTTTTGCTGCCATTTTGCCAAATTCGTCTGTGGCAAGTCCGCAGGTCGTTGCGATGAAAGGATAATCTCCTCTTGATGATGCCACGGTGTTAAATTTGTATTCCCAGCCCTGGAAACCTTGTTTGAATTCATACTGAACATCTTTCATTGCTTCCGAGTGGCAGACATCGTCACTAAGACCCAAGTCTTTGTATTTGTTATACCATTTATCATAGGATTTTTTTGCATATTTGACGAGTAGTTTGTCACACTCTGGAATGGTAAATCCACCATACTGCTGACTTGCTGCCGAGAGGACAATATCTCCAATGACATCAAATGCCACATCAAGCGTCTTTGGTTCATTGTACCAAACATTTCCCATTTCAAAACCACCGGTTAAAACCTCTTCAACATTGAAAAGACAGCAGTTCATGGTGTCCCGACGTGCCGACATGTCGTGAATGTATATGTAACCGTCATTTATTGCTTGAATTTCCTCACTATTTAGGAAAAACTTTTTGTATAGTTCTTTATTCAACTGGTTGAATATCAAACTTCGCTTTGTTGATACAAGTGTGGAGTCACAGTTTGCGTTTTCTTTGTCTCCAATATACATTATTGATTGACTTTTTTTGTAGACATCATCAAGCATTGCCACAAAGTCCTGCTTGTAGTCTCTATAGTCCTTGTAACTTTTTGCAACTTTTGGAAAATATGTCTCAAGAGCTTCTTCCACAATTGAGTGCATGGAAAGAATAGGAACCTTGTCCACTCCAAGTTTTTTTACATTGTAATTGACCCTGTCACAAAGTTTTTTGAGATCGTCGTCAGTAAAGGTGTAAAGCACACGTTCGGCACTTTTTGAAACCGCTTTTATAACCTTGTTGATGTCATAATCTTCCAAACTTCCATCTTTTTTAATAACTTGTACCATATATTGAATTCTCCTTTTGTAATTACAATATATTGTGGTTTTTGAATTTTTATACACAATATATTGGAAAACTTATCAAAATCATAGCATACCAGAAAATAAAAACACAAACGATTTTCAGTAAAAAAATTAATATTTTTTTGGCAAATTTGCGCACTCCTTTAATTGTTTGGCAAAGAGGTTATAAAAAGGGAACAACAATTTTTTAACAAGCAAAAAGTTGTGTTATTTCTTCTTTTTTGGTAAAGTGTATGTACTTTATGTATTAGGAGATATAATATATGACATATGAAGAGAGATTAAAGGTGTATGATGAGGCAACCAAGCTTTGGGGCGTGGTTGCTCAGTATGACCAATGTGTGGAAGAAATGGCAGAGCTTATTGTTGCAATTAATAAGTATAAGAGGAAAGTTTTGCATGGTGAATATAAGGATGATAAAAAAATAATAGACAATCTCGTTGAAGAGATTGCCGATGTGAGTATGTGTATTGAGCAGATGAAATACTTTTTCAAAGACTATGACATAGATGGGATACTTGATAAAAAAATGAAAAAGTTTAAAGCCCAAATAGAAGACAAAAAAAATAATAATTAGACAATTCCCAAAAGCTTATCAATTGAAACATCATAGATGCGAGCTAACCTAACAAGATGTTCATATTCTGGTCGCGTGTGATTATTCTCCCAATTTGAAATGTTTGTTTGTGCTATGCCTAAAATTTTGGCCACTTGTCTTTGGGTCAAATTGCAATGCATTCTATAGTGTCTAAAGTTGTGACCAAATTCCATATGCCCCGAGTATAAACATGCAAGTTGACAGTAAAAGGAAAATAAGCTACAATTATTTTGGTGTCGAAATTTGTCGAAAGATGCAAAAAACTGTCAAACTATGGCAAATTATGTAATATTATACACACTAAAAATACGAAAAACAATAGTAACGAGACATTTTTACAAAAAGAAAATTTTTTGTAAAAAATTAAAAAACTTTTAAATTTTTGTTGACCTATGACAAAAAATATGTTATTATTTGTCGAAAAAAGGAGAAGTAGGAATGAAGGACAGCTCGGTCATCTATTGCTATAAAGATAAGGGGGAAAATTATAAAAAACTGGGTGACTTTTGTACAAAAACTGACATGTATTTTTTTGAATGTGAATCGATGGACCAACTTATGTACATACTTGAGGGTGCAAGATCGTGCTTCATCGTCATTGACAAGGACGCAGATATAAATAATGAACAATTGGAGGAAATTTCGAGAGTGAAAAAGGTGTATTATATGAATGAGGATTACAAAGCTTTAAGCAAAAACATTATCGTGACGGGAAATGTGGACAAGACTATAGAAAAAATCAAAAAGGACAATATTGAAACGCAAAAGGAGATTGAGCAAGATAAGATGCTTTGTTATGAAGTTATCAATTATGAACTTGACAAGTTATCTTTTAGAGCAAAATTGATCGGCGCTAAATATCTTGCAGATCTGGTTTACGAACAGTTTAGATCAAGGATTAGGACAAGTAAATGCGTCGCTATCTTCCCGCTATTGGCACAAAAATATGATACCAACACAAGCAGTGTTGAAAGGGCGATAAGGTTTTCCATTCTTCGTGCATTTGAGAACTGCGAGGACAAACAATTGTTTTATGATATTTCAAAAACCAAAAAGCCACCTACAGTTAAAGAGATGGCAACATATTTGTTAAACAGAGTCAATTATGAAAAATTAAAAGCCAACGCATAACATCATTATGTGTCATTCCGAGCAGCTATGCCACGAGGAATCTCTTAGATGTCTCACTTCGTTCGACATGACACATACCATTAATGTCATTCCGAAGTGCGAAGCGCTTGAGATTTCTCGCTATCGCTCGAAATGACATTTTTCTTTTGTCATTATTTCAAGATAATTATCTTCTCCCAAGGGAAGGTTGGGTCTGAAAAATGGCCAAAACAAGCTGTTTGTTTGTAAATTGATCTGTTTAAATCCAGTTCGTCAATAATATTTTGAACACTGAAATTAAAATTTTTATTGACAATGTCATAAATTTCCTCCATAGAAATGGTGTTAGTGCCAAAACAATCAATATTTAGGGCTATAGCATTTTCAATACCTATGGCATAGGAAGCAGAAATCTCACATTTTTTGCAAAGCTTGTTTGCAACCAAATTTTTGGCAACATATCGGGCATAGTATGCACCTGATCTGTCCACTTTGGTTGCATTTTTTGATGAAAAGCAACCACCACCAACATGGGCGATTGAACCATAGCCGTCAACAACAATTTTTCTTCCAACACATCCGCTGTCGCCATAACTACCCCAAACAGTAAACTTTCCACTTGGGTTGATGAGTATCTTGGTGTTGTCGTCGACATATTTTGAATACTGATTTAGTATCAAGGATACGGCTTTTTCTTTGATGATTTTTTGAAGTTCTTCAAATGGCAACTTTTCATCATGTGAAACACTTATAAGTAAAGTGGTTATGTTTTTTGGTTGACCATCTACATATTTTATCCAAACTTGACTTTTTGCATCGGGGAAAAATATAGGATTTGTCTGTCTAAAATCATCATACACCCTCATGATTTTGTTGGCAATTTCTATGGTAAGTGGCAAAAAGGAAGCGCTTTCGTCAGTGGCATAGCCAAAGACAACTCCTTGATCATTTGCACACAATTTCTTTTTTTGAACTGCATTTGTTATGTCGGGACTTTGTTTGGTGATAACTTTGGTAATCTTAAATTTTTGTTTATAACCTATCTTTTTCAGTGCGTCGCGAGCGATTTTACTGTAATTGATTTTTGCCGAAGTGGTTGCCTCGCCGTAAATGAATAGGTGATTGGACTTTATCGCACACTCCACTGCCATTTGGCTATTTTTGTCTTGAGAAAGCGCTTCATCCAAAAAACAATCTGCAATATAATCACAGGTTTTGTCTGGATGGCCAATGTTTACGCTTTCACTTGTTAATATTTGTTCCATATATACATACTCCTTATATAAAAAAATCCACCATAACGATGGAGGCCTTTAAATATTTTCACCATCGTTCAGCCTTTAGCACCCATAAAACTTTGGGTTGCTGTGTGGTCACAGGGGCTGTCCCTCGCACACTCTCTATGGCTATTTTATTCTAATTCATTATATAGTTTTTTGCAAGCACTTGACAATGAATATATTTTTTTTAAGTACAAATAATAAAGAAAAAAAGGAAAAACTATGAAAAGTAAGATTTTTATTTTGGTGAGTGTAATATTTGTTGTGGCAGTAGGGGTGCTAGGTTACGGATTTTTCGTGTTCAAAGATGTTTTGTTCATGGACAACAAATTTCAAGATGGAACAACAATAAACGGAATAGATGTGTCAGGACTTGACAAGGAGCAGGCGACAAATGTTGTTCAAACTCATTTGGACACAATGAGAGGAGACATAAAAATAACACTTGTGTATCAAGATAAAACATGGACATTTTCAGGCTCTGACTTTGAAATAGATAACCATATCGTGCCTTATGTTGAAAATGTTTTTGAATATTTCAACTCTGGAAACCTGTTTCAAAAGAAAAACAAAATTGAAAAACTAAATGGAAATAAAAGTTTTGAAATCTCCTATACGGACGTCTTCACGGGCTTAAATGCAAAAATAGATGAGGTGGTGAGCGAAATAGACACGCCAGCACAAGATGCCTTTGTTTCCTTTGATGCATCCAAACAAAATCCTGTTGAATATAATGAAGAAGTCTTTGGCGTTAAGGTTGACACAGAAAGCTTAAAACAAAATATAGATGAGGCGTTGATGGACTCAAGCGAGGTGGAATTGGATGTTCCAACCCAACAGGTAGAGCCACAAGTGAAACTTGAAGATATTCAAAACACTGTTGTCAAAAGATCAACTTTCTCAACGTCCTATAAAACTTCAAAAGAAGATAGAAAACATAATGTAAGGCATGCTTTGGAAGCTTTCAACGGAATGGAAATATTGCCTGATCAAGAGGTGTCATTTAATGAAACGACGGGTTCAAGAACGTCTGAAAATGGATACAAAAAAGCCAACATAATTTTAAACGGCGTTTATGTTGAGGGTACGGGCGGTGGAGTTTGTCAGTCTTCAACAACTCTATACAACGCATTACTGCTTGCAGATGTTGAGATTTTGGAAGTCAACAAACACACCTTGCCATCGTCATATGTTTGGTTGGCTTTTGATGCCATGGTCAGCGAAGGCTACAGTGATTTAAGATTTAAAAACACAACAGATAAAAGTATGTATATAAAGACATACTCAGACAACGATAACGTCTACGTTGAGGTGTATGGCAAGCCATTCGCAGAGGGCGAAAGACTTGAACGTCGTGTTGAATTTTTGGGAGCAATACCTCACCCTGGTGACAGAATTGTTCCAGATACAAATGGTGACTATAAAAACAAAGTGACCTACAAAGGTGAATACCTTCGCCTGAAATACCCTCGTGAAGGTTACAGGGCAAAGGGATATATGGATAGATACATCGGGGACACACTGGTGGAAAGCGTTCTTATTCGTGATGAAACCTATCAAGCACAAGAGGGCATAATTATCGAAGGAATCGAAGAGGTGACGGAAGGCATAACTTTGCCAGAAAATACCGTTCAGTTTATCCCACCTCAAAGCACGACTCAAGTTGATCAGACCAATGTTGCAAAGAAAATACAAAAGGAAAACCCAAGCGGATATAATCCATAGAGGATGTCTCTGTCATTTTGAAGCACGAAGTGCTGAGGAATCTAACGAAATTCTTCTCAAAGCTTGGATGACAAGGGCATGTTCGACATAACAAATTTTTGCTCGTATCGTCACACCAGCACGAGTGTTTTCGTTATATGCCAAAATTACAAAAAGTTTGAGAAAAAACGTTAAATTGTTTGACAAACATAGGGGGGGGGGGGGGGGGGGGGAAAAAAAAAAAAAAGAAAAAAAAGGGGGGCATTCCGAAGGGCAAAACACTGAGGAATCCCATCAAAGGTTATTCCGAACCTTTA
>CALWPG010000002.1 GCA_944383375.1 uncultured Clostridia bacterium | reverse complement strand
GAAAATAAGGGGTTAAAGGGGATTTACTGGAATAAAAAGACATAAAAAAAGAAGTTCCAAAGGCACCTCTTAATCAGTGGGTCCAGGGTTCGAGTCCCTGGTGGTCCACCAAGAATTTTGTGGAGAGAATATGCTCTCTTTTTTTATCTCTGATTAAGAGTCAGGACTCTTAATATTTAATGAATATAACTTCGTTTCGTTTAAAATATTGTTATCTTACAATCAACCAACCAGCACCATTGCTTCGTTTAACTTTAATAGGTGCATTTTTTTTTACATCACTAAGCCATATAAGAGTGCAATATTTTTTATGCAAAGTTGACTCCCAATCTTCAAATTTGTCGATTCCAATTTGTTTGCCATAACATAGCCGTATTTCTTCAACGATTTTTGGTGTAAGTTCATAATATTTTACATCTTTAACAATAGCGGTAGCAGTCACATCTTTGCCGGTTTGTTTTAGCAAAATTTCATCTCCAATGTTTACTTTTCCAAAAGGTGCAACTTTATTCATACTCCATCTACTTTCAATTGTCTTTTCACCAGAAAGCACCATGTCAAAAAATGGTTGTTTTAAAATTGCTATATGTTGCATTATTAATCTCCTAAAATTTTTAAAACATTGTTAAGATTATACTTGTCTATTTCAATGACAACAAAATTATATGATAAAATGGTTACATCTCCAAATCTTTCTGAGTCAGAACAAAAAAATTGCGACTAAATTAGGTTATTAACCGAATTTGGTTGCAATTTTAAATATTTTATTTTTAAATTTCTTTTCCGTAGTACAAAATAAGATCTCCATCTTCGCAAACACTTGTAATAAATTTTGTATAGCCAAAATGTAGATATATTGCAAGATTTCGACTTTCTTTTGCTTCAGCACCTATTGTTAAAATTTTTATATTTTTATCTTTTGCAAAACTTTCTATCATCTTTACAAGTTTAGATATATGACCCTGCCCTTCAAAAGGTTTGTCTATCCTCAAAGTAGAGATATATGCCCTCTCTTTCCCATCACAAAGTAAATCTCTGCATTCTACATTAATATTATTTTTATTTAATACAATAGAGCCTTGTCCAATTGGATCATCATCATTTACAATTACAAAAGTGATGATATTTTCTAATTTATTTGCCTCAATAAATTCGTGCTTCCATTTTAAATATCTTTTATCTTCCAAATTATTTTGAATATCTTTATTCCAAATTTTTTCAAGATCATCCAAAGTTGCTTTTCTGTAATAAATCATAAATAATTCACTATTATGTATTTTTTAATTTTATTCTTAATGTATTTTAATTTAAATTCTCCACATATGAAATTGCTTTCGATAATATTTTTAAGCCAATTTTCCTAATTTTTTTGGGATTATTTTTAAGAATTTTTAAATATTTTTTCTCTAGATTATTTTCAAATATATATTTACCAACAGTTAAAAACATATCATAGCCATTATAGTTATTTGTCCTAACATTTTTTATATTATCCAAAGTATTCATATCAAAATCGTTAAGAGATTTTAATTTAACACAAATTTCCTTTAAATTTTCTATTTTTATATTTTCAATATTTCCATCTATATAACATGCATAACTTTCATCAAACCATCTGATTCTATCAATTTCATACTTGTTGTAAATTAGTTTGTTGAAGTACAAATGGACTATTTCATGTATTAAGGTATGAGTTTGATATTCTAAATTTTCTTTTTTATTTAAATCTATCAGGGTTTGTATCTCACCATTGTAAAAGCATCCAGTCGCCCAACTTGAAGGCGTATGTCCTCCAGAAATTGAACTAATATAATTTACAAAGTCATTTCTATCTGTAAAGAAAGAAGCCTTTAATTGTCCCACACCAATGTCGTTGCATTCAAATATTTCTTTAATTAAAGGTGTTTTTTCATCAACAATATTTATGGAAGTATTTACAAAATCATCCAGCCCATCTTGATAATTTAAAATCAAATTTTTGGTAATTGTTTGCTTCATATTGAATTCCTTTATTATCAATAAAAGTTTCTTTTTGCATATACGGAAATGAAATAACCTGCAAAGCATAAAACCACAAACACAGCGGCAACTATACCAATTATCATAAACACATTTTCAGCTTCATTTTTTTCACACACTGAAATGGTGACTGTTTGCGTTCCAATCATGTTGTCTGAAACATATGCAGTAATATTATATTCACCTTTTTCATCAAAACTAAATTGTGCTGACGTTCCGTAAGTTGTTTGAAATAATTCGTCATTGACATACCAGTAAACGATTGGATTTGGATTTGTTTTATTTTCATCTAATATATCCAATGTGATAGAAACAGAGTCACCCACTTGATATCTTATATTCATTTGAGTTGCATCAATTTGAGCCATGGTGATTGGATAGTACTCAACAGTTAGGTACCTGTTTGCAACTGATGTGTTTTGATGACTGTCTTTTACAGTATATTCAATCTTATAATCACCAGCGATTGAGGTGTTAATTTCAGGTATTTCGACATAGACATTTGAAGTTTCATCTAGCTTGAAATAATTTATTGATATATCCAAGACATTATCTTCAATGCCAACGTAACCATCTATGCTATTATCTTGGCAAATTATTCCATTTTCAATATATGGTTGATCTATTTTAATATTTGTTTGTTCACTTCCAACAAGTTCAATGGTCGGAGTTTGAGTATCCGTCACATTAGCCAAGTATTGTAGATTTATTACAAGGTCGTTGTTTAATTTATGTGTTAATGTAACATCTATTAAATTTTCACCAAACTTTTTCAATAAAAGCCCATTATAACTTGAACCTACAGGTTCGCTGTCAATTTTATATGAAATATTAAAGTCAAACAATTGAAATACATTTGTATTGAACTCTAAATTAAACCTTGTGTTATATTCAATATCACCTTGTTGCTCCGTTAAAGTGACATTTCCAATGTGCACAATTCTTTTCAATTGTGCTGAATTGCCACTTGAATCACTGGCTGTGTACGTCAACTCGTAGATACCATATTCGTTTTTAACTTCACCTATTACTGAGTAGGACAATTGTTTATCATAATCATCATATGCAGTAATTATGTCATCTTTATAATATTGTTCATACATGCTAAGCGAATTGACATATACATCTAAATCACCATCCAAACTTATAGTTGGTTTTATGTCATCGACCACTTCAACATTTAGGTTCAAAGTCATTATCTCGCCGAGATATTCTACATACACTTTAATTTCGTAGTTCCCAATTTTCGTTAAATCATAATTTGCTTGGTCGCTTATGATGTTTAATTTTGTTTTTTCAACTCCCTCAACATTTAACAATGTGTTGTCAATTGTTAGCAGTTCATTATATGATTTAACAATACTGTTTTCATTCATAGCCAGTTTTATAAGCGATACATTTTTGCTTCTGATAGCATTGTCGTAAGTAAATGAGCAAATATATTCGCCTGCTTCTTGCAAAGAAATTGTGTTATTGACATAATCAATTTTTGCATTTTCAAAACTCAAGCTCATGTTGAATTTTGAGAAATCGTCAAAGATTTCACCCATGATTATATCAAAATTATTTCCTAACTCAGTCAATTTGACTGAAAGTAAATTTTGTATACCAAACACACAGTTCTCTTTTCTTATACTATCAAAAGCCAAAACGTTGGATTTTTGAAATCTGTTAAACATCGCATACACGGTCACATCTTTTGTATTTAACAAGTTTTCTAACTCATCAATATTTGAAAGATTGTTGCTTGTTAAATCTATGACAGTATCCTCACTAAAGTCCAAATGTTCAAGACCTTTGATTGATGTTAAAGAGTTATTAGACAAGTCTACAAAAGTTGTATTTAAAAATGACGTTTTAAGAATTTGATTTGAGTTTAATAGGCCTGTTAATACTGTATAAAGTTTTTCATCAAATAAACTTTCCTCGAGCATTTCTTCAGTCACAATAACCTGTTTGTAGAAATCAAATTGTGCACCATATTTATTGGTTAATGAATAGCAAATGATATAATTTCCATTCAAGCTTGTGTCAACAACATCCACATATTCGCCATTTTGCAAAACTGGGTTTTCTGAGTCAAATATTCCACCAAAATATATAAACTTTATGTAATATGTAGATATTTCTCCTGACAAACTCAAAGTGTAATCAACTTGTTCGCCGTCTTCATACACCATGATGCCTTTATCTTCATATGTGGTATTAAATTCCACATACTCAGTTTCTCCGCCCACAAATTCAACCTGTGGTTTTTCAAAGGCAAAGTAATAAATTTTTATTGTTTTTACTGTTTGATTATTGTATTTTACTATTACCTCAAAGTTACCATTTCCATAAGTAAGCTGAGGATATTCATAAATAAATGAAAATTGATATGTTTCTGCACCAATAACTTCAATAAATTGTGTTATATCAGGAAGATCATCGGCAATATATATTTTATAACTTTCAGCCTCCGATGGATATTTGGATGTGATGTCAATGACATTAAAATTAAGGCTTATGTTGTTGTTAAAATAGTTTGCCACTTCACCTGAAAAAGAAATCCTTATATAGTAATATCCACCCTCAAGTGTGATACTTTGAATTGCATCGTTACTTTGTAATAATTGACCATTTAGTCGTATATCAATTCCGTCATCTTGCCTTAGCAAAAGTGGCATATTTACACTGGTGAAATATTCTGTTGTATTCATGTCCAAAAAGGCACCAAAAACAAATTTCGAGTCATATTCTTGCAAAGTGGTTGCATCAAAATTGTTTGCAAATAAATATACTTTTTTTAGAGTATTTAAATTTTGCACGTACTGGCTCAAAATTGTGAGATCTTCATTGGTTAAATCATTGTCTGACAAATTTATATATTCAATGCTGGAAAGATCAAATAGTCCCAAAAACGACAAATCTGATAAGTTGATGCCATTCAAATCAAGATATAGTGCATCAACAAAACTTTGTCTATTGAGTGTTTGCTGACCTTTTGGAAGGTTTTCCATAAGTTTGTTGTATAGCAACACATTATTATTAAAATCCGCTAATGTATAGCTATCTTGAGGCAATAAATTTCCTCCTTGGACTTGGAAGATAACATTATCATCTCCGGCAAAAATAACTTCTACAACAATACCAGAATTTATATTTTCATTTTCTATTCCAAAGATTATATTATCCAGTGTCTCGCCTTGTTGAACAGAGGCATTGAAAACAGTTTCTCCTAAATTGCGTTGAACATAGATTTCATATAATGGATTCCCATGAGAATCTGTGTTTCGATTTCCGTTATACTGGGTGTCCACAACATAAACCAACAGCCCAGCCCTGCCACATTGTGAGTCAAAGTATCCTTGTGTTTGACGATATTCTATGTATATACTTCTACTCGACTTTTGGGGATCTGCAATCTTGTATGCCACAACATTGTCATTATCAATTCCTTTGACATATTGAAGTGCATACTCACCCTCTTTTGTTATCTCAACTATGTTATCCTCATCTAGCCATCCCAACTTCTCTCTTTCATAGGAAGTAAAGAAAGAACTTTTTGATACACTATTGCACATGTGGCTCCAACTCCCAACTGAAGTTGCGTCACCACTGCCCAGATACAAATCTCTAAGTCCAAGCACGTGACCAAATTCATGTATGAATGTGGAGTTGTCTCGAACAAAATAATCCCATGTATTTTGAGTGTTAATGTTTTCTATGTCATAACTTGAAAAATTGACTGTATTAAATGCCAATCCGTCCACTTGGACTCGATTGTAAATATATTGAGCCTGTCTTGTGGCCTCCTGCTCGTCCACACCATCCGCAATCATGAGCTGGATCATTTGTTGCTGTGTTTTATTGTAGTTAATAAAATTGCTGTGAATTGCATTTAATGTGGTTTGATGTGCCCAAAGCAAAGTACTCCATTCAATGTAATATTGACTTGAACTGTCCGTTTTCAGCACAGCAATAGATAAAACGTCAAGAAAACCATCATTGTTGTTATCGCTATTTTCAATTACTACATTTTCCGATGCCATGCTATATATCTCGCTTACCAGTTCATATTCTCTTAATCGCCTTTGTGGACTTTCAATAATGTAATAATTTGAATTGCTATTTTCTAGTGCCTGAGCATAGTCCAGTGAAATTATTCCATCTTGCATATTGTTATCACTAGCCACACCACCTTTAGCTTCATAGACATTTGCGATTACTTCACATCTATCGAAAAAGGAAGCCGAATAAGGCACTCTTAAGGCACTTTCTGCTGAAGTCGTCGTGGCTCTGACTAACATATAATCAAAATAGCCGTCTGCATTTTTTTGATATGTACCATTGACCTGCAAAATATATGGCAAATAATATGTTCTTGGTTGACTCGCAGTAAACACTAAAATATCTTCTTGGTTTTCGGTAAATATTTGAGAGTCTACATTGAGGTTACCATTGCTATTTAGATAATAATAATTTTTTACTGAAGTATCTCCGACATTAAATAAAGTATCAAAAGTTGTGTAACTATTTTGATACATCGGTATTTCAGTTATGTCCTCCTCTCCCGAAAAATTAACAAAGAGGACATTGTTTGTCATAGTCTCAACGTCTTGGTCTGCGTATACAGCAATGGATGCCGAAACTTGTGCACCTTGAAATGATATACCGGCTAGTAAAATAGCCGATAAAATAACAAACAAATAAAAACTTTTTCTTATGTATTTTTTCATGTTAACATAATACCAAATTCAGCGTCAAAAATCAATAGTAATGCAAAAAAATACTTTGGTTAGCCATATTAATAAAATAAAGGAGATTTTGTGTCTCCTATATCTTATTATCTTTTATGCTTTTTGTCAGTTATGTTATCGATTGCAATAACAAGAGCAATCAAAAATGGAATATCTTCTTCATTGGCATCAAGTTCAAATGCGTCATTTATAAAAGTAATTTGCCTTGTTATCGTACCTATAACTTCGCCATTTCGTAATATTTGTGTGGATAATCCAAAAAATTTACCTTGAATCTTTATTTCGTCTTTATAGCCAAGCACAAAATATTCTTGGTTCGTGTTTAACCATTTGTCTTTGACCGTCGCTATTTTGGTTTTATTTGCATCATAGATATATGCCTTGTGCACAAACCAATTAAACCACTTATTGCGAATTTTAAAAGCCTTTTACCCTGAGTATCACAAACATATTTGACATGTGTGATGCTAAAAGGCCTGCCTTTACCTTGAACACTGGTTGTTTTTCTTCATTTAGAACTTGCGAGCCACCACCAATTGACCAAATTTTGTTTTTTATAAATACTTTCATAATTCCTCCTTAAATTTTTGAGATAAAATAGCCAACTAAGATGCCAAGGCCAATCCAGATAACAATTTTAATTACAAGCAATGCAATCCATCTTCGTTTTGCGATTTTATCAACGTGATATTCATTTTTTAGTTCTTCATATTGGTTTTCTGTTTCAATTTCAACAGCTCTGCCTTGTGATGACAATGTATTAAATTTAACTTTTATCTCATTGATATCCTTGAGCTTGATTTTATACAAACAATCAAGCGTGATACACTTTCTATCATAAAAAGGTTCAAAAATGCCAAATAAACTAACAAAAAACGAAATAAGTGCGTAGAGCCACCATAGTTTTGCTTTTAATTCCAATTCTCTTGAAATATCCAATTCAACTTCCTCTTTGTCTGTCTGATAGTCTACTTCAAAAGAACCAAACTCATTTTTTTTTGCATTTCACAGGTTGGCCATCAATTATTATGTTGGGGATCAAACTTTGAATTTAGACCAACTAGCTTTAACTTGATAGTTTTCATTTACCCACCCCCCAAAGCCATAACAATGATTGAGACTATGGAAAGTGCAATTACTACAGAAGAAACTACAATTCGAGCTGTATGCTTTTTTTGTCTATCCAAAAGTAAAAGCACCAATGAAATGACTGCTCCTAAAATCGCAATGGAGGCAAAAATATAAAAATTATCCATGAAAAAATTAGTAATCTGAGAGGAAGTATCCACAACTGACATTAAATTTTCAAAATAATTGGGAATTGTAATAAAAATAATACCAACCGTCACGATGATAACAACTATACCAACCAAAAAAATCAAAGCAGTTGCAATAACTGATAAACTACCACAAAAACTTAGAATTAGCGCAAAAATAGATAAATTAGAAAATGTTTTTCCAAGTCTTGTTTGTCAAATTTAGGCATAAAAAAATTTTCCCGAAGGAAAACTTTTTATTTTTCTTTTTTAAAGCATAAGAACCAATCTAAACAGTACATGTTTGGATCATTTGCTTCAACTCGTGCCTTAGCAACACCACATGAACCTGCCGTTGGTACAATTACGTCATCACCTGGTCTCCAGTCTGCTGGTGTTGCCACTGCGTCACGATCTGCTTTTTGCAATGCTAAAATAATACGCTTGATTTCATCAAAATTTCTTCCCGTTGAAATTGGATAATATAGTATTGTCCTGATTATACCCTTTGGGTCAATGATAAACACAGCCCTAACTGCTTGTGTCGTTGATTGATTTGGTTGAATCATTCCATATTTGTTTGCAATCTCCATCTTGATATCTTCTATCAAAGGGAATTTAACTTCAAGATGATTTTTACCATTCCATTCAAGTTCTTGAATTTTGCGAAGCCAAGCGATGTGAGAATAGATTGAATCCACACTAAGTCCAACAAGTTCAGTATTAAGCGCTTTGAATTCATCCATCATATATGCAAAAGTCATAAATTCTGTGGTGCAAACAGGTGTAAAGTCTGCAGGATGAGAAAATAAAATTACCCATTTTCCCTTATAGTCCTGAGGAAAATTTATCTCCCCTTGCGTTGTATTTGCCCTAAATGCTGGGGCTGGATCGCCAATACATGGCATATTTGTTTGTTCCATAATTCACTCCTTTTTTTATTGATGCTAGCAAATTACAAAAAAAATGTCAAACAAAACCATTTTGAAATTTTTTTATAAAAATGTATAATATACACATGAAAAAATTTTTAAGTGTTGTGCTATGTGCCATTGTTGCATTTAGTTTGTGTGGATGTTTTGAAAAACAAAGAGTTTCAACATCAATATTTGGCGTTTGGTGGTGGAATAATGATTTGGATCAATCATATTTGGATTTTGCAGTTTCAAACAATATAAACGAAATATACTTTTGTGATGAAAATTTTGAAAATACTCAATTTGTTTTGGATGCAACACAAAAAGGTATAGATGTTTATTGGCTTATCGGTGAGAAAGAATGGCTTTTGGACATGACCAAACTTGAGGAAAAGGTTGATAGTTACATACAATTCAACAATGCAAATGACAATATTTACAGTGGGATACATCTCGACATTGAGCCACATCAATTTGATGATTTTGACCAAAATAGACAACAATACATATATAATCTTATTGACCTTGCAAATACCTTGGATAAAAAATATCCAAATATCTTCTTTGACTATGACATACCATTTTGGCTTGACGACAGTATAACATACAACAATATAACAAAACCGGCATATGCACATATGATTGATGTCGCAGATTGTGTTTTTTTGATGAGTTATCGTGACAGCGCGACTGCAATGCTTGATGTTTCAAAAGAGGAGATAGAATATGCCACAAGTGTAAACAAACAAGTTGTTTTGGGAGCAGAAACAAGTGCTTCTAGCGAAACAGAAATTGTAACTTATTATGAAGAAGGCAAAAACTATATGAATCAGCAACTTGAAATAGTTAAGCAAAAACTTCCCGACAAATTTGGTGTTTCAATTCATCACATGAAATCTTGGCGTGATTTAAAGGAATAAAAAAATGGACAAATATGACATAAAGGGAATGACATGTGCTGCATGTAGTGCAAAAGTTGAAAAAGCTGTAAGAAATTTAAATGGAGTTGAGTCTTGCTCCGTCAATCTTTTGACAAACAGCATGGTTGTGGAAGGCAATGCGAAAGAGAGCGACATCATCTCAGCCGTTAAAAATGCGGGCTACATGGCGAAAAAACATGGAAAGAAAACAACTGAAAATGTTGAAAACGAAAATAGCGAAATAAAACCTTATCTTTTTCGCATAATTTTTTCTGCTGTAATTTTGGTGGTACTTCTGTACATTACCATGGGCTACAACATGTGGGGTTTCCCTCTTCCCTATTTTTTGGACAATAACTATGTTGGAATTGGAATTATTCAACTTATACTTACAAGCATCATTTTGATAATCAATTCACAAATTTTTATTGATGGCTTTAAAGGAATTTTCAAAAAGAATTTAAATATGTATACTTTGGTCGGCCTTGGCTGTGGCGTTGCATATTTGTATAGTCTAATTATGCTGATCGTTATGTCCTATTTTGCATTTTTGAACAATCCAATACAAGTTCAAAATTTTTACAACGAGTTGTATTTTGAATCAAGTGCAATGATAGTGACTTTAATTACCTTAGGCAAAACACTTGAAAGTTACAGTAAAGGAAAAACTACAAATGCAATTAAGAGTTTGATAAAACTCGCACCAAAGACTGCAAGATTAATTGATAAAGAAGGCAATGAAGTAGAAATTGATGTACAGGACATAAAGCTTGGAGATAGATTTGTTGTTAAACCGGGAGAAAGTATTGCCGTTGATGCAACCGTGACCAGTGGAAATTCCTCTGTTGATGAGTCCGCTCTAACGGGAGAAAGTTTGCCTGTTTATAAAAATGAGAACTCAAATGTTTTTGCTGGAACAATAAACTTGAATGGCACCATTGTTTGCGAAGCCACAAAAGTGGGTAAAGACACTTTTCTTTCCAAAATCGTACAGATGGTAAGTGATGCCACTGCAACAAAAGCACCTGTTGCAAGAGTTGCCGACAAAGTCGCAGGAATATTTGTACCTGTGGTGCTTGGTATATCTTTGGTAACACTGATAGTTTGGCTGGCAGTTGGCCAAACCGTGGGTTATTCACTCGCACGTGCCATTTCTGTTTTGGTAATTTCATGCCCATGTGCACTTGGACTTGCAACACCGGTGGCGATCATGGTGGGAAGTGGCAAGGGTGCAAAGAACAACATATTATTCAAAACTTCAAAAGCGCTGGAAATAGCCAGCAAAACTCAGATTGTTGTGCTTGACAAAACTGGAACAATAACAACTGGAAAGATGAGTGTTTGTGATATCATCCTAAATGAAGATATTGATGAGCAAAAACTATTTGAAATTGCATATCTTTTAGAAAGCAAAAGCAACCATCCAATAGCCAAAGCGATAACCTCTCACCTATCCAGAAATTCTTCTTCAAATTTAGAAATAACTGACTTTAAAGAATTGCCCGGGAAAGGAACTCTTGCCAACATAGACAAAAAACCTGCACTTTGTGGAAATAAAAATTTTGTGGAAAATTATGTTAAAATACCACAAAATATATTAAAAAACGCAACAAAAATGTCAAATGTCGGCAAGACACCCATATATTTTTGTTTCGACAACAAGTTTTTGGGTGTAATTGCAGTCAGTGACACAGTGCGACAAACAAGCAAAGATGCAATAAAAATGTTAAAAGATATGGGCCTTTATGTGGTGATGCTGACTGGAGATAACTGGGCAACAGCAAACAAAATTGCAAAAGATGTTGGAGTTTGCGAAGTGGTGGCAGAAGTATTACCTGATGAAAAAGAAAATATAATAAAAACTTTACAAAAATATGGAAAAGTTGCTATGGTTGGTGATGGAATAAACGATGCCCCTGCCCTTACCCGAGCCGATGTTGGAATTGCGATTGGAGCGGGAACAGACATTGCAATTGAGAGTGCTGACATAGTTTTAGAGAAAAATGATCTTAAAGATGTGTGTGCTGCATTTAAATTGGCAAAAGGCACACTGATAAATATATATGAAAATCTATTTTGGGCATTTATTTACAATATTATTGGAATACCACTTGCTGCTGGAGTTTTTATACCAATTTTTGGATGGGAATTAAGTCCAATGTATGGAGCACTTGCGATGAGCTTGTCCAGTGTGTGCGTTGTTCTAAATGCCCTGAGGCTCAACCTTTTGAACATATATAAACCATCTCACAAAAAAATTGATAGCAAATTTAAAAATATTAAATTGATAAAAAAGGAGAATTATATGAAAACAATAACACTATCCGTCAAAGGAATGATGTGTGCTCACTGTGAAAATACTGTTGAAAATAGTGTCAAACAAATCCAAGGAGTTGTAGATGCAAATGCCGATCATACAAAGGGGCAAGTCACCATTACAGTTGACAGAGATGTTGACATTGATTCAATAAAAAACGCAATTAGCACGCATGGCTACGAAGTGGAATAAAAGATAAATAAGGAGGAAAGTATGAAAATATTATTAACTGGTGGACTTGGATATATTGGTTCACATACTGCCGTTGAATTGATTCAAAATGGATATGAAGTAGTAATTGTTGATAATCTATCCAATTCAAAAATCGAAGTTTTGAATAAGATTGAGTTAATAACCGGAATACTTCCGAAATTTTATCAAAAAGACGTTTGTGATCAACATGCCTTGCAAGAAATTTTTGAAGAAAATAAAGATATTGAAGCGATAATACATTTTGCCGGATTTAAGGCAGTTGGAGAGAGTTGTCTTGAACCTTTGAAATATTATAAAAATAACATTGGCTCCACACTGAGTTTATTAAACGTAATGGAAAAATATAACTGCAAAAACTTTATTTACAGTTCTTCTGCAACCGTTTATGCCGTTTCAGAAATAATGCCTCTTTATGAAGATTCTCCCTTGGGTGCATCAAATCCATATGGAAGAACAAAACTGTTTAATGAAGAGATTTTGAAAGACTATCAAACTGCACATCCAGATTTTAATGTAATCATACTTAGGTATTTCAATCCAATTGGTGCTCACGAAAGTGGGCTGATTGGTGAAGATCCAAATGGAATACCAAACAACCTTATGCCCTACATATGCAAAGTCGCCGTCGGTGAGTTTGATCACTTGAAAATATTTGGCAATGATTACAATACCAAAGATGGTACCGGTGTACGCGACTATATCCACGTTGTGGACCTTGCAATAGGACATGCAAAGGCTTTGGAAAAATTAACAGATGGCGATGTTGGATTAAAAATATATAACCTAGGCACGGGAGTTGGCTACAGCGTTTTGGACATAGTCAACACTTTCAACAAAGTGAATGGAAATCTGGTAAAGTATGAATTTGTATCCAGACGTCCAGGAGATATCGCCATATGTTATGCCTCACCAAAAAAGGCTGAAAACGAACTTGGTTTCAAGGCAACACGAAATCTAGAAGATATGTGTAAATCTAGCTACGAATATCAAAAAAACAATCATTAAAAATCTAGCGATTAGAGATTTTAACATTGCAATAATATACAGTTTATTGACAAAATAAAGAAAAATGTTATACTTCTCTTAAGTTAAGAGGTTCTTTAAATGCTTATATTAAATGTTGATAAAATTTCTAAAAACTTCGGTTTTGTGCAACTTTTTGATAACTTATCTTTTTCATTAAATGAAGGAGAATCAATTTCTATAGTAGGTCCAAACGGTTGTGGAAAATCTACACTTCTCAAGATGATTGCTGGGCTTGAAAAAATTGATTCTGGAAATATAAATATAAAAAAAGGAGCAAATGTTGCATATCTTGACCAAACTGGTTCCAGCAAAAAAGACAGCCGAACTGTGTACGAAATTTTTCGTAGTGCTTTTGTGCAATTAAATGAAATGGAAAAACTACTTTCCTTTTTACAAGAGAAAATGACAGAAAATTTACCAGAAGATGAATATAATCGGGTTATGGAAAAATATTGCAATCTATTGGAAAAATTTTCTATTGCTGGTGGCTATGATATTGATGTTAATATTGATACTGTCGTCGAGGGTTTAAAAGTCGATAAAAATTTATTGAATCAGAAGTATGATGACTTGAGTGGAGGAGAAAAAACATTAGTTCAACTTGCAAAAGCCTTGCTTATAAAACCCGACCTTTTCTTGCTTGATGAACCAACAAATCATTTGGATATAAGTAGAATTGAATGGCTTGAAAACTACATTAAGTCTTTTAAAGGGGCAACAGTGATCGTTTCTCACGACAGATATTTCCTTGACAGAATGTCTAATAAAATTCTTGCACTCGATAATGGAATAGCAAAAGTCTATAACACAAATTATTCTGGTTATATTCAAGAAAAAGAACGTGATTTTGAAAAACAAATGGCAGAATATAAAGATCAACAGCTTGCAATGAAGCGACTTGAAGAACAAATTAAATACTTTTCTGAGCGTGGTATGGCAACCAATAGTTCAACTCTATGCGATAGAGCACATGCTTTACAAACACAACTTGAGAGAATGAAAAAAAAGGCTATTGCCAGACCAAAAGAACAAAGAAAATTGCGACTTGGATTTGATGAAGAAAGAAAAACAAGTAAAAGAATTATCGTTGCTGAAGATTTGACTGTTAATGTTCCAGATGGAAAAACTATTTTAAATAATATAAACTTAAGCATATGTTCTGGGGAAAGAGTAGCATTAATTGGCAATAATGGTAGTGGAAAATCCACTTTTGTTAAAACAATAATGGGTTCACAAAATTTGCCTACCACCGGATCTATATTTATAGGTCCAAGCGTCAAAATAGGATATTTACCTCAAATTATTGAATTTCCAAATGGCGAAATGCAACTACTAGATTATTTTAAAAGTGAAGTTGGATTACCTGAACAAAAAGCAAGACAAATCTTAGCAGGATTTCAGTTCTATAAAGATTCTGTCAATAAGAAAATCAAAAATCTTTCTGGTGGGGAAAAAATACGCGTAAAGTTAGCCGAACTATTGCAACAAAAAATAAATACTCTTATTTTTGATGAACCAACCAATCATATAGACATTCCTACTAAAGAAGTACTTGAGGATGCAATTGAAAATTTTGAAGGAACGTTGATTTTTATTAGCCATGATAGATATTTTATTAACAAATTTGCAGATGAGACAATAGAATTTCAAGATGGAAGCATTTCAACATATCTTGGAAACTATGATTACTATAAACAAGAAAAAAAACGTAGACAGCAGGACAAACGTAAATAGAACTAAAAATCCACGGGTAAAACCCATGGATTTTTATTTTATATAAATTTGGTGCACCCTGAGGAGCTCGAATCCCCAACCTTTGGTTCCGTAGACCAACGCTCTATCCAATTGAGCTAAGGGTGCATATTGAGTTGTGTACCTTTGATACAACATTTAGGAACCAAAGGTTGTAAACTGGGGCCCCCGAAAAAGTATTACTTGTAAACTTTTTTGGGGAGCGCAGGCTTTGTGCCTTATGTGAAACTTTGCACCAGCAAAGTGAACTTTTGCACAAAAAGCCGAGCAAGTTCCGTAGACCAACGCTCTATCCAATTGAGCTAAGGGTGCATATTGAGTTGCAGGCAACTTTTTATAATGCAGAGTAATTTTTATCACAACAAAGAATTTTTGTCAAGAGAATTTCATACCTTTGGAAGTTTATGTTTTTCTATGTATTTGCTTATCTCAACAAAAATATCACTTTCTCCAGTCTTTTGATCTTTTTGCAGATGTGCCCTATCAAAATACACAAAGAAGTTGGAACTATTTTTTACACCTTTTTCTACCAGTTTTTTTATTCTAGCATCTTTTTTAACCTTATCGCTTGCATTTTCAAGTTTCAAAGTGCCTTGTTCGTCATAGATCTTTGCCTGCAAGTCACACTCAAGCTTGTCCACCTTGAACGCAAACAATGCTTCTGGAGTGGATTTTTCTTCATAGTTTTTTAGCAAAGTTTCAAAAACTTCTTCAGCCATCATGCCATTAAAAATCTGTTTAACTGCACTTTGCCCTTTGACTTTTTTGTTTTTATAATCCGCATCAAAAGGCGTTAAGTCACCTATGATTATCTCTTCTGTTTCATGTATGGCAAGGGTCATTAGCACTTCTGCCAAATTGACAGTTGGAAGAGTTTCTGACCAAATGGCAATGGCAAGCATGCATGTTCCATACACATGCTCGGCAACACTTTCAAGTCTTTGGGCCTTGACATCCCAGACCTTCCAACCACTTCGAATGGTGTCTTTAAGTTTGTGAGTGAGCATATAATACTTCAAAATTTTTTCAACTTTTTCCATAATAGTCCTTTAAATGTATTTTATCCAAACCATACTAGATTGTCAAACTTTAAGCTTTGTCCTTTTTCATATTGACACTATGCTCAATTGGTTTCCACTCAACTTCCTTTTTAAACATCGCCTGAATGTATATTGGAATGTAAAGAGCCATATATATTGGAAACATTAAGCAACAACTAACTTTGTGCCAAAATTTCATTTTAATGTGTTTTCTTTCTGCCAACAACATAACAAACGCATACATTACGAAAAAGAAATATATTGCAAGCGATGAGATAATGCAAGCCATATACACATCCACACAAACAGGATCACCAATTATTGACCCCACTATACCAAGTACCAGTGTGAAAATTGTATATGCAAAGGACACAGCAAGCATGACGACGATTGGCAGGACACTTACTACATATTCAAATTTACAAAGTCTGTTTTGCTTGTCATAAATTAGGCTTTTAACAAGTTTTTTTCTATATTTTTTGCTGACGTTACTAAATCCCTTCACCCAACGAAGTCTCTGATTCCATGAAACTTTAAGTTTCTTTGGTTGTTCATCGTAAAATTCAGCATATTCGTTGTAAGTGGCCTTCACATTATTTAATGCTGCGTACATGGAAAGTTCATAGTCTTCTGTGAGTTCAAAAAATTTCCAACCCCCTGCCTTTTTTAATACATTTTTAGAGACATAAAAGCCTGTCCCACTAATTATGACATTTTTGGTAAATCTTGACCTACATTTGTTTTGAAATGTATTGATCATTGAAAATGTAAGTGCACTTGAACTTGCCACCCAACCATCATCCCAGTTTTTGCTGTTTCGATAGCCAAGAGCAATCTCATAGCCGGCATCAAATGCGTTGTTCATTTCTTTGATATAGTTTTTATCTAAAACGTTGTCAGCATCAAATATAAAAAATGCGTCATATTCTTCGCCGCGCGAAAAAATTTCAGTTACCACCTCGTCAAGGGCATGTCCTTTACCTTTGTTTTCCAGATGACGTCTTACAAAAATCTCAGTATTGGCATATCGTTTGGCGATGTCGCAAGTGGGATCATCTTCACTTTCAACAATCACATATGTCTTTAACAAATTTTTATCGTAATTTTGCTCTTCAATGGATATTAGCAACTGCTCTATAACTTTACTTTCGTTGCGAGCAGGAATTAAAATGGCGAATTTATGATTTTGTTTTGCATCTTTAAATTTTTTTGCGGGAAAAAGACCCACTATGTGATAGATAATTTTTTGCAACAAAAGCAAGACTCCAATCGCCAGCAAAACATAAAATACAACATTTCCGATATGAAAGATTTGATGGTACATAATTTTTCCTTTTAATATGGTTCAAATTCAACAATTTCAACATTGGCAGTGGCCAAACGCAAGGCTTTTATCTTGTCTATCTTCATCATGCGCCTGTCAAGGAAAAAAGCATCAATACCTTCCCACAAAAAAACCCATGCAAGCAAATCTACAATATAAGTTATTGCAATATGCCAAACATTGTTAGTTATTATATATAGAGTTGTAAACAAAAGGCCTATTAATATGAAACACAAAGAGAATATGGCAGTTCTGCGCATCCTAAGATCCACACCGTATATTGAACTTTGATAATTTTCTTTAAGTGCCGATTGAATTTCCTTTCTTTTTTCTTCAGTTGCATCTTTGACATGGAACTTTATCGTCAAATCATATTCAAGTGGAATTACATTGGATTTTTGATTGAGATATTCCACAAGAGAAGAAGATAACATATCTCCACCTTTATAACAATAAGGCGAAAAAATGTCGTCGTAATTTTCCGCGCCGACATTTATGATGGCTTTGCCATTTTCATCACAAACAAATCCATCGCCATCTTCAATTTCTTTTAGTTTATTTTTTAATTTTTTTATTCTTGATGAATTTGGCACAACTAACTCCTAATTTTCTAAGTTAATTATACCACATTATATTACATTTTACAAGACTAATCTTGATTATCTGTATCTTTATCTTGATCAGTGTCTTTTTCAGTACTGCGAATATCATCTTTTTTTGCTTCATCACTAACATTTTCTTTGTCTTTATTTTCAACCACTTCTGCAGGCGTGTATATAACATCATCACTTTTTAAAGTACTCATTGCCATGGCTTTCTCATGTTTTTGTTTTTGTACAAGACTATATATCATAAAACCAATTCCAATAAGTGCAAATAGCACCGACATTAAAAAGTCAGAAAAGAAAGCGCCAACAAGTTCACTCTCTGAAAATATTATACTTACTGCTTCTGAGTATGAAATAATCCTGCCAGTATTATAGTATGCAGCTTGAACAATAAGTCCATCGGCTACAAGCACTGTTACAAATATTTCTATGATCGCAACACCAACTATAAAAACATACAACCACTTGCTTGTTGTTTTATAAAATTTTTGGAATGTATAGAACATTGCTGCAGTTATAACTATTCCGCTTATTGATGCCACAAAGCCAAATGTCAACAATAGACCAAGCACCACACAGCCCAAAAGACCTGCAAGTATTGACATAAGCCCCGCCACAATTAAATTTTTTGTTGATTTTTTATTTTTGTCGTTTCCGACAATTTCTACATTTTGTTGTTCCAATTTTTATACTCCTTGACTTATAAATTACCATAATTTCAAGATTGTTTCAAATAAAATAGACAATGTTATCAATTTATTATATAATGATTAAACAAAAAACATACATACAGGAGAAAAAATGGAACAAAAAACATACATTGAACTTATAGAGAATTTAGCAGAATGCTCAAAACTTTTATTAAAATCGCAAATTGCGATTGATGACGGCGACATCGCTCAATCTCAAAAACTTTTTTTAAATGTCAAGGATATAATGTCAACACTTGTAAAAGATACCTTTGTTGAGGTTTATGAAATATGTGGAAATAATAATGAAAAAGTTGATTATGACATTTCCTCTTTAAACTTAGCCCAACTAATGTGTGATGGTGTAAAGCTTGCAACAACACTCTTAGACATCTCTCTTGACGGCAATACAAATCCAGCAAAAACTGCTCTATGTGAAAAACTTGTAAGCACATTGAACTCTATTACTGAACTATATGAGCAACTTTTTAATTAATAAAATTTTTTATCGAGGTCAGAAATTACATTTTTATATACTTCAAAGACTTCTGCCGGATTTTTGTTTGAACCAGTTTCAAGCCATTCGTACAATAATCTATAAATTCCACCGGTAGTGAATGATATATAACAATTAAAATATTTTTCCGACCAGCTCTTTGCCTTTTCATTATAACTCAAAACTGCTTCTTTAACCACTTCTTTAATTGCCATTGTTATGTTGTCCAGCAAGTTGTTTTTGTAGGCTAGAATAAAAACATCAGAATTATCGAGAATAAACTTAAAACTTGTAAGTATGACATTATCACTCGAATTTAAATCATCTTTTATTTTAATCTCATAGTTTTTTACAATTTTTGAAAAAACTCTATCAAGAATTTGACCTTTATTATCAAAATATCTATAAATCGTTCTTCTTGATACACCTGCCTTTTTTGCAACCTGTTCCATTGTTATCTTATCAAAAGGCGTATTTTTCATTAGCAGCACAAGTGATTGCGTGATGTAATTTTCAACTTCATCCAGTTTCATAATTTCTCCACTTCTAGTTTATCAAAAATTTTGCTATTAAGTCAAAAAAATGTCACAATATATATTCTTTTGTTGCAAATGTGTAAATTTAAAAATATTTTTAAGTTTATGATTGCAAATTTTTGGATTGTGTGTATAATTTACTTTGTTAAGAAATATTTCTTAAATTAAGGAGAATTGTATGATTAGACTAATTGTTGATTCCACATTTGGAATTTCAAAAAAATATGCAACAGATAATAATATTGAAGTTGTTCGATTAAAAATGATTTTAGGTGACGAAGTTTTTGAAGAAGGGTTTGAAGATACATGGGCTGATTTTTATGAAAAAATGAAAGTATCAAAGAAATTTCCAACAACATCACAGCCCTCACCTCAAGATTTCATAAATGCCATCAATAAAATTTACAGCGAAGATCCAGATGCTGAAATTCTGATTTTAACAATTTCAAATGCTCTTAGTGGCACCATAAACTCTGCAACTATTGCTGCAAATTCTTTTGAAGGCAAAAGGATTGTGGCACATGATTCAAGACAGGCAGCAACTTGTGGAAGAATGCTAACTGAGGAAGTAGTTGAACACATCAAAGCAGGAATATCTTTTGATGACTTACTTGCACTGCTTCCAAAAATTGAAAGTTCGCTCGCAATTCAATTTGTTCCCGATTCGATGGATGCATTGAAACGTGGAGGAAGAATCGGCACCTTGGGTGCAACACTAGCAAACATACTTAAAATAAAACCACTTTTTAAATTTGCAGATGGAAAACTTACCATACAAAAAAAGGTTTTAGGCTTAACCAAAGCAATAACAGATGCAATTACTCTCCTTCCAAAAAAACTCAAGAAGTTATATATTTGTTACATTTATGATAAAGTTAATGTTCCAAAAATCGCTGAAAAATTGAAACAGATACTCGGACTCAAAAATGTTGAAGAAGTGGGGCTGGAGCCAGTATTTGGTGTGCATGTAGGAATTGGTGCAATTGGTCTTGCGAGTTTAGCTGAATATTAAAAACAAATCTCACATTTTTGTGGGATTTTTTTATATTTGGCATTTACAAAAAACATGATTATGATATAATCAGTGTTATGAAAAAAACAAAAAAAATTAGTAATAAAAATAAAATTTTAATGATATTTGTCTTTTTGTTGTTGGTTGCCATCACTTTATCGACGATCTTTATACTCCTAGACTACAACGAGCAAACTTACTATGCTGTGGAAAATCAGACGACAACAAAGATTGGGCAATATGGAAAAGTTTTGGATACAATAGAAAGAACTCTTCCACAGACAAGCGATGGTGGTCTTCAAAATTACCCTACATATGGCACCAATATCAAAGGTTCCACAACTACGGAGCAATTTAACCAAATATTGGATGAAAATACGAAGCTTATCGCATCAAGCTCAACATACGACTCAATGGATGAATATGGTAATCTATACCTAAATGGCACACCTACTGGTGAAAAACTATACAAACACACATCATCAGCAAACATGTATTTCGGTGATGTCGATGATGATGAACAAGCTGTCGTTAAAGAAATTACTATTTCAGCAACAAGAGGTGGCAATTACATTACGGGACTATACGCCCCAGCAGGCGAAGTAATAAAAATTGAAATGACTCAAGAAGATTTGGATAAAACCGGTGGCGTCATAGTTGCCATTGGTCAATTGAGCCAAAACAATGAAATCAATAACATTTGGGCGTCTGCTTCATCTTTTAATAGAATGCCATTGATTGCAAACAAAATGAACGTTTCCACTCAAACTGCCTATGTGGGATTTCATCTTGGTGGGCCTATTTACATCACTCCGAATAATACAAATTGTACCTTTACCATTAAAATATCTGGTGCAGTTTTGTATATGCATTACATACACGGCCTAACTACGAAAGAAGAATTTGAACAAATGAAATTTTGCAGTGCACCATATTTTGATTTTGAAGTCTGGGATATGAGTGTTAGACATTCCGGTCCAATACTTTATGCTCCAAAGGACTATGAAAAGTTATATAAAGTTGCTTGTTTATGGGAAAATATGTCACGTGTATCACAGCAAGTTCCACATAATGCCAGAGATGACATGGGTATCACCTTCATATATGATCCATTCATTGCAGCAGGTGCTGCCGTGGCATTTGTTGACCGAAATTGGTGCAACTTGCCACCGTCTTGGATGAGTGGTAGTCTGGATTATGAGTCGTTTATCACTTCGGGATCTTGGGGAACAATTCATGAATTTAATCATCACTACCAAAGTTATGGTATGGAGAGTTCCACTGTAAACGAAGTGTCAAACAACTCGACTACCCTTCTATCATACATTCTATATACAAACATATCCTCATCAAGAACTCTTGATGATTCCACACTTACTGGTTGGAACAGGTTCACCGATCCTTCGAGAAGTTTAAGAGAAACCCTGTTAAACAGTGTAAATTCAAACGCACAGAGTTCACTAAATGCGTATGCTGACATCATCCATTCCTTCGGAGTAGATAAATTCATTCAGGCAACAAGAAAACAAAATGGAAAAATGGGCGTTGACAATTGGTACACTGCACTGTGTGAGACAATGCAATACGACTTTTCCTACTATTTTACAAATTTGCTTCATCAAAATATCAGCACAAGCCTTATTGAAAAATATTCATCACTTCCGACATTTGTACCAGTGGCAACCATATTTCAAACCGGCAGAAATTTCATAACTTCAAACCAAGAAATTTTTGTTGAGACAGTAAGACCTTATGAGATAAATTATGGTGAACCACTGGTAATGAATTTCAATGAAAGATTGATTGTTCCAAATGATTTTGTTTTTCAAATAGTCGAAGTTACAAACCCTGACTATGGGACACTTACAAAAACAGATGAAAATGTGTACACATATACACCTGACCAAAATTCTGAAAGTGGGACTTTTTATGTCACAATTTCACTATCAAATGACAATATAACCACACCCGATATCACATTTTCAATAAATATCAAACAAAGTGGCAAGACTTTAATTGCAAGTAAATACACTTATTCAAACAAAATATACACAACATCAGATGATGCACTTGCAAACCAATTTGAAGGTTACACAACAGTAAATCAATATTATTCAAAAAACCATTTTATGAATGGGTTAAACAATGGAAGTATTGGTGTTATTGAAGGAAAAATTTACATTCCAACCACTGACACATACATAATTTGCTTGCGTGCAGGTAGAGGGAATCACGGGTTGTATATATCTATAAACAACGAAAATAATTATGAAAAAGTCATATCTTTAACTGGAAATAATCCAAATTTTACAACAAATGACAATCAAACTATAACTTTAAGTTTAAACGCAGGAGATTACGTCTACTTTAAAGAAATCACCGTATCTAATGGCAATGATGCTTACATGGAGCTTGGATGGTCGTATGGTGGTTCAAATGTCGTCAGTATCCCCTCTACCTACATTTTGGGCACACTGGGTGATTATGAGGCAAGAGATTTTTATATTGAACCTTCGTATACCAAAATCTATGCAATAGACCATATATATCCTGAAGATTTAAGTGCTAAGGTAGTGTCCACAGAGGGAAACTATGGCTGTTGGGATAATTTGGATATTTATAGGATAGAAAATGTGTTAAACAATGATACTTCATTGCAATTTCACTCTAAGAGGAATTACAATATTTCCGAAACAAATCCATTTGCAGTGACTATTGACATGGGCAAAATTTATACTGTAAACAAATTTATTATAACTAAATATACCGGTGGCAACTTTGCACACATGCCAACAAAATTTGATCTTCTGGGTGGCACAGATGCAGATAATTTACAACTTTTGGGTAATTATGACATACAAGACTACACAAATGGTGATGTCGGTGTGACTTTTAAAGACAGTAACATAAGATATTATAAACTGGTTGTATACAAAACAAATACAAATCAATATGTAGCGATGAAAAAAATTGACATGTGCTATGGATTTGGTGGAGAAGAAATTTCTCCCGATACAGCATTGTTTACATCCTATGAAAAGTTATACACATCCTCGACATTTGGCCACTTAATTTCCACAAATGGAAGTGTAAAATTTAGTTTTTATGGAAGTAAATTTGGTTTTTACACTAACCAGGAACAAAAATGTACACTTGAAATAAAAATTGATGGAAAAAGCTTTGAAATTGAAATTGATCAACTTAACAAAAAATATCTAGCATACCTAAGTGACGAGCTAAGCGAAAGAAATCATGCGATAATTATTACAGTCAAAAGTGGAATCTTATTGATTGAAAGCTTGCTAAAAAAATAAGTATCAAAATTAATAAGAATTTCATACCATATGAATATGGAAAATAAAATATGTGTGTATGCTATAGCAAAAAATGAAATTAAATTTGTTGATAGATTTTTTCAATCTGTCAAAGAAGCAGATTATGTGTGTGTTCTCGATACAGGAAGTACTGATGGAACTTATGAAAGATTTAAAGAACTGGGAGTAATCACAGAGCAAAAAAAATATGAGACTTTCCGGTTTGATGAGGCTAGAAATGATAGTTTGAATTTAATACCCGACGATGCAAATATTTGTGTTTGCGTTGATATTGATGAGTATTTTGAAAGTGATTGGAGCAAAATTTTAAAAGAAAATTGGAAAGAAACAACAGGCAGAGCTAGATACCGTTATACTTGGAATTTCAATCCTGACGGAAGTGAAGGCATTGTTTTTATGTCAGACAAAATTCACAAAAAAGGTGCTTTTAAATGGAAATATCCTGTGCATGAAATACTGGTTCCTATTGATGAGAATCAATATGAGTGGATTGATTTGCCAAATATTCAATTAAATCACAAAGCAGACAATGAAAAATCACGATCAAATTACTTGCCTCTTTTAAAACTTTCTGTAAAAGAAAATCCTCTTGATGATAGAAATGTACATTATTTGGGCAGAGAGTTTATGTTCCATGACGAATACGAAAATGCAATAGATATGTTAAAATACCACCTCACCTTGCCAACTTCCACCTGGCGCGATGAAAGATGTGCAAGCATGAGATATATTGCTAGATGCTATGGGTATTTGGGTGATGAAAAAAACCAGGAAGAATATCTAAAAAAAGCAATACTAGAAGCAAGTCACGTACGAGAGCCATATCTAGAATTGGCACTACTATACTACAGCCAACAAAAATATCTTGATTGTGCCGTAACTTTAAATGAAATGTTAAAAATCAAAGAAAGATATCTAAATTATATCTCATCACCAGAATGTTGGACCAGCATGCCATATGATTATTTATCTATGTGTTATTACTATTTGGGCGAATACGACAAGGCAGAAGAAGCATGCATTGAAGCGATTAATTTGAGTGACGAGAAAAGATTAAAAGAAAATTTAAAAGCTATAATAAAAACAAAAAATTCAAAAAAACGATTTCAAATTCCGAATTTTGTGCTCAATTTATCATAAAATATTTAAAATATAATTGTAACTTGACACAATAACCTTTATTTTCTAAAATAAAAATATGAAAGAAAATAATAAAAAATTTAATTATTTTAATGCAATTTACATTGTACTTACAATAATTTTCTTTATTGTCGCATTCATTAACACAGCTTATTTTTCTTATTATTTAATTGACAACTTACAACACATTATTATGTAGTTATATCTTTTAACTGCTCTTATCCAAAATGTACTTCAAACAAAAGTTAGAACATACAAAATTATGGCTTATGTTACTTTCATTGGACTATTTGTGGCATTAAATTTGAGATTTTTATTACCACATGACATTTGGATTCTTACTGTGTTTATTTGCACAACAATGATTCTGATTTTTGTGAGTGTGACATTTCTTATCAGAAAACAAAAGTATTTCACAATTAAACTAAACCGACAAATAATTATAACTTTACTTGTTGCATTATTGATATCTTTTTTGGATGCTTTGGACTATAATTACCAAAATCTATTATTTATGCTTTGGGCACTTTTGCCCACAGCCATTATCTTTTCCGTGATAACAACCATTGCTTTCACAGTTTTTAAAAAGCTATTTAATAAATTATCACCAAAAAAATGGCAAAAATTTGGCTTTTTGACCCTTGTTTTTGTACTTTCTTATTGCTATTCAATGTTTGGAGCCAGTATCGTCAATACTTCACTTCCCTCAAGTAAAACTTCAAATAGTTATGAAATTATGGAAAAAGATATCACAGCTGGTGCAAGGCAGATTACTCAATATACTTTAACGATTATAATTGATGAAAAAGAAATAGACATCTCTGTTTCAAACGATGTCTACTATGAAAAAATATTGGAGATTATATTTATATCGACTACAACCAAGGAGCTCTCGGCTTCGCTTATTACGAATATTCCAACTTAAACAACCAATAAAATCAATTTTTTGGTGTATATTTTGTGTTAAAACCTTCATTATTCTCTGGTCTATAAGCATTTGGAAATATAATGTCGGTTTTGATATCATTTACAATCGCTTGGATCTGATTTAAAACCAAATAAGGTTTTTCTATATCCATAAGCGCAGTTGCACCATTTGCACTTTTTATGTAAACATCACCTACTTTGAACATATTGTCAATTATGCCAACTTTGACATTTACACTTTGAATATCCCCATAATAAATATTTTTTATATCTACTATTACGCCACTTTTTATAATAATTCTTTTATTGGTCAAAACATATTCTATATTTTTATATTGGGCCCATGCTGTGAGCGTATTTACAAGCCACATCCAAAATGGCATAAGATGGATCAGAAAGAAGAGAACTATAAAAACGGTTACAAACACAGGAACATGAGAAAAGATATCATTTGAAACCATCATATATATCATAAATCCATCAAACAATATCCAAATCAATGCAAATGGAAGCATGGTCAAAATTTTTGACACAATGAAAGCCTTTTTGTTTGGCTTTGTTTTTAACAAAACTTGCTCATCTGATTGTAACAAATTTTCAATTGAATAATCATTCAATTTATCTGCTTTGTAATTTTTTTCATTGTATCTTGCCATGTGTCACCTCATTTTCATTATAATACAAATATGCGTAAATGGCAATCTACTTGACAACAAACTTAAATTTTTATAATATGAAATCATGAACATAGCAATTTTTACAGATAGTTTTTATCCAGGCCCCGGTGGAACTGAAAATGTTATTAAAACAATTGTCCCACTGTTTGAACAAAAGGGAGATAAAGTTAGAATTTATTGTCCAGACTATCACCAAAAAAATCAAAATTTAAAAAATTATGACATATTTAGAATACCTAGCATAAAACTAACCTATTGTGATATGATCGCCCTGCCAAGTCTTGTTAAAGGCAAACTTCTTCGCGATCTTAAACAATTTCAACCTGACTTAATATACTTTACCACAGCTTCTGGAACGGCAAAGTGGGCTTTAAAGATGGGTAAAAAATTAAATTTACCTGTGATTGCAACCCTTCATACAAAATTTCACATGGCATGGTATGAGTCAACAAAAAGCCACTTTATTACATATCTGATGCTAAAATCATTGGTCAGAAAGTTTAACAAAGCATTTTCAGTTACTGCAGTAAGCTTCGACACGGCTAAAGTTTTAAAATCCTATGGTTGTAAAAATGAGATAACAGTAATAAAAAATGGAATGGACAAAAAGAATTTAGACATAACTGAGTGCAGCATGCCTATAAAAGATAATTTCATCTTTTTGTTCTGTGGCAGACTTATCAAATCAAAACAAGTCCAATTTTCTTTAAAATGCCTAAAAAATGTAAAAAATACATATAATTTTAATAATTTTAACTTTTGGATAATAGGAGATGGCCCATACAAGAAAAAACTTGAAAAACTTGTAAAGAAATATGATTTGCAAAACAATGTAACCTTTTTGGGTTATCTTAATGATAGAAAATTGCTAAATGGCTATTACAATGCGGCAAATCTCATGCTTTTCCCTTCTGATTTCGATTGTGATAGTTTGGTTGTATTGGAAGCATCGGCGCTACAGCTTCCAACTTTGGCACTTAAAAACTATGGTTGTGGCGAAAGAATTGAAGATAATGTAACTGGCTTTTTAAGCGAATTTAATGAAAAAGCATATACAAAACGCATTTTGGAAATAATAAACAACAAAGAATTATATGACAAAGTGAGGCAAAACACCTCATCACTAAAAGCTGAAACTTGGGATGAAGTGTCGGATCACTACCGTGAATATTTTAAAAATAAAATTGAAGAATTTAAAAAAGGTCAACAGAATTAACTACTGACTTATACGAAAAATACTCGTACCAACATAGTAGTACGAGTATTTTTCATATAAATTTAGTTTTCTGATTTGTAATAACTTCCACTATGTTGAGTAGCAGGAAATCTTTGACCTTTTTCAAGGTAAACACTTCCACCACATCTGCCGTTATCGTCATAGCAAGCATAGTTTCCGCTCTCTGGTGCTTCTTCACCAGGTCTCCATGTTTTAACGTCCATTTTTTACCTCCGAAATTATTGTGAGTAAAAAAGGTGTTAATATTCACAAAAAAAATGCAATTTCTTGCATTTTTTAGGAGTTTATTGGATTCTTATTACGCAATTTTTGCTCATCTATTACTGTTTTTATTTCCTTATATCTGTCGTAAACCTCGGTGATATTAGCAAATCTAAAGAATGATGCGTTGTTCGCCATTGGACTTGCCATGCTTCCAAAAATGATTGTTCCTGTTCCGCGGCGCAGAATTTTATCAAGCAATGATACATTAACTGTTATTGCCCCAACCATGTTCATGTCCAAGCTTTTAAAGTCAACGCCAAAAACCCCTCGACGAATGACAATGCGTTTGTTGGTGTATGCATAAAATGTGTTTTTATATGAAAGTGCTAAAAATAACCACAATACAAATAAGAAAACCACCCATATTCCAACAGCAATTAGCAAACCTACCCACCACATGTTTGGATCATTTACATCTGACATTCCCACTCCTGTACAGATAATGGCCAGCCACAAAAAAAAGAATAAAGATGCCAAAAAAGATGACAAATACATTTTTAGTTTATTTGGTTTGTAAATTTTTTGGATATACTCATCACTATCAAGTATTGGTTCAAAAGGATTATTTTGTTCCATATTTTCTCCTTTTAATTATTATAACATATATTATTCAGAAAGTAAAAAAAAATGAGATACAAATCTCATTTTTTATGCATTTTCAACTTCCACAGGGAAAAGTTCACGATATTGTTTAAGTCCTGTTCCCGCTGGGATGAGTTTACCAATGATAACGTTTTCTTTCAAGCCCTTAAGGTGGTCAACTTTTCCTTTAAGTGCTGCATCGGTAAGAACTCTTGATGTTTGCTCAAATGATGCGGCTGAAAGGAAACTATCAGTTGCAAGTGATGCTTTTGTAAGACCCAAAAGTATACGTTTTGCAGTAGCAGGTGTGCCGCCTGAACGAAGTACTCTTTCATTCTCATCCTCATAGGCAAATACATCAACTATTTCGCCAGGAAGGAGTGTTGTATCTCCAGCATTTTCTATTTTAACTTTCTTTAGCATTTGTCTTATGATAACTTCGATGTGTTTATCATTGATAGAAACATCCTGTGCACGATAAACTGAAATGACTTCACTTAGAAGATAATCTTGAAGACCTTTAAGACCTTTAATTCTCAATAGGTCGGCAGGGTTAATTGAACCTTCACAAAGTTGTGTCCCTGCAAATATCTTGTCGCCAGTATTTACTTTGAGATAAACTGGTTTTTTGATCTCATAAACAGCTTCTTCTTCTGGGTTTTTGACTGTGATTGTATAAAGTCTTGGCTCATCTTTTACAGTTACCGTTCCTGCGATTTCACTAAGTCTTGCTTCACCTTTTGGTCTACGTGCTTCAAAAATTTCTTCAACACGAGGCAAACCTTTTGTGATATCGGCAGCAACTGCGGCACCACCAGTGTGGAAGGTACGCATTGTAAGCTGTGTTCCTGGTTCACCGATTGACTGAGCGGCAATGATACCAACTGCCTCACCAATTGTAACTTCGTCAAGCCCTGCCATATTGCGTCCGTAACATTTTGCACAAACACCATGACGTGAACGGCAAGTGAGAAGTGTTCTTATGTTTACCTCTTCAATGCCGGCATTTTCAATAGCTTTTGCTTGCTCTTTTGATATCATTGTATTTGCTTTAACTATTACTTCACCTGTTTTTGGATCAACGACATCATCAACCGCAAATCTGCCTGAAATTCTATCCGCAAGTGTTTCAAGAACTGTTTTGTCTTGAACAAGTGCACGAACAATTGAGCCTTTAACTTTTTCGCCAAGACTTGCAAAACAATCTTCTTCTGTCACAACCACATCTTGGCTGATATCTACAAGTCTACGCGTAAGGTATCCAGAGTCCGCTGTTTTAAGAGCAGTATCGGCAAGACCTTTACGTCCACCACGAGACGACAAGAAGTATTCAAGTGGAGTAAGTCCGCCACGGAAAGATGATTTGACAGGAATATCAACTTTTTGACCTGATGCGTTTGCCATAATACCACGCATTCCACATATACCGTTAAGCTGAACGTTGTTACCACGGGCACCAGAGATGACCATCATTTTTAGTGGATTGTAGTCATCCAAGTTATCAATAACTGCCTGTTGAACCTTATTTGTTGCATCAAACCACACATTTATGTTTGCTGTAAGTTTTTCATCCAAAGTAACAAGACCCATTGAAAGTAAATTTTCATTTTGCATTACCTTGTTTTGTGCTTCTTGCAAAATCTCTTTTTTCTTTGGTGGCTCTTCCATATCATAAACATTGATTGTAAGTGATGCTATGGTTGAATATTTATATCCAAGTTCTTTGAAGCGATCTATCATTTTGGAACACTCTGTTGTTCCAAGTTTTTCAAAACAAGCAACAGTAATTTTCTTAAGATCACCCTTCATTACAGGATAATTAATCTCAAGGTCACACATGCCTTGTGGAGTTTCACGTTTTGTAAAACCAAGATTTTGAGGAACTGCACGATTGAATATAATTCTTCCAACAGTTGTTTTTATACGTTTTGAATACGTTTTTGAGTCAACAACAGCAGTTCTTCTAACCTCAATTTCTGCCTGAATGTCCAAAACATTTGTTTGATAAGCTATGATGGCTTCATCTTCACTTGCGAAGATACTGCCTTCACCTTTTACACCTTTTTTGCTTTGTGTCAAATAATAACATCCAATGACAATATCAAGTCCAGGAGTTACGATAGGTGCTCCGTCACTTAGTTTTAAGATATTGTTGGAAGAAAGCATAAGTGTACGAGCTTCTGTCCTTGCGTCAATGGAAAGTGGAACGTGGACTGGCATTTGGTCACCGTCGAAGTCCGCATTGAATCCAGTACAAACCGATGGGTGAAGCCTTATCGCTCTACCTTCTACCAAAACAGGTTCAAAAGCTTGAATACTAAGTCTGTGAAGAGATGGTGCACGGTTTAAAAGTACTGGGTGATCTTTGATGACTTCACTTAGCACATCCCATACCACAGGTTTTTCACGTTCGATCAAACGTTTTGCACTCTTTATGTTATTTGATTGATTCATCTCAACCAATCTTTTGATTATAAAAGGTTTGAAAAGTTCAAGTGCCATTTCTTTTGGAAGACCGCATTGATACATCTTAAGATCTGGACCAACGGCAATAACGGAACGTCCTGAATAGTCAACACGTTTTCCAAGTAGGTTTTGACGGAAACGACCTTGCTTACCTGTGAGTATTGCAGTAAGAGATTTAAGGTCTTTTTGTTTTGCACCTTGAACTGCCTTGCCATGTTTACCATTGTCTATCAATGCATCCACAGCCTCTTGAAGCATACGTTTTTCATTTCTTATAATAACGTCAGGTGCTCCAAGTTCTATAAGTTTTTTGAGACGGTTATTTCTGTTGATTACACGTCTGTATAAATCATTCAAATCACTTGTTGCAAATCTACCACCATCAAGTTGAACCATAGGTCTAAGGTCCGGTGGAAGGACAGGAAGAACTGTGAGAACCATCCATTCTGGCTTGTTGCCAGATTTTAAAAAGGCTTCAACAATATCTAATTTCTTGATAGCCTTAATGCGCTTTTGTCCTTTTGCTGTCTTTAATGTCTCCTTAAGTTCTTTGCTCTCTTTTTCAAGATTTACTTGAGACAAAAGTATTCTTATCGCTTCTGCGCCCATGCCGGCAACAAAACTGTTTGCACCAAACATCTCTTGTGCTTCACGATATTCTCTATCTGAAATGATTTGCTTATATGTGAAATTACTATTTTTTGGATCAATTACTATCCAATTTACATAGTAGACAACTTGCTCCAAAGCTTTTGGTGTTATGTCCAAAATTGTACCAATTCTTGATGGTACACTTCTGAAAAACCATATGTGTGTTACAGGAGCTGCAAGTTCGATGTGTCCCATACGTTCACGACGTACTTTGGAACGTGTAACCTCAACACCACACTTATCACATATGACACCTTTGTATCTTATGCGCTTATATTTCCCACAATGGCATTCCCAGTCTTTTCTTGGTCCAAAAATCTTTTCACAAAAGAGTCCATCTTTTTCTGGTTTTTGTGTCCTGTAATTTATGGTTTCTGGTTTTGTAACCTCACCATGAGACCATTCACGTATTTTCTCTGGTGAAGCTATGCCAATTCTTATGGAATCAAAATTATTAAGTTCAAACATCCGTTTTTCTCCTTATAAATTACTCTTCAAAGTCATCAAACTCATCAAATAAGTTGTCTACATCAATACCATTATTTAAATCTTCTGGCGTCACGACATCCGCGCTATCACTTGGAACTTCATCGTCGAAGTCAATTGTTACATCTTTTAGTTCCTGCTCAACTTCATGGCTTAAGCTTGGAGTGTCGTCATCATTTGAAAGTTCTTGAATTGAAACTTCTTTGTTATCTTCTGTGAGTATCTTGACATCAAGTCCAAGGGCTTGAAGTTCCTTAACAAGTACTTTAAAGCTTTCTGGGATTCCAGGCTCTGCAATTGGTTGACCTTTTACAATTGCTTCGTATGTCTTTGTTCTGCCCACGATATCATCAGATTTGACAGTAAGAATTTCTTGAAGTATGCTTGAAGCACCATAAGCTTCAAGTGCCCAAACTTCCATTTCACCAAATCTTTGTCCACCCATCATGGCTTTACCACCAAGAGGTTGTTGTGTGACGAGTGAGTATGGTCCTGTTGATCTTGCGTGCATTTTACTGTCAACCATGTGGTCAAGTTTTAACATATACTTATAACCAACTGTTGCCTTGTGGTCAAATGGCTCTCCAGTTCTACCATCATAAAGTTGGATTTTACCATCGCTTGGGAAGTTATTTGCCACCAACAAATCTTTGATTTTATCAGCATCAGCACCATCAAATACAGGTGTTGCAACTTTCCAGCCAAGTGTTCCAGCTACTAAGCCTAGGTGAACTTCAAGTACCTGACCAACGTTCATACGTGATGGAATACCCAGAGGATTTAGAACAATATCCAGTGGCTGCCCATTTGCCATGTATGGCATATCGGCCTCTGGAAGGACACGAGATACGACACCTTTATTTCCGTGACGACCCGACATTTTGTCACCAACTGAAAGTTTTCTTCTTTGTGCAACATACACTTTAACAAGCATGTTTACACCTGGGTCAAGTTCATCTTTGTTTTTTCTAGAGAAAACTTCAACATTAACAACTACACCACCACGGCCATGTTTAACTCTGAGTGATGTGTCTCTAACTTCGCGAGCCTTATCACCAAAAATCGCGCGAAGAAGTCTTTCCTCTGGTGTTAATTCTGTTTCACCTTTTGGTGTAACCTTTCCGACAAGTATATCGCCAGGACGAACTTCTGTTCCTACACGAACAATACCATTTTCATCCAAATTTTTTAATGCGTCTTCACTAAGATTAGGTATATCTCTTGTTATCTCTTCATCGCCAAGCTTTGTTGCTCTGCATGGCATTTCTTCAACTTTCAATGTAATTGAAGTGTAAACATCTTCTTTAACAATTCTTTCGCTTATGAGAATAGCATCCTCATAGTTATAACCTTCCCAGTTCATGTAACCTACAAGGACATTTTTGCCCAATGCAAGTTCACCATTTTGGGTAGCATACCCGTCTGCCAAAAGATCGCCTTTTTTAACTTTTTGACCTTTTTGACAATTTGGCTTTTGGTTGTTACATGTATCTGCGTTTGTTTTTTGGAATTTTATGAGTTTATACTCATCAACCCCACCTTCATCTGCACGAACTTTTATAACATCTGCGCTAACATAATCAACTATGCCATCACGTTTAGCTACGATCATATCACCACAGTCTTTCGCTATCGGTCTTTCCATACCAGTTCCGACAATTGGTGCTTCTGGTCTAAGAATTGGCACCGCCTGACGTTGCATGTTTGAACCCATAAGTGCACGAGCAGAGTCATCATTTCCAAGGAATGGAATAAGTGATGTAGCAGCAGATATAAACTGACGTGGAGAGACATCCACAAAGTCAACCATAGATTTTGGAACTTCTACAATAGCATCTTTATGTCTACAAAGAACACGATCATTTATAAATCTTTGTTCTTGATCTAATGGCTCAACAGCTTGTGCGATGTAGCAATTGTCTTCGACATCTGCCATATAGTATTCGTAAGACTTCTCTACTTTGCCAGTTGTTTTATCGACTCTTCTGTATGGTGTTTCCATGAAGCCATATTCATTTATTTTACAATATGATGTCATGGTGTTTATAAGACCAATGCTTTGACCTTCAGGAGTTTCAATTGCACATATTCTGCCATAGTGAGTATAGTGAATATCACGAACTTCAGCACTTGCTCTTTCCTTTTTGACACCTCCAGGACCCACTGCAGAAAATTTACGTTTTTGAGTAAGTCCACTGAGCGAGTTTATTTGGTCCATAAGCTGACTTAATTGTGACTGTGCGATAAAGTCTTTAAGTGCCTTATTCACTGGACGAGGGTTTACTATTTGAGATGGAGTTATCTCACTGAGTTCTTTTCCCTGAAGTGTTTCTTTTATATTAGCGCCAAGTTTTTTAACACCTGCTCGGAAGGCATTTCCCACAAGTTCTCCAACTGTTGCAACACGTTTGTTGGACAAATGGTCAATGTTGTCTATCTCTCCAATGCCTTCAATCAAGTCAAGGTAGTAACTTATAGTAGCCAAAATATCGTCCATGGTGAGTGTTGTTATCATGAGATCTTTGGCGTTGTTTTTAATAGCCTCAATGCGTTTTTCTTTGGTTTTATTATCTTTTAATATTTGAGCAAGTTTTGGATAATAAACCTCCTCCAATATTCCAAGTGCCTTTTCATCACAAGGGAAAACTTTGGAAAGACGAACTCGGTTATTTCCTCTAATTAGGTGGTTTCTGCCGTTGAGTTCAACGAAAACTTCATTGATACCACTATCTTGAATTTTTCTTGCAACTTCAGGATTGATTTTCTCACCCTTTTTAACGACAACCTCATCGTCAATAACAATGTTCTGTGCACTGATCTGATTGGATATTCTAGTAGCAAGAGAAAGTTTTTTATTTATTTTATATCTACCAACCCTGGTAACATTATAGTATGCGTCAGAGAAGAACAAAAGATTGATGTAGTTACGTGTACTTTCTGCATTTGGTACGTCAGCTGGTCTGGTTTTTCTAGCAAGCTCAATGAGCGCTTCTTCCTGTGTTGTCTGTGGTTCTTTTTCAATTATTTGTTTAATTAATCTATGTCCACCAAACATATTAATGATTTCATCATTGGTGTATCCAAAACATTTTAAAAATAACCCAAGAGTGATTTTGTGTGAACGGTCAAGAACAATTTTCAATGTTTCGTTTGCGCCTTGTTCAATTTCAAACCACATACCGTGGTTTGGATAAATTTGTCCACGAAGCGTACTATTGTCGTTTTTCTCACGAGTGAAATAAACACTTGGAGAACGTGTTACTTGGCTAACAACTACTCTTTCAATACCATTAAAAATGAATGAACCTTGGTCGGTCATAAGAGGAATATCTCCAAGGTAAACTTCTTGATCTATTGCCTCGCCGCTATCTTCAACAACGAACCTAGCCTTTACTTTTAGTGGTAAAGAGTAAGAAAGTCCACGTCTACGGCATTCCTTGATATCATATTTGGGCTTTTCCGACATGTCTGTGTCAAGAAAATATAATTTAGCTTTGCCAGAATAGTCGGTAATTGGTGACAATTCCTGAAGAATATCATATATGCCATGTTCCAAAAATTCCTTGTATGGCTCTTTTTGAATGTCAAGCAAATTTGGAAGATCCGCTATCTCTTCAAGTTCGGAAAAGGTATAACGTTCATTTTTCCCACATTTAATTTTTTTAAGTGTTGGCATATTTCGTTGCATCATTGATTTCTCCTTGATAAGTTAAAATATATTAATACATGAAAATAACAAGCAAAATCTACACGTGATCCCGTGTTATTTGCCTGTATATACACATATTCAGTTAGAATATTTCTACATCAATCACTATTTTGAACAATATTCCTTACAAAAGTATAACCATCAGATGTGTATTTGTCAATAAAAAAATCAAAAAAAATCAGCCGTTCAGACTGATTTTTGACATATTTTATAATTTTTACACATTATATTGAGTTATAGTTAGCCCAATATTGAATGTTGCATTGGAAATAGCTACAGTTGCATCCTTCAAATATACATAGAAGACAAATTGAGCACTACCATCATCTTGTATTTGTGTATCATAGGAATTGGCATCATCTCCAACCACAGCAAAATTTTCGGTACCTGTTAAAGTAAAATCGTTATCAGAAAGTGCAACTTCAACACCATTTGGGTTAATTGTAGAAACTGTAATAGTAATTTTCCACGCACTAGAAGTATTTAAGTCAATGCTCGCATTGGCCTCGTGAGTGCCATTACCCTCAGGCAAGTTTGTTCCAGTGTTGTAGGAAGTGTAAGTATCTATTTGCTGTGCATTTGCATAAGACAGCTCTGTTACATTTCCATCCTCATAACCCTGATGAGAATCGGTTACATTTTCGGTTTGCGTTGTTACGGTAACCAAAACATCTTGCATCTGATATGTAACTGTACCACTTACAGAATAGGAAACTGAAGTTGCGGCATACACACCAAATGCCATTAGCGCAACAGACAAGCAAAGTGATGCAACTGTTGCAAATAATTTGAACTTTCTTTTCATAAATATCTCCTTTTAATAAAAAACTAACGAAAGTTTTAACAATTCTAGTATGTGACAAAAATAAATTTTTACACATCTTTTTTAATTTCGTTAGTTTTATTTTCGAGATATTTATTTATTGTTAGAATTTTTATTTGATCATCTATAATTTGACGATCTGACTTCCATCTTGTATTTTTATTCCAAAATTCAAAATACGCAATCTCACCTTCACTTTTAAGTAATTCAAAAGAATAATTTGCAAGTTCATTTTGTTCAGCTTCTTTTTTACTCATCTTATTGCCTGATGGATAAATTTGTTCAAAAAGCTCCTCTTTTTCATCGCCAGGCGCTTTGGCCAAAATTACAATTTTACAAATATTTTCCATTTCGCCAGTTTTGATTAATCTTTGAGCCTCGGTATCCTGCCAATTCATCTTGCCTGATATGAGTTTTTTCTCTATGTACATAAAATTGATTTGTTCAATTAATGCTAAGGACTGCAAAATTATCATTATACCAAGTGGCAAACATACCAAACATATCATTCCAACAGAACTAGAAACCCATCTTAAAACATCTCTTATCCAAACGGGAGTATTTATGTATTTTCCAACAACAAAATCATCCCTTACAAGGACACTGTCGGCACTTCCATTTGAAGAACCTTTGGTCCTAAAATACTTTGCGCCAGTGTGATCTTGCAATACTCCAACAATTTCATGAAATACAATCCTATATCCACCACCAGTTATATCAGACATTTGTTTCCTGTTTTGTGGTTCTTCTAAGGTAACTTCTACTTTTTGATCTGGTGTTTCAAGTTCAATTTTTTCAAATGTAGTATCAGCACTGTCCGGGTATTGGTAAAAGGCAATTATGTCCCCAGTCCAAAGTGTATTTGTATCAGTGGACACAATAAAAACGCTGTCTCCAACTCTAAATCCAGAATTTTGCATTGAGGAGCTCAAAATTCTCACCACAGAAAGCCCAAAAAAAGATGGGACTTTGTTTGACTGATTTTGCGTAAAAATTATCAGTGTAACCACAAGCGCCAAAACAAGAATTGGGATTAGTAAAATATCTCCAATTTTTCCTGCCAATGTATAAACAGTATTCTTTTTCTTATTTGCCATCTTTTTTATCTTTTTTTATTTCATCACTTTTGTTATTGTCTTCTAATTCTTGCTTTTTTATTTTTTCAATTGTCTTGTCTATTTCAGTTAAAGACTTGGCTTTTTTCCTTTTCGTCTTTTTCTTTTTAACATTTCTATATTCTACGCACGCAACCTCATCATATTTCACCCGCTCTGCTTTTTGCTCTATGGAAATGATTTGTTGTTGGCGCTTTTTGCTTTGTGTACTATTTATCCAAACTTCATAGTATTGTGATGGATTTTCCATACTATAAACCATTGCCGCATCCAGTGCAGTTTCAAAAAGTTTTTTATCTTTTGTCTTTTTGGAATCTTTTAAGTATCCCCAAATATTTTCAAACACTTCAGCCTTATATTCGGGGGACATGACATCATAATAAAAAATCTTATCCACATCTCGCATCTCTGGACAAATGTTCGCTTTTTTGCAATCTTTGCCATCAAAAGGTATTTCGCGTGCAAGCACCCTTTTTTCAAGTAAGATGTTGTTGATCTGCTCCAGTATGGACAGCAACTCAATCAACACAACGAATGATATTGGTGCTACCACCAAAATAATCATCCCCTCAGTTGAAGCGCAAAAACTAACTAAACTCGTCAACCATCGTCCCGTGCTGACATATTTTCCTGCAACAAAATCCTCGCGTACTATTTCGGTGGATGAGTTGGTTGTTCCTTTTGTTATGTAGAAGATAGTACCACTGGTGTCAATTCTTATTTGAACAATTTGATGGAAATAAACAGAAACAGTTCCCATATCTTCAACATCACTTCGACTGTGGCGATTGTCAGGCACATTTGTCTTTACATAATTTGTACCCTCAATGGTTTCTCCGACTTCAGCGTTTTTGACATTTTCAATCAGTTGTTGATCAAAAATAACATTTCCGTCATCATCCTTGGTTGGAACATAATTATTGGTAACATACTCAACATTACCCTCATCGTCATAAACAACATTACCTTCGCCGTCAAGCCTTTCCTGTTGTTCTTGGTGAACATTTGTCACATTCATCTTGCTTATTGTTGAGTCAACACTGTCAGAGTAATTATAAAATGCTATAATATCTCCAATGCTGTACAATGAATCTTGTGTTTTGATGACTGCAATGTCGCCTTTGATAAAATTGCGTTCCGCTTCGGGGCAATAAATGGACATGGAGTTGGACAAAACCCTAACAAAGGTATAGCCAAAAATTGGAGTTATCACATTTTTACTTTTTGCAACCAGCATAAAAAAACTGGACATAAAAGATATGATTATCACAGGATAAACAATTATGTCCACGATAAGCTCTAAGATGCTAAAAAAAGTTATGTGTTTTTTGTTAGTCTTTGTCATATGTGTTATTATATCTTATTTTTAGTTTTTTTACAACTTAAAATGATATTATCGTTTAGATTTAAAAAATTGGCTCAGTATTTGTTGGCACTGTTGATTGTGATGGTAAACCAATTTTGTACTATGATTTAAAAGCATCGGATTTGAAAATATCTTTTCAATGGTATCCTCTTTGTCATTTAAATTTTTTGCACCATAGTAACATGTATTAATTCTCGCATTAACAATTGCACCAGCGCACATGGGACAGGGCTTTAACGTAACATATATGTCACAATTATCAAGTCTCCAAGATTTAAGTTTTTTGCAAGCCCTCTTGATTGCAACAATCTCAGCATGCATTGTTGCATCTTGACTTTTTTCACGAACATTGTAGCCAGTCGAAATTATCTTGTCATCTTTCACCACGACAGCACCAATCGGAACTTCACCGAGTGCTTGCGCTTTTTTCGCACATTTTAAGGCATAGTCCATAAAATTTGTCATCACAAAACGCCCCATATAAATGTTGAAAGTGTTACGGCAACTCCCAAAAATAAATTCACGTATAAAAATATGTTATCACGAAATGTAGGTTTATAGACATTTTCATAATCAGTTTTCATAACTATAGAAAATATCTTACTATTGCCATATGTCTTCATATCCACATTGACATCGGACTGTGATTGCATATCCTGCGCTCCGTCCACACCCTGCATAAGGCTACGGCGAAGTTCTTCTTTTACAACCTTATCTGCAATTGATGCCATGTTTCTTAGCCTCGTGTCTTTGAAAATAGCCATCACAACCAAATACATTATGCCAACTAAAATAAAAATAAATAAAAACATCATCATAATGGATAGTAGTGCATTCCCACCAAACATTGTATTGAAAAATGTATTTAGTGCATTGCTAATCGGTAAATTATTAACCGAGGCATAGCCCATGAAAGTGCTGATTGCGTTGTTTGTGAAATGCATAATCATTGCAGGATATATACTATCAGTAAAAAATGTGACAAATCCAAAGAAAATTCCTATTAAGCTAGCGTAGAAAAATTGTTCAATATTAAGGTGCATAAGCCCAAATAGAAAGCCAGATAAAACAATAGCCTTTTTTATACCCATTTTCTTATAACCATGCAAAAGCATGCCGCGATGTGCAACTTCCTCACAAATACCTGGCAAAATAGCAGTAAACAAAAGCTCAACAAAAAGTAACCACAATGGATATTCGGTCATAGTGCCACTAGAAGTGTTTTCATAGCCAAGTAATGACAATATTGCAGAAAAAAACGTTGCCACAAAAATGGTAATAAAGTATACGATAACACCTGCAAGCAATGATAAAATAATGGACTTGATACCAATTTTTTTGAAGCCATAGTCATTTAGAGTTGTTTTTATTTTTTGCTTTCTAAGAGAGGAAAACAAAAAAAGCGGTAGACTCAACATCAGCCCTAGCTGAATGACGGCATTTAGGACATAGCCCCAAACTGTTGGTATTGAAAATGTTGAAGATATTATTCTGATTGTGATAAACAAGCAGATTATAAGAAAATAAACTAAATTTGTATCAAATACTATGCTTCTCTTATTGTTCATATTTTTTCCTTTTAAGTATCTTATGCAACAAACCCAGAAATTAAATCAAAAATCCAAATAACACATGCAGCAATTATCCCAATGTATAGTAAAGTGTTTGGACTTTGTTCATTTGAATTCGTTTGTTTCTCCTTAGATATATTGTCTTTATTTCCCTTTTTTAAAATTATGTTAAATGTAATTGCGATGCACAATATAGTTAATAACATCAACGCAATACTAAATAATATGTTAAAAGTTGAGAGCTCAAAACCCAAGTTAGTGCCATTTTGCGTGTAGATATAATTAATTACAACAACAATAGCATTATTTGTAAAATGCAATATTATCGGATAGATGATGCTCCCAGTTCTCAAATACAAAAGTGCAAGTACAATACCAACAAAAAATGGATATATTGTCTGCTCAACACTTGAATGAACTAGCATAAAAAGCAATGCTGAAAGAAAAACTGCCTTTTTGTCACCATATTGTTTTAATCCATTAAAAATTATGCCACGGAATATTAACTCTTCACAAATTGCAGGTAGCACTGCAAGCAAAATTAAGTTTAGCACAAGGTAACCAAAATTGTCCAACGGAATTGGAAGGCTATATGAACCATTAAAACCCATCAAAGATAAAACGACATCAAATAAATTTACGAAGTTGGACATACCAAATACGCAGATCAGTGACAAAACCAAAGTCACAACCAAATATTTCCAGTTGAGTTTTGCTTTAAAATTAAGTGCAGTTTTGTAATCCACGCGAGAAGTTTTATTTACAAGAAAAAATATCAGCAAAAATGCCAATGGACTAAGTAGAGTTGCAAATATTAGATAAATGGTATTTGAAGTTATATTATCCATAGTTTGTCCGGCCAAACTTGCGATAATATAGACTATGAACATATAAGCAATTGCCACTAAAAATGGCATAAAAAGTGCATACAAAAATGTCTGACCAGCATCATATTTATCATAAGTCGTTTTCTTATCCATATGAGACATATTATACTTGGGCAAATAAAAAAGTGCAAGCAATTGCTTACACTTTCTCAAGTGCCTCACATTGTATGTCAACAATTTCTCCATTCCTTAAAACCTGCAATATCGCTTTGTCTTTTGCTTTCATCTTATACATAGCCAACCTAAAATCAAGTGCATCATTTATATCATTTTCATTGATTTTCACTATGATATCACCACGTTTTAAGCTAGATGAAACTTTACTGTCAACGGCATACACATATGCTCCACTCTTTTGCAATATGCTGTCATCTTCAAACCTCGCCATATCAACATCCACAGCAAATATGCCCAAATAACCTTGAGAAAAATCTTCATCATTTGATAGGTTTTCAATCACCGTCTCGCCAACACTTATTGGGATGGCAAAGCCTATTCCTTCGGCATCGCTTGCCTTTAGTGTGTTTATACCCAAAATCTCACCATTGAGGCTAAGCAGTGGTCCACCACTATTGCCCGAATTTATGCTCGCGTCATGTTGAATTAAATTTTGCATATAGGTCGTGTATCCACCTAAATTCTGCACTCCAACAGTTCTATTTTTCGCACTTATTATACCTTTTGTAACAGTGTTTTTAAAATCCAAGGATAATGGGGTACCTATGGCTATTACATCTTCACCTACTGATACATCTCGACTACTGCAAACAAGGTATGGTAAATCTTTTTCAGATTTTATCACTGCCAAATCCATTGCACTATCTTGCCACAAAAGTTTTGCCTTTGTGGTCGTTTGGTCAGCTAGGTACACGGTTATAGAATTTGAATTTTCAATTACATGGTGATTTGTTAAAATGTACCCACCATCACGTATCGCCACTCCACTTCCAATACTGTAACCATTTGATGTAACAGCCATTATTCCAACGACAGCACCCTTGACTTGTTCAATCACATCCACCAAAGGTGTTTGCTCCGATATGCTTATTTGTCGTGGTGTCATGTCCACATCATCTTGATAGGTGTCAATATTTGCATTAAAAACGCATCCACTAAGAATAAAAACAAATGCTAAACACAAAAAAACAACTGCCTTTTTCATAAATCTCCTTTTATGGCAGTTGTTTAATTTAACCTAAAAATGGTGCTCATGTTGATGCTTGTAGTTGCAATTTTTATGTCTTTGCCCTCGACTATTCCAACACTTTTTAAATAGTCACATACCGTGGTGTAAGCTAGGCTTTGCGTGTTATTCTTTCTTGAAATATGAGAAAGCATAATTTGTTTGGTGCCTGACTTTGCCAGATATTCGATGGCCTTTGCACAATCTAGATTGGATAGATGTCCAAATTTTCCAAGTATTCTTGCCTTAAGCTTTGCAGGATAATTTGGATTACTTTTTAACATATTTATGTCATGATTACTTTCAAGGTAAACTAACGAACTGCCTTTAATTTTGTTTAAAATGACATCGTTAGTATGCCCCAAATCTGTTATTATACTAATTTTTCTTGAACCATTTGACAAAATATACCCACTACAATGTACAGAATCATGTGGCAAAGACACATTGTCCACACATAGGTCAGAAATTTGAAAAGGCAAATCGTCAAAACTGTATATCTGACTTGCGGGCAGTTTTCTCATCTTAATATACACAGCACCGACGCCACGAGTGTGGACATAGATTTTGGTCTTGTATTTGGTTGCAAAAACATCTAGACCTTTGATGTGGTCGTTATGTTCGTGAGATAAGAGTATGGCATTTATCTGCGAAGGCTCAACACCCAAAATTTTTAGCCTCTTGGCGACTTCGCTGGCACAAAGTCCAATATCCACCAAAACTTTTACATTGTCAGTCTCAACATATGTACAATTTCCATCGCTGCCCGAAGATAAGTTACAAACTCTCACTTGGCTGTACCCTCACAATAAACTCAGCCGTGACACCTTCATAAAGTTTTACCTTTAATTTATATTCACCTGCAAATTTGATTGGCTGAGGTAAATCGATTTTTCTTTTGTCCACACTAAAGCCCAATTCACTTAAACTTTCTGCAATTTCTTTGGCTGTGACTGCACCAAAAATCTTGCCATTTTCACCAGTTTTGATTTTTACCACAACAAGTTTTCCATCAATCTTTTTGGCTAGATCAATTGCACTTTGCCTTTCTTGTTCTTTGTGATAAGCGTGTGCTGCCTTTTGATTTAATGTGTCATTTAAATTTGAATTATTTGCCAAAACAGCAAGATTATTTTTCAAAAGATAATTTTTTGCATAACCATCGGCGACATTGACAATATCACCTTTCTTTCCAGTTCCTTTGACGTCTTTTTGCAAAATTACTTTCATCTTTAGGCTCCTTTTTTATATATTTTAGTTTAACTATATGCAATTAGTCAATAATTTTTTTGTTAAAAGGAAAATTATGGACATTATTTGTAGAGAACAAACTTGTGTATACAACAAAGGTTTTTCTTGTTCCAAGAGAAAAATATTAATTGGCGATAAAGTAACTTGTACAGACTATGAAAAAAACTCGGAAATAAAAAATATAGAGGACACTTCCAAAAAAGTGTTTTCAAACGAGCCACCTAAATATCACGCACACAGGGAATCAAAAAAAGGCTGCATTCATTGTCAGGCAAATTGTTTGTTTAGAAATGAACAAACATGTGAAGCAAACGGAATCACTGTAAACAAATTGAATGGTAAACCTTTTTGCGTGACTTATTTCAAGGAATAAAAATTACCTCTTCTTCTAGGTCAATTCCCTTTTCTTGTTTTACAATTTTTTTTGTCGTGTCAATCAATTTAATAACGTCAGTTGCCGTGGCATTATTTGCGTTTACTATGAAATTGGCATGAAGAGTTGAGATCTGTGCGCCACCAAAAGATAAGCCCTTGAGATTTAAATCATCTATTATTTTTCCGGCACTGATATTCTCCACTTTTTTAAAAATACTTCCACTATTTGGAAATTCATAAGGTTGAGTTAATCGCCTTTTTTTAAAATTTTCAATGCATTTTTCTTCAACTGATAGTTTATTTTTTTGTTTTAAATTTAACCAAGCTTTAAGCACAATTAAGTTATTTTTTTTTATTTTTGAATTTCGATATGAAAAATCTATTTCTTTATTATTTAATTTAAAAATTTTTTTACCGTCAAATACCAACACTTTATTTACAACCTTTGACATATCATCGCCATAAGCTCCGGCATTCATGCATACTGCACCACCCACACTGCCTGGTATCCCATAACTAAACTCCATGCCGGAAAGCCCATAAGAAATGAGCTTTTTATTTAAGGCATATAAATTACAGCCACATTCTGCTGTGACATTTTTTTTTATTTTTATTTTATTTAATTTTTTTGTACAAATGACAAGTCCGTCAAAACCTTTGTCCGAAAAAATGACATTGCTACCATTACCTAAAATATAATATTTAATTTTATTTTTTAAACAAAATTTAATAATTTTAACCATGTATTTTATTTTTGTTGGTTGAACAAAAAAATGCGCCATGCCACCCACACGCATTGTTGTGTAATTTGACAATGGTACATTTGTTTGTATGTTCTTGATATCTAAAATATTTTCCACAAAGTATAATATGAAAAAAGGTTTAGCTTTGACAATAATTTCAACTTTTTATTGGTTGTATTCAAAAGAAATATCTTTAATTATGACTGTATCACCATCTTTTAAACCATTGGACAAAAGCAAGTCAATTATACCAAATTTTTTGAGTGCACTTTGGAAATATGCAAACGATGCTTGATCATCAAGAACAATGCCTCGGATCATATTATCCACAAGGCCACCCTTGACTTCATAGGTGTCATCATCGATCTTTACGACCTCCAAAGATTGTTTGTCACGCACATCAAAATCTTCAACTTCAATGTCTAGTGGTGCTGGCTTAGGTATACGAGAAATCACGGCATATATCTTATCCAAAAGGGCATCTATGCCTTGATGAGTAACAGCACTGATTGGAAAAACTGTTTGGCCAATCTTTTTTTCAAAATCACTGACTTTTTGGTCAAGCTCTTCTTTTGAAAGCAAATCAATTTTGTTAAGCGCCACGATTTGATTTAAATTTGAAAGTTTCTCGCTGTATTTTTTAAGTTCAGTATTTATTTTTAAATAATCTTCATAAGGGTCTCTGCCTTCACTTCCAGCGATGTCTACAATGTGTACAATTGCCCTGACACGTTCTATGTGTTTAAGGAAATAATGACCAAGTCCAGCGCCCTCACTTGCACCTTCAATAAGTCCAGGAATATCAGCAACAACAAAATTCCCGCCCTTGTGAGATACAACACCAAGATTTGGATATATTGTTGTAAAATGATAGTTACCAATTTTGGCTTTTGCGTTTGATATTACAGAAAGCAAAGTGCTTTTGCCAACATTTGGATATCCAACAAGCCCAACATCGGCAATGCTTTTTAGTTCCAAAATTATTTGTTTTTCTTTTGTAACTTCACCAGTCTGAGAAAACTTTGGAGCCTGACGAGTTGAAGTTTTGAAATAATCATTTCCATGACCACCACTTCCACCACGAAGTGCAACAAATCTCTCTTTGTTTTCAGTGAGGTCATACACAACTTTTTCCGTAGCAGGATCCAAAAGTACGGTGCCCACAGGTACTTTGATTATGACATCTTTACCATCTGCGCCTTTTTGACGATTTTTTCCACCATTTTCACCATTTGTGGCGACAAACTTTTTTTTGAAAGAGAAATCATACAAGGTACTCATAGATTCATCAGCTTCAAAAATAACACTGCCACCTCTTCCACCGTCGCCACCATCAGGTCCACCATTCATTGTTAGTTTGCTTCGATAAAATGAGACGACACCATTGCCACCATTACCTGCTTTTATGGTTATTTTTACTCTGTCTAGATACATTTTTTACCTCATTATAATATTTACAAATGCCTTTAAGTTCACACACATCACACTTAGGTGAAAGCGCCTTGCAATAGTATCTTCCAAAAAGCACGAGTCTGTGATGTAGTTTTTGAACATCGTTTTTAAAATATTTTTCCAACAAAATGGAACACTTGTCTGGATTTTTTTCACTCACAATTCCAAGCCTATTACTTACCCTAAGTACGTGAGTGTCCACGGCCATGACATTGCGATTGAATACAAATCCAAGCACAACTTTCGCCGTTTTCATACCAACACCAGGAAGTGACATGAGTTCTTCTAGCGTGTTTGGCACACTCCCATCAAATCTGTCGAGAAGCGCATGGCTTAAAAGAATTATGTTTTTTGCCTTGTTGTGATAAAAACCACAAGGTCGAATTATGTTTTCAACGTCTTGAACTTCAGCCCCAACAAAATCCTTTGGAGTGTTGTATTTGGCAAAAAGTGCTGGAGTGGTCATATTTACGCGCTTGTCCGTACATTGTGCTGATAGAATGACTGATACCAAAAACTCAAAAGGTGTTTCGCCCTCTAGCTCACAGTTTGCATCTGGAAAAAGTTTGGTTAAATAATCTACAATTAAATCTCTTTTGTTCATAAAAAAAGTATCACACAAATGCGATACTTTTGTCAACCTTTTACCAATAAACACAAAGGTTGCTTAAAAAGTTTAGCTTATAATGATAAGGTTATTCGTAGAAGCCTAAGCTTATAAGTATTGCTTTGTCCACTTGCTTCATCTTCATCATATCCACCTGACACACTTTGTCACCCAGTCTACGTTTATCGATGGTTCGAATTTGCTCAAGTAGCACCACACTGTCTTTGGGCAAGTGATATTTACTTGAAGGAAGTTCCACATGAGTGGGAATTTTGGCTTTTGAAAGTTGACTTGTTATTGCTGCAACAATAATTGTTGGAGAATATTTATTGCCCACATTGTTTTGAATGACCAATACAGGCCTTTGTCCACCCTGTTCGCTGCCGACAACAGGACTAAGGTCTGCAAAATATATGTCACCTCTTGTTATTTGTGGTCTTTCTTGCACGATAAAATCCTTTCATAGCCTAAATAATCTAAAAGGTCAGCATTTTCAAATTCACTATCGAGATCAATTTTTGAAAATAATAAACCTTTCACTTTCATACTATGCACAAGCTCGTCATTTTGACTTAAAGTAAATGACTTGTCGCCATTTTTCTTTTCAAAATCGTCTACTTGTTTTTGTAGTAGTTGTTTAATTTTTTGGTAATTTATTTCCATATAATTTATCTCCATAATTTGAACATCTAAACATAGGTTGCTGAAAATAGAAAAATATATTCTTAAAAAAAAGAGATTTCTCGCCTTTCGGCTCGAAATGACAGGATGGATTAGTTTGAAATGAGAAAAAACGAGTGGTTGAAAATAAGAGAAGAGACTGGCTCAAAATCGCATAATGCCACAAAAAATTTAAATAATCAAACAAATTGCTGTGGCAATTGTTTTTGAATGTGAAATTGAAAAATCTATATTTTTTTTATTTAAATAATTAAATTTTGTGCCAAATTTTGCATATGGTTTTCCATTGTTTTTGTGACAAATTTCTATATCCAAAAAAGATATTTCGCTTTCGATATCAACGGCTTTAATTATCGCTTCTTTTGCACAAAAAAAACCACAAATATGTTCATATTTATTTTTGAAATTATTAAAATATTTTATTTCATTTTCTGTAAATATTTTTTTTAATTTTTTTTCATCATCTGCAATATTTTTAATTCTTTCAATTTCCAAAACATCAATTCCAATCATCGCTCTCACCAAATACTTTTTCCACTGTTTTTTTTGCCTCTTCATAGCTGTAGCCTTTTGACAAAATGTGCCTGTAGGTTTTCTGCTTTAACTTTTCATCTTTAGGCTTGTTTTTTATAAATCTTAGGGCAAGTTCAAAAAGTCTTTCTTCATTTGTTTCATAACTTTGTAAAACATCATCTATTATGTCTTTGTCAATGCCTTTGGCAAAAAGTGCTTGCCTTAAATAATTTTTTCCATTGCTCTTTTTAGATAAAATATACTGCTGTGCAAAATGTGTGTCATTGACATAATTGTAAGTTTTTAAAAAGTCTATTGCATCCAAAATCGCATCTTCATCCATACCCTTTTTAAGTAGATTGTCACGCACTTGTTTTTCAGTTTTTAGCCCCTTTTCAACATACTTTAAAGCTAGTTCTCTGGACAGGAGCTTGTTACTTTGTTTTTTTATTTCATAAAGATAACTTTCGTCAACATCCTGTCCTGTTTTTAGCTTGTTTTTGACTATGGTTTCAGCAGTCAAAAGACAAAAAAAATTATCATCAACAAAAATTTTGTAGACTTCACTTTTGCCTTTTCTCTCCATTTTTGTTATTTTCATAACTCTCCTAGTGCCAAACTAGCCGCTTTGGTGTAAGCACGAACAAGTCCATTAGCGCCAAGTTTTATTCCACCAAAATATCTAACCACAACCACCAAAACGTTGTTTAATTTCTTTTTTTCTATGACAGAAAGCATGGGCCTGCCAGCAGTGCCCTGTGGTTCGCCATCGTCGGAAAACTTTACAATCTCCATACCACTGTCTATTTTATAGGCATAGCATATGTGCGTGGCTTTTTTATGTTCTTTTTTTTGCTGTAACAAAATTTCTTCAATATTTTTTACATCATCCACGCGATAAGCATAACCTATAAATTTTGATTTTTGAATTTCTAAAAGTTTCATTTTATTTCAATCTTCATAAAATTTTTCTTGCCTTTTTTAAGCAACAAGTAGCCATCAGTCAAAAGATCTTTTGTTGTGAGTAATGTCGTTGGATCCAAAATCTTTTTGTCGTTCACAACAATGCCACCTTGCACACAAAGTCGCCTTGCCTCACCTTTTGAGGAGCAAAGACCACACATCGAGAAAAGTGAAGCAATGTCTATGCCATTTTCAAGATCAGATTTTTCTACTTTGAATGTAGGAACATTGTCCATGTTTCCATTGTTTTCAAAAAGTGCCTTTGTTGCGTTTTGTGCCTCGATTGCATCGGCCTCTCCGCGAACAAACTTTGTTATTTCATACGCCATGACTTTCTTTGCATTTACAATATCTTCAAAAATCAGTTTGTCAACTTCATCCATATCCACATCGGTGAAAAGTGCAAACATCATACGCGTGCATTCATCAGGGGTTTGATAAACACCTTGATAGAAATCATAGGCAGAAATTTTGTCACGGTCTATCCAAATTGCACCTTTTTCAGTTTTGCCCATTTTTTTGCCGTCTGGAGTTAAAAGGAGTGGATTTGTTGCACCAATTAGGTTGATGTCAGTTTTGTTTTGGAAATTGAGTTTTCGTTGAAGTTCAACCCCTGCCACGATGTTGGCCCACTGATCACCACCACCATACTGAAGCGTGCAACCATATTTTCGATTAAGCTCAATAAAGTCATATGCCTGCATTGGCATGTAACCCATTTCGAAAAATGTAAGTCCACCTTCTTTTATTCTATTATCGTAAATTTCACTCGAAAGCATTTTGTTGACATTGAAATGTATGCCAACTTCACGCATGAAGTCTGTGTAACTGATTTTATTAAACCAATCGGCATTGTTGACTATTATTGCTGGATTTTCTCCGTCAAAATCCAAAAATATTTTTAGGGAGTTTTTTATCTTTTCAATGTTACTGTTGATTGTCTCACCATCCATGACTTTTCTTAGTTCACTTTTCCCACTTGGGTCACCGATTTGTGCAGTAGCACCACCCATTAAAAGTATAACTTTGTGCCCAGCTTTTTGAAAGCGCCTAAGAATACAATAAGGCACACAGTGTCCTATGTGCAAGCTATCTGCTGTTGGATCGGTACCTTCATAAAGTGTGACTTGATTGCCACTTTCAAGAAGTTTTTTTAGTGCTTCTTCGTCGGTGCATTGATATAATAGTCCTCTTTTTTTGAGTGTTTGAAAAAGTGTTGTGTCAATCATTTTTTGCTCCTGTTTGTATAAATTTTTTGTCAGACTACATTATTACATAAAATTGCAAGTTTGGCAAATGTTTTGATGTGGCAAACCCACTCAAAATGACAGTATTTGCAACAAAACAGTTGTTAAAAAATGGTTGGTAGTGTAAAATACTAGGTATGATAGATTATAAAAAAATGATTGAATTGGCAAAATCCTGCATGATAAATTCCTATTCCCCATATTCCAATTTTAAAGTTGGTGCATGTGTTTTGACAAAAAATGGGAAATATTTTGTTGGCACAAACATTGAAAATGCAAGTTTTGGCGCCGCCATTTGTGCTGAGCGCAGTGCTATATCTTGTGCAATATCTCAAGGCGAAAGAGACTTTGCTTGTCTTGCCATAATTTCAAGCGGTGGTGACTATACTCCACCCTGTGGAATTTGCAGACAAGTTTTGTCTGAGTTCGGCGACATAGAAATCGTTTTGGCAAAAGATGAAAACGATTTTAAAGTGTGCAAATTAAAAAATCTCCTGCCAAATAGTTTTGATTCAGGAGATATGAAATGAGAGCAATTGTTGAAAAAGTTAAAAATTGCACTCTTTACAGTGAAGGCAAACTTTTTAGCCATATCGATGGTGGTTTTTTGGTGCTTTTTGGAGTCCATGAAACCGACACATTGGAAATGGTGCCCCACTTTGCACAAAAGATAGTTAAACTTAGGGTTTTTCGTGATCAAAATGACAAGATGAACTTCAATATCCAAAACACCGGTGGAGAAATCATGCTGGTGAGCAACTTCACGCTCTACGGCAGGACAAAAGGTGCAAACCGTCCAGATTTTACTCACTCAGCAAAGCCAGAACTGGCTGAAAAGATATATAATGCCTTAATAAAAGAACTGCAAAAATATGTACCAACCAAGACAGGTGTCTTTCGCACGCATATGGACATTGAAATGACCGCCGACGGTCCTGGGACATTTCTGATTGAAGAATACTCCACTTCTGATGCCGTGTATTAGAATTTATTTTATGACTACCTTGCCTTCTAGATAGCTTTCAAATATGGGGCGCAAATTTCTTCCACTGCCATTTGAAAAGCACTGTATGACAATTGTAGGTGTGGCTATGCCGTAGAGATTGTGTTCGTAGTAGCATTTCAAAGCTTTTACAAATGCTTTTTCGCCAATGATGTCATATATGCTTGAGAACATGAGTGTACCTTTGACATAGGTGTTGTAGACATACTCTGGCTCCGTTGAAAATTGATCCAACGCTCTATTCATGCTGGTGTCCGCTTCGCCCTGAACAGACTCGTAAACGCGTGCAAAGGTAACATAACTTTGGGTTGCGCTGGCAATCATGTCTTTCATTGTCCTATTGTACTCTGGATTTTTTTCAAAAAAGTAAACTGTGCAAAATTCAGTAAGTCCTTCATCAATCCAACCATAGTCAAACTGGTTGTTTCCAACAACTGAATACCACCACTGATGGCATAGTTCATGAACAATGCATAAGGTGTAGGTTTCATAATCTGCAACTTGGTCTGATATAAGCACGATGTTTGGATACTCCATGCCACCATGCACAAAGTTTGTTTCCACTACACTGACCTGTGAGTATGGATATTTGCCTATGTTAGTTTCAAAAAATTGCATGGCTTGTTCAATTAAATTAAGTGTTTGGTCACTGTTTTCATCGTCGTAATAATAATAGTTTAACGTAATTCTTTGGTCATAGACTTTACTTTTTTGTTCAAATTTTTGAGAAAGTACCATGCCAAAATCTCTTACACATTGGGCTGTTATGTTTGTGGTTGTAATGTCATCACCTTGTTGTGACACTATGTTGCCAGTACTTGCCAAGACAAAGGAGTTTGGATAGGATATCTCAACATTATAATCTGCCACATCGCTGTAGAATGGATCGCCGTTTGAATTGTATAGGTCACAGACAAAATCTCCATCTTCATACATACAAGCTATTGGGTAAAAATTGCATAGATTGATGGCATTTTCGCCATATCCCAAGCGATGGTTGATGTTTGCAAGTGTAACGGTGTAAGAAAAAGTTATTATCACACTTTCATTAGGATATAAACTCTCAGCCAAGGTTACGCAAATTATGTTTTCATCCTCGCCTTCAATGCTATACTGGGCCTCTTTTTCACTTAAACTTACGCTGTTTATTTCAATATTTCCAAAACTTTTACCATTTGGATATGCAATTTCCTCATTTTGCACACTGACAACTTTTGCCTTTGCACCCTCACGGAAAGCGTTAGCATAAAGGTGGAATTTGACAACATCCAAAGTGTTATCACTGCTGTTGACATAGTCTGTCGTTTGCCTAACAGACAAGGTCTTGTCCTCATCGTTATATTCTATTTCCATGGCATAGTTTGTCAAATCCTGCTTGAATTCAAAAGCATCACTACATCCGGAAAATGCGAAAAGACCAAATACAAAAATTAATGCAAAAGCTATTTTTTTCATAATACCTCACCAAAATAAAATTATGCCGATAAAAACAAAACTATGATATGGTTGATAATTTTTGTTTTTTGTGTTATAGTTGCCTTTAGAGGAAATTATGAGTTTTTGCAGTTTTTCATCACAACTTATTGCTGAACAGTACACACAGATAGACAATTTGTTTATCACTTCTTTTATGCCATCTGCGCCTTCGGAGTGTGTCAAGGTTTATCTATATGGGCTTTTGGCTTGCAGTGTAAGCAACCCAATGCACAACACCATTAAAGAGTTTAGCAAAACTCTTGGTATGAGCGAAGAGGACATTGAAAGTGCTTTTGTCTATTGGCAAGACAAAGGACTGGTGCAAATTCTTGACACCATCCCATTTGAAGTTAGATATTTGCCAATAAAAAATGCTACATACAAGCACCCAAAGATAAAGGACGGAAAATACAATTCCTTCAATCTCCAAGCACAAGAAATCATTGGTGGAAGGATGATTACTCCAAATGAATATTATGAGTACTATGCTGTCATGGAGAGTTTGAAAATTGAGCCAACGGCGATGCTTATGATAATCAAGTACTGTGTCGACCTTAAGGGCGATAATGTTGGTTACGCATACATTCTTACAGTTGCAAAAAACTGGGCAAATGAGGGAGTCACAACATCAAAGGGTGTTGAAGAAAAACTTCTTGGATATTCAAAAGACAGCGAAGATTTGTCGCTGATCGCTCGGGCTATGGGTATTAAAAGAACAATTGATCCTTTCGAAAAGGACTTGTATACAAAATGGAAAAATATGGGATTTTTGCCAAACCTTATTATCTTTGTGGCAAAAACACAAAAAAAATCAAAAACTAGTGTGAATTTCAAGTATCTTGACACCATTTTGGAAAAGTATTATTCCATGCACCTTTTCACCATTGAAGATGTGGAACAGTATGAATTGAACAAACAAAAGCTATTTGAACTCGCAAAAAATATTTGCAGAAATTTGGGTGTATATTACGAAAACGTTGAACCCGTGGTGGAGAACTACATAAGCACTTGGAAAGTTATGGGATTTGAGGATGAAGCACTTTTGCAAATCAGCACATATTGCTTTAAAAACTCCGTGCGAACACTGGAATATATGGACAAGCAAATATTAAAATTTTTCAAACTTGGAATTGTCACAGTAGATGCACTAAACAGTTATTTCAACGATGTCTTGGACACTGAAAATAAAATCAAAGAAATATTGATAAAACTTGGCACTGATCGAAATGTCAACAACATAGACCGAGAATTCTATAAAAATTGGATGCAAATGGGCATAAGTGATGAACTTTTGGACCTTGCATGTGAACTTGCAAAAGGCAAACCAAAGGCAATATCTTATGCAAATAAGCTTATTTGCTCTTGGCATGAAGATGGAGTAAAGACGGTTAAAGATGCAAAGGAGCATGCGCCAAAAAATATTTCAAATAAAAAAACTACGAGAAATTACGACAACCGAGAGTACACGATACAAGAAATCAACTCTTTGTTTACCAATCTTGATGAAGTGGAGATATAAATATGTTAAACAAACAAATTGTCCAATCAGCATTGCAAAAAATCAAAGAAAAACATCAAGAAGCTGACAACCTTGCCTACACTTTTTTTGAAAAAGCAATGCAAAATGATGAATTTAAAGAAAATTTTAGACAAATTAAACAGGCTGAAATGGAAAATGCAAAGGCAGAGGTCTATGGGCAACCACTTGCGTATGATTTGCCAAAACTTTATAGTAAACAAGAAAAAATATTAAATCAAATTGGTATTGAGCCAAAGGCAATCTCACCTCATTATACCTGCACAAAGTGTGATGACACAGGTTATGTAAATGGCTTGATCTGTTCATGTCTAAAACATGAAATAAATAATATACTTTATGAAAAAAGTGGCCTCGCAAAAGTAAGAAATAACAATTTCAAAAGTTGTGATTTTAATATCTTTGATGATGCACAAAAAACAAAAAAACTATATGTACTTCTTGAAAATTGGTGTAAGAAAGATAACGGCTACTTAAATGTCCTGCTCATAGGAAAAACGGGTGCCGGAAAAACATATTTGATGCAGTGCATGGCTAACAAATTGATAGAAAGTGAAAGCATCGTGTATTTCACCTCTGCTTTTGAGATGAACCAAAATTTACTTAAATACCACACGACATTTGATGAAACAAAAGCTGACAACATTGCGCTTTTGCTTGAACCAGATTACTTATTTATTGATGATTTGGGAACAGAACCATTGCTTAAAAATGTTACCGTGGAGGGGATGTATAATGTCATTTCAGAAAGAATGAGAAACAACAAAAAAACAGTTATTTCCACTAACCTATCCCCAAAGCAAATTCAAGATTACTACGGCGATAGAGTGTTTTCAAGGTTGTTATGCCAAACCAGTTCGCTCGTACTTAATGTTGAAAACAGCGACTTAAGACTGAAAAAATAGATAGATAAGTTTCACTTTTTTGAGGACAATATTGAGTTTAAATTATTGGTAACGGTTTGAAAAAACACTCTGTATTGCACAAGTTCTTCTCTGCTACAATTTTTTGAAAGTGTGGTTGAAAATACCGTTGCTAGACCTATTATTTGTTCAATTTCATTGTCATTCATATGTATCATTTTATGTTGTAATGTTGTGATGTGATTAAATTTATGGTAACATAATAAAACAAAGGAGCAAAGAAATGGATGATATTATCCAAGAAAATAAAAATATATTTTTAGATTTGGCAAAAACCAACATAAAAAGAGAGGGGTTGGACGCACTACTTGACTACTTGCAAAAGACGGACTTTTTCACTGCTCCTGCCTCAACAAGATATCACTCCAACTACTCGGGTGGATTGTGCAAACATAGTTTAAACGTGTTTGAAAGATTTGTCAAAATTTTAAAATCAGAGTATAGCGAGGAGTGGCAGCAGCATTTTTCACTTGAAAGTGCAACAATTGTTGCCCTGTTTCATGATTTATGTAAAGTTGATACATATGTTCAAGACTACAAAAATGTCAAACAAAATGGTATTTGGGTGCAAGTGCCTTACTTCACCACAAACGACAAACTCCCATATGGTCATGGCGAGAAGTCGGTTTATATTGTGAATGGCTTCATGCGCCTTACACGCGAAGAGGCAATGTGTATAAATTGGCATATGGGCGAGTATGACATGCGTGCCAAAGGTGGGGTGAGTTTAAGTGATATATATTATAAATTTCCACATGCTTTTATGCTCCACATTGCCGACAACATGGCGACATATTTAGATGAGACAATAAGTTAAAAATCATATCATTTCGAACAAAGTTGGAAATTTAAATTAGTAAAAGGAGAACTATATGGAACAAATAACCAAAGATTGGACTATTATGGATGTTGCAAACTACAATGAAGACCTTTTGGATGTTTTGGCTGGATTTGGCATGCACTGTTTCACCTGCCCATTAAGCCAAATGGAAACATTGGAAGAAGCTTGTGCAGCACATGGACTTGATCTTGATTTCGTACTTAAAAAATTAAATGAAGAAGCATAAAAAAACCGAGTTTAGCTCGGTTTTTTTAATATTTACTCCTGACCTACGACTTTTTTTTCTGGCTGCTCTTCTTCGCGGATTATTGTAGGTTTCGCGTTTTTTGTTATACAATCTTCGTCTATGATGATTTTTGTAATCTTTTTGTCATCAGGAACGTTATACATAAGATCAAGCATCTTGCCTTCAAGAATTGTTCTAAGTCCTCTGGCACCAGTTTTGAGTTCAAGCGCTTTTTTAGACACAGCTCTGATTGCCGCAGGTTTGATTTCAAGATCAATATGTTCAATATCAAAAAGTTTTTTGTACTGTTTGATTATTGCATTTTTTGGTTTTGTCATGATCTCAACAAGTGCCTGTTCATTAAGGTCACTGAGTCCAACAACAACAGGAAGCCTCCCGACAAATTCTGGAATAAGTCCATACTGAATCAAGTCCTGTGGCTGAAGATTTTGTATCAGTTTTGATGAATCTTCTGAAAATTTTGTCACATTTGCATTGAACCCAAGCGAAGACTGATTGAGTCTGGACTCAACAACTTTATCTAGTCCCACAAAGGCACCTCCACATATAAACAATATGTTTGATGTGTCTATTTGAATGTTTTCTTGTTGTGGATGCTTCCTTCCTCCTTGTGGTGGAACAGATGCAACAGTACTTTCAATTATCTTCAGTAATGCCTGCTGCACGCCTTCACCAGAAACATCACGTGTGATGGAAACATTTTCACTCTTTTTTGCAATTTTGTCTATTTCATCGACATACACAATGCCTCTTTCTGCTTTTTTTATGTCGTAGTCTGCATTTTGTATGAGTTTTAAAAGAATATTTTCAACGTCCTCACCAACATATCCTGCCTGAGTCAATGTTGTGGCATCTGCAGTTGCAAAAGGAACTTTTAGTATCTTTGCAAGAGTTTTTGCGAGCAGTGTCTTGCCACAGCCTGTTGGTCCAACCATCAATATGTTTGATTTTTCAAGTTCAACGTAGTCATCATTTTTAACATTTTTTTGGTCGGATAGATAATTTATGCGTTTGTAGTGGTTGTATACTGCCACCGAAAGTACCTTTTTTGCATCTTCTTGACCAACGATGTATTGGTCCAAAGCGGCTTTGATTTCGTGCGGTGCTGGCAAATCAATAGGTTCAAAATCACTGCTTGTTACAGAATCTTTGATTATGTCACGGCAAATTTCAACACACTCATCACAGATATAACAATCACCAGTTGGATTTGCTATGAGTTTTTTTGCAACACGTTGAGATTTCCCACAAAATGAGCAAATCATATCTTCGTTATCTTTCATTTTCCCCTCCTATTTGATTTCTACTTGTCTTTTATCAATTACCTTATCTATAAGTCCATACTCCATTGCTTCACTGGCTGTCATAAAATTATCTCTATCAGTGTCCTGCTGAATTTTTTCAACTGGCTGACCAGTGAAGTCACTAAGCATTTGATTTATTGTCATCTTATTTTTCATTATACGTTTTGAAGCAATTTCAATGTCACTAGCCTGACCTTGAATACCATAGCCAAGTGGCTGATGGATCATGATATCGCTATTTGGAAGAGCAAAACGTTTGCCCTTTGTTCCACTTGCAAGAAGCACAGCACCCATGGAGGCACAACAGCCAATGCAAATTGTGCTAACATCACAACTGATGTATTTCATGGTATCAAGAATTGCCATTCCGGCAGAAATTGAACCACCGGGACTGTTTATATACATTGAAATATCTTTTTTAGGATCTTTGCCCTCAAGGTAAATAAGTTGAGCTACAACCACATTTGCAGTGTCATCATTTATCTCACCTGTCACAAATATTATCCTATCTTCCAAAAGTCTTGAGTAGATGTCATATGACCTTTCACCACGGCTGGTTTGGTCAATTACCATAGGTATAAGCATAATTTCTCCTTTTACTATTATTTTAAAGTGTTTCCATTTGTAAGTAATGTTATAAGTTTGGTCATGAGTATATCATTTTGAATGTAAGCAATATTTCTGTCGCCAAGATTTTTCTTGTATTCTTCCAATGTCTTGCCATATTTTTGAGCTGTTTCAGTTAATTTTTCATCAAGCTCAGCATCGGTGACATCAAGATTTTCTTGTTTTACAATTGCCTCCAAAACAAGTCTGGTTTTTACAACTTCTTTAGCTTGTTCTCTTCTTTCATTTCTTAAGTCTTCTAGGCTTATGTTGGCTTGTTTTAGGTAATCATCGAGTTTAAAGCCTTGATAACTAAGTCTCATTGAAAAATCGTCGATGAAGCTATCCAACTGGCGTTCGACAAGAACATCTGGTATCTCAACTTCACTTGAAGCAACTATAGTTTCAATGATTTTGTTTTCATCTTCGCGTTTAAGCCTTGCTTGCAAATTTTCTTCCAAATGTTTCTTTATATCCGCCTTGTACTCTGCCAAAGTTTCAAACTCAGATATATTTGATGCAAATTCATCATCTAGAGGTGGAAGAGTTTTCTCTTCAACTTTTTTCACTGTGACATCAAAAATTGCATCCTTGCCTTTAAGTTCATCACTAAAATAATCAACTGGGAATGTGACTTTTACATCCTTTTTGTCATCTTTTTTAAGACCAACAAGTTGATCCTCAAAGCCCTCAATGAAGGTGTGAGAACCCAATTTCAACCTATAGTCCTGTGCTGCACCACCATCAAAAGCTTTATTATCGGTGTATCCTGTGAAGTCGATTACCACATAGTCACCTTCTTTTGCCTCTCTGTCAACCTCAACATATCTTGCTTGACGTTCACGCGCCTGCTCTAATTCTTTTTCAACATCTTTTTCGCTAACTTCACCTTTTGCTTTTTCAATGGTGAGGCCTTTGTAAGCACCAAGTTTTACATCTGGCATCGACTGAACTTCAGCGATAAGGACAATGCCATCTTCATCAAACTTGTCTATCTTTATCTCTGGATTTGAAACTGGCTCAATATCTTTTTCACTTGCGAGTGCTTCTGAATACTCGTGGGCAAAAAGATGATCAAGTGCATCATCATAAAAAACTGATGCACCATAATTTTTTTCAATTATAGCTCTTGGTGCTTTGCCCTTTCTGAAACCTTCAATATTAAATTTTTCTTTGTTTTCTTCATATGCATGATCAACATATTTCTCCCATGTTTGTTTGTCTGCACTGATTGTAATTTGATATTTGTTATTTTCTAATTTTTTAATTTTGTACATTTTATATTTTCTCCTTAATGTTTTCCAGGTCGATTATATCACAGTGTGCAAATATTCCAAAATTTTACACCAAAATATTTTAGCACATAAAGATGATATTTAACATGGACAATTTGTCTAACTTTGTTATATTTTCACTTTTAAAAACAAAGGCACAAGCTCGCCACTTGTGCCTTTTTGCCACTCCATCTATTAACGCAAAATGACAAGTAAAACCACGACTACAACGGCAGCGACATATGCAACCCACCACCAAACATTGCGTTTGTTCTTGACAAAGTAGAATGCATAAACCATTGTGACTATGTAAGCGATACATTCACCAACCATTTGCAATGCTGTAACTGCACCTGCACTTACATTGACCAATGCAAGAATTTTTGCAATAAGCAATGCAACAGCAACAACCACAATACCAATGAAGGCAAGCATATTCATAAACTTTTTCATAATTATCTCCTTTATAAATCTACGTCATATAGTATATTTACTTTACTTAAATTTTGCAACTGTTTTTTTTATTTTCCAAAATTTGCAGTACATCTTTAAAATACTGAGGCAAATCACATGTGACACAAATCAATTCATCTGTGGATGGCTGATGAAATTCTATTTTGTAGGCATGAAGAAGTTGCCCGGAAAGTTTAAACTTGGATTTTTTGCCATATACATCGTCACCGACTATGGGATGATGAATATAACTTGCATGTACCCTTATCTGATGTGTTCTGCCAGTTTTCAATTCAAATTCAACCAGTGTATAATCTTGGTACCTTTCAACCACACGATAATTTGTTATTGCGAGTTTGCCCTCATTGTCATCACACACTGCCATTTTTTTTCTATCTTTTTTGCTTCGTGCTATGTGAGTAACTATTGTGCCTTGGTCCTCTTTGAAATTGCCATCGCAAAGTGCAATGTAACATCTTTTGCAAGTCTTTTCTTGAATTTGTTTTGAAAGACACAAATGTGCCTTGTCATTTTTTGCCACGACCAACAGTCCAGAGGTATTTTTGTCAAGTCTATGCACAATGCCAGGACGAATTACTCCATTGATTGAGCTTAAGTCGTGCACATGGTACATAAGTGCATTGACAAGCGTATGACTTTCACTGCCACTTGCCGGATGCACTACAAGCCCCTGAGGTTTATTTATTACAAGCAAATCTTTGTCCTCATACACAATGTCAAGGTCGATGTCTTCTGCTTTAGTGCTAAGCTTTTTGATAGGCAATAACTCATATTCGATTACATCACCACTTTTGAGCTTTTGCCCACATTTTTTTGCAACTGTGCCATTTACTTTGACAAGATCACAGTCAATCATCTTTTGTATGTGTGATCGAGTATAGTCATCAATTTTACTTTGCAAAAAAACATCAAGCCTCACATTTTTTTTGTCAACTTCTACCGTCATATCCACCACCACGACGTTTTTTTGATTTAAACAGACCGTCAAAAAACAACAGATAAATAACAAACATGACAACCCCTACAGTCAAAAAAGCATCAGCCAGGTTAAAAGTGAAGCTGAAAAAGCTGAATTTAATGAAATCTCTCACATAGCCCAAGAAAATTCTATCTATCAAATTTCCAATTGCACCACCAAGAATCAAGCCCATGGTGATGGTGTAAAAAATACTCTTGTTTTTGTGAAAATAATTATACAATAAAATAAGCACGATCATCACGCACGACAAAACTATCAAAAGTGTAGTTTGCCCACTTAATATACCATAAGCAGCACCTGTGTTGTGAATTGATGAAAACCATAAAAATCCATCAATAACTATTATATCAAATCCATCAGTTATAATTTTTGTAAACAAATCCCAAAACAAACACACAACCACAACAAGTGTCGTGATTATTCCATATCGAATTTTATAGAAAAACGGTTTGTTCAAAAACTTCATTCCAACTCCAAATGACAAAAGAAATAGGTTGTTGTATCACTTTGCTTTATTTTTCCAGACAATGCATAGGTTGCGCCAGAGAAAAAATCAAGTGCTCTTGTGCGTTCTTTTGGTTCCATATTTTTTAAATCGACAAGTATATCTTCCCCATTTTTAAATTTATCAACAAGTGTTTGCACTTCGCTTTGCGATTTAGGCTCATACAGCACAGGCTTCTCTTTTAAATTTTTTAAATCATACTGTGCCTGAGTAGATTGCATTTTTTGTTTTTGTTGATCATTTTCTTTTGGTGGTGTTTTCTTTTTATCTCCCTCAAAGCCAAGTGTTCTTAAAAAACCATTTAAAAACCCCATAACTTTTCCTCCTAATTTAATTTTTCAGCAATGCCGGCAAGCAAAGTTAATTCTTCCTGAGTAATAACATTTAATTGCGATTTTTTAAATTTATTTATTACATTTAAAATAACTTTAAATACCTTTTCGCCGTCAGCCGTAATTGCAATTTTATATTTTTTTATTTTACTGCCTATTTTTTCAACATAATCATGTCTTTTTAAAGTTTTTATTACTCTTGTTGTAATTGCTTTGTCATTGTCTACATAGGCATTTAAATCTTTTATGGTCAAAGCGCCTTGCGCCTTTAATGCAATAAGATAAACAGCATGTTGAACTGTTATTTTATATGGTTTTAATGCCAAATTAATTTCTTCATTAAGCTGTTTAAATTTTCGTCTATATACCAAAAATATTGCACAAATTTTTTTTGAGTTAGTCATTTTTTTTCTCCAATAATTTTACATTTTTTCCAGTGTGTTTATTGCAAGTAATTCCATACATTTTTTCAACATATTTTTTGTGTAATTTGTGAGCATTATTTTTGAATATTTTTTTGTTTCATTTGTTTCATATATTATGCTAGATTTTCCGTAAAATGTATTGAATTCATTTGCCAAATTATAAGCATAATCACACAGATATGATGGTGCGGATTTTTCATATGCCTGTTTTATGGAATCTGTGAATTTAATCAAACACAATGCAAGTTTTCTATCCTCGTCTAGGAGGCAAAAATCTCCACTTGGTTTTTCTACCTTTGCAAGTATGGAATTTGCTCTGGTGATTGTATACAAAATATATGGACCAGTCTTTCCCTCAAAGGAACAAAACTTATCAACATCGAACATAAGATCTTTTGTCCTAAGGACACTAAGATCTGCAAACTTAAGAGCAGATAATGCCACAACGTCTGAAATATTTTCAATTTCGTGTTGACTGTAATCTGGTCTAGATTCTCTCACTTTTTCAAGTGCTTTGCTTTTGACCATGCCCATAAGTTCATCAAGCCCCATTGCCTTGCCATCACGAGTTTTGTATGGCTTGCCATCAGGACCATTCATGGTTCCAAAACCGACAAACTGCAAAACGATATCCTTTTTGAGTATATTTATTTTTTTAACACATCTAAAAGCCTGCACAAAGTGCAACTCTTGACGGTTGTCCACTACATACATGATTTCATCTACATTATGTTCTCTTTCACGTTGAACAATGGTGGCAAGTTCTGTCGTGCTGTAAAGTGCTGATCCGGCGGAATTTAAAAGCATAAATGGTGGGATTGTCGCTTTATCTTCAGGTAAAGATATATCGACAATTGTTGCTCCATCGCTTTTACGCGAATAACCATTTTTTATGACATAGTCTATAACCTCATCTTGATATACCTTGCTATCACTTTCGCCAAGCCAAAGATCAAAATGTGCATTGAGTTTGTCATAGTCTTGTTTAATAAGTTTTTTTGACGCATTTATTATATGTCGCCAAAGTGCAACATATCCACGCCTGCCTTGCTGCAATTCATATGTTATTTGTTGGACTTTTTCGTGCAAATTTTCATCTTCTTTTGACCTTTTGCTGATGTCGGGATACATGACTTTTAGCTCCTCCATGCTAAAAGGAGGTTGGGTTGGATATTCTCCAGTGTATTCTTGGTCAAAATACACAAGGTCAGGATGTTTTTCCCACACAGCATAAATAACCATGCCCATTTGAAGCCCCCAATCTCCAAGATGAACATCTGCTATGCACTCATCACCCATATATTTCCTTATTCTTTTGATACTCTCACCAATGTCGGCGGAGCGAAGGTGTCCAACGTGTAGTGGCTTTGCACAATTTGCTCCACCATAGTCAATGAGCATCTTTTTACCCGTTGCCTTTCTTGCTTTGTCTACATCAAACAAATATTCCTGCAAATATTTTGCCAGATATTTGTCATCAACAAAAAAATTTATGTAGCCAGGGCTGGCCACAGTTGCATCCTTAATAATTTCATTTTGTGGCAAATGTGAAAGTACATCGTTGGCGATAATTAAAGGTGCTTTATAATATTTTTTTGCAAGAAAAAGTGGTGATTGGCAAGAGAAGTCACCGAACTTTTCTATAGCGCATTCACCCACCTTTATATCCTGTTCATCATATCCCGCATCACGAAATGCCTTTAAAAAAATATTATTTAATTTTTCAGTTATAAGTTCCATATTAAGCCTCATTGAATATTACAATATTGAATGGGCTTTGTCAAATTGTATGTAAAATAAATATTTTTTTACCTTTCACTTTTATATTTTATAATTGTTTTTTTAAATAAACCATATCTATAAGTCTTGTACCATTTTCTATTATTGGATGGTCATAATTGTCTATAAAGAAATTTTTTATTATATGTGATCTTACAAAACCACATTTTTCATAAAAAGGAATGGTAAGTAAACTATCACCAGTACCCACTTGTAATTCTTTGAATGAATTCTTGTATTTTTGGCACACGAAATCAATCAACATACGGCCGTAGCCTTTTTTTTGATATTCAGGCAACACAGCAAGATTTTTAATCTCCAAAACTTTATTACCAACATCCAATACTAAAATTTCACCTTTACTCCATGGTCATAAAGTATGTACATACTTCCATTTTCAATATACTTGTTGACCATAATTTCCGACTCATCGGCCAAAAGTAATAAGTTCATATATTTTCTTTTATTCTCATTTTTTACCTTAACAATTTTCATAAAAAAACATACTCCCCAAATTAAGGTTTGCCATTAAAATATTTTTCTATGTCATAAAATCTATTTATTGAGTCATCTATCTCTCTATGTGGATTATTTGCAGAATATATCAGCATTTTTTGAAGATTTGTGACAAACTCACTACTTAGTGTTTCAAAACGCAAAATTTCAAGCTCTCCATTTTCTATGTATTTTTGCAATTCTTCATAAATATCTTTTATATGCTCTACACTTTTAACATCTACATCTTTTTTTATTCTAACAACATTTTGATGTCCACAACGTTTTCCTTGCAAAAATTCTTCAAAGCCCTCTTCCTCTTCTAAAGTGTACAAATAGCCACTGACACCTTTAGTCGTTTTTTCAAAAAAATTTGGAATTGGTTCAATGAAAATCTCTTTGCCTTTTTGCGATGTGAACATATTTGGGATAACTCTTGCAATGTATGTAAGTGCAACCAGCCTGCTTGTTGTCGCATAAACATAACCATCTTTTGATAATTCAGTTTTAAATTGTTTGATGGGCAAATTTGCTCTTGTTCCATTAAAGTATGCCATGTCGTCTCCTTTTAAATATTGTAGCATAAATAGTCAATATCGCAAATCTATAAATAGCCGATAACAAATTTAAATTCTTATGTTGAAGGGTTGACAAAAAAATAAAATTTTGTTAACATACTTGAGTCAATTATGCGGATGTGGCGAAATTGGCAGACGCGCAGGACTTAGGATCCTGTGGGCAACCGTGGGGGTTCAAGTCCCTTCATCCGCACCAAGCAAGAATAAAACGAACCTTGAAAGAGAACAACTCTCAAGTATAAAGTTCGTTTTATTTTTTAATTCAATCCAAGTGCTTTTGTTGCTCTTTTTAGAGTTTCGCTTGCCACAACTTGTGCTTGCTTTGCTCCACTCGACAATATTTCATCAAGTAATTATAATTTTAACAAGAGTTATGGCAAAATACCAGAGGGCTAAAGACTTAAAAAGTTGACACAGTTTTTGACACAACTTTTGACACAGTTTTTTAACAAAATTGAGCATTTTATCAAAAAAAATTCAGGGCACAAAATTGCTCTGAATGTCATATGAATAAAGGGTTTCTTGTGGTGGCTCACCCGGGATTCGAACCCGGGACCCCTTGATTAAAAGTCAAGTGCTCTACCAACTGAGCTAGTGAACCACAAAATGGCTGGGGTGGCAGGATTTGAACCTACGCATGCGAGAGTCAAAGTCTCGTGCCTTACCGCTTGGCTACACCCCAATGCCGTTGTACATTATATAAAACTTGTAAAAAAAAGTAAAGACTTTTTTCAACATTTTTATACAATTCTCAATTATTAGTTAAAATTGGCTGGGGTAGTAGGATTCGAACCTACGGATGTTGGAGTCAGAGTCCAATGCCTTACCGCTTGGCGATACCCCACTAAACCCAAATTGCAACTGATAACTTTTATAAGATAACAAAAAGAATTCCAAAAGTCAACCCAAATATGAAAATAGTTTTCTTGCTCACAGTTTTTTTTGAATTAGCTACTTAAAATGTTAAATTGTAATCTAAATTGTTTGGTAATCAAAAATGTGATATTATGTGGAAAAGGAGCTATTAAAAAAATATATATTATGGAGATTTTATTTGGCATTGCAGTCATTATATTATTGATAACATATTTGGTGATGAGTGGAAGTGACAAAGTATCATACACAATGAAAATTTTGTTTTTTCACTTATCGTTTGGGCTTTTATCATAGGATGGTCGGTAGTCATAGATATAGAAAATTTTAATCTAATAACATTTTTTGTCTTCATCCTTCCTTGCAGTGCAATATTCATTATAAATTTTGTAATGCTAATCTCAACCATAATTGAATATCGCAAAGAAAAGAAGGGTCAGGATAATTAATTGTTAATACACAATCCACATATTGATTACCCTTATGCCCCCTTTGCAACATGTAGTAGGTTGACATAAGTGGCGTGCTGTGTTAGACTAAATGTGTGAATTTAAGGAGGAAAAATGTCATTTATAAAAAGCACGAATTTTACACAAGATACGAATAATCCTCGTATTATGACAGATAGAACAGAGCTTAATTCAAAAAAAGAATTTATCCTTGAGCGAAGTAAAGATTCTCGTGCAGATGAAATAAAATTTATAAAAAAACAGGCACTGACTGTTAATTCGCATGCATTGTTGGTTCCAGCAACTGATATTCATGCCGGAGGTCAAGGTTTTGATGCCAACAGGTGCAAATTGGCACTCTCTGAAGTTTCGAAATGTTTTAATGCACACATATACATTGGTGGTGACAGTGTTGACAATGCCAATGCTAACCCTAATTGCGCAACAAATGTTTTTGGCAATAGAGTTAGACCTAGTGAGGCTCCAGAAGTAGTATATGACTTATTAAAAGATGATCAAATAAAATCAAAAATAATAGCCATTCTCGGTGGAAATCATGATGCCGAATACGGTAATAGAAACAAACAAAATGACACATCATTATCTCACCATATTGCTGATGCCTTGGACATTGACTATGTGCCATACGCACTTGTTTACAGCATACCATTACTCACCCCTGACACACTTGAAGTCAAGTATCAAAATTATCTATTCATCCACGATGCAGGTACTCTTGACAAAGCGTTGAGGCTTGTGACAGTCGTTGAGGACGAAATTGGTATTTTAGTTGATGGTATAATGATTGAACACCTTCATCAAGGTCAAGAAGCTCTTTACACTGTCCCTGTGCCAGTATATGACAAAAACGGAAAACGTCTTGGAGACAAAAATCATGAGGTGTTTATCGGCATGGGACATAGTTTTCAAAACGGTAGCACAATTTATGGTGCTCAAAACATGTTTGGAGACAAAACAAACCTCAGAGTATATGATTTGAGTTGGCAAATCAACCCTTATCATACACAACATAATGCAACACAAGAGCCAAAATACAAACCTATGATAAATGCTTTTAATGCCTTGGATATTGAAAAAGATGAAAAAAGTATGCTTCTTGCTATGTATCAAAAAAAGTATGCTCTTGAAACAAGCAAAACTTTTAAGCAACATTGGTCAAAGCAATCACTAGACAAGGTTTCAGCAGAATTATGTGAAAAAACAAAAGAAGAAAGTGATGGGAGGGATATGTAATGCAAGATCTTAATCCGAAAAACAATCAACAAAAGCAAAATGACATTGTTCAGCTTTGGTATGCTCTAACCGGAAAGAAATTTGAAAAAGTCAATTTAGCCACAAATGACGAAGTCGCAAATTCCGTCCCAGCTGGCACTCGTGAATACATCAATGAAGTCAAAAGAAAAGATATCCCACTTGTTTGGGAGCATGACATTGACGTACGTGGAGACAAAAATATGCATATTGTCTTCCTACACGATTTCAATTTATATGACATGTCTAATCCACAAAAAGGTGTTGATGATGCATCGTCATTTAAGGCGATTAAAAGCGCCCTGGCGAATAAAAATCCAAATGATAAGACATTGGTCTTCTTTAGTGGAGATATTATTGGAAAAGAATTCAACATTACAAGTTTGCAAAATGCCTCAATAGAAAATAGAAAAATACTTTTTTGGGGACTTCAAAAACGTGTAAATAAACTTATAGATTATTTGGAATATGTTGCAAAAAATGGTGCAGATGAAATTATTCTAATGAACGGCAGAGATGAACACCAGGCAAAGCGCAAACTGAACCGTGATATTTTAAAAGATGCGCTTTTGGACGAATACAACAAAGTTTTGCTCTCCTATGCAGTAAATAAGACTAATGGGAAATCAAAAAGGGTCAAAATGTCATATGTTCCGGGTGTCAAAAAGGTGTTTAATATCAAACGTACAGTTGATGGGAAAGTTTATTATTATGATATATCCATTCACACAAATTTAAAAACCACATCAAGGACAATGGAAGGAAACAAACGTGCCGCTGTAAATCAACATGGCGAGCTTGCAAAAGCGGATTACATCTTTGTACCTTCTGAAAACGCAGTTGGAAGTTATTCAAATGTCATATTCTCATCTGGTCTTGCGAGATACAAGGACGCAACTCGAAGTTATGTGCCAACGGTATCCACAAAAGGATACAACTCATTTACATTGGTTCTTGGCAATGAAAACCACAAGATGGAGATTGCCCGTTCCACACAGTTTATAAACCCACAAACTTATGGACTTGAAAAGAAACAAGCAAAACTAGAAAATGAAGTAAATGTATTGGCTCAAATTTGCAAAAATAAAATTGACGAAGCATTAAAAAATTATTATAATAATCAACCTAACTTCAAAAATCTTGTAGATAAAGAAAAAGGAGAATAAAATAATGGAAAAATGCCCTTTTTGCAATCAAAACATTGAAAATGAATACAATTTTTGTCCATATTGTGGCGAAGCACTCAATGATATGGCAAAAAAAGTAGAGCAAGATAAAGACAAAAAAGCTCAACTCAAACTGATTACTGCGCTTGCCAACAACGTCAAAGATGAGCAGACATTGAAATTATTGAGTAAAATAACAGAAAAATTATCTTAAATACTCTCAACTATTTTATATATAGTTCACAAATTATCCACAAGTAATGATTTCGTAATTAAATCATACTTTTGGATAATTTTATATATATAAAGTAACAAAATAAACAATAAATAAGGCTGTGATTACGTAAGTAAAGGCATTAATCTTTTTAAATTGACCAGTTAACATCATTATAAAGGTATAAGAAATTAAACCAACGGCTATGCCAATGCTTATATTGTTTGTAAGTGGCATCATTATCATCGTCAAAACTGCTGGAATTGCCACGGTTAGATCTGTAAAGTCAAGTTTATTGACGCCATCAAACATTAAGATCCCTACTAAAATGAGCGCCGGAGCCGTAGCATAGACTGGTATGAGCATGATTATGGGACTTATGAACAAAGACAACGCAAAGAACAAAGACGTGAATATGCCACTTAGTCCAGTCCTTGCTCCACTTGCTATGCCAGATGTGCTCTCAACATAACTTGATGCATTTGGAATACCAAAGCAAGAACTAACCACTGCACTGGAGCCATCCACGAGCATTGCCCTACCCTGATTTATGACCTCTCCTTTTTCATCAAAGAGATTTCCTTTCTGTGCAGTGGCAAGAAGTGTTCCGACTGTATCAAATAAGTCCATAAGCACCACCGCAAACACGACTAAGACAACACTAGATATGGCAGAGAACAAATTGCCTGCAAATAGTCCAGCGAAATCAAACTGCAAAAAGCTATTTTCAAAAAATTCGCCAAATGGTGGAATATAACTATTTGTCCTAAGTACCTCAAATGGATTTATGCCAATACAAAATTTGATAATGATATCTAGCACAGTACCGCCCAAAATACCAAAAAATATGGCTCCCTTGACATTTTTTACATACAAAACTGCCATTATGATGAAACTAACAAGAGCAACTATTGCCGAAAAACCAGTGGCTGTTCCAGATATCAAATCCAAGATTCCACTGTTTGATGATGAAAGTCCAACGTTTAAAATAAAAAGCCCAACACCAATAGGAATTGCCAATTTAATACTTTTTGGGATTGCGTTTACAATTTTTTTTCTAAGACCGGTAACTGTTAAAATGACAAACAACACACCAGCCATAAAACTAATTGCCATTGCTTGACTATATGAATATTCTCCAGTTTGAATAAGCCCAACAATAAAACTTGCAACCCCGATGCCCGGAGCTAAAATCACAGGCAAATTAGCCCAAAGTGCCATACAAAGAGTTGCCAAAACAGTAGTTAAAATTGTAGCAACAAAAAGCGCTTTCCAAAGACCTTCTCCTCCAATCCCACTAAACAAGCCTGGAATAACAACCATGATGTAGCTTATGACCATAAAATTTACGAGACCACCAATAAATTCTTTTTTAAAACTGCTACCCCTCTGTGAAATTTTAAAAAAATCGTCAATTTTTTGTTTAAAACTATGTTTAATGTTGTTGTTATCATTTTGTATTGATACTTCAGCGTTGTCTATATCAACTTCTTCTCTTTTCTTTTTTGCCAAATTACACCTCTAGTTAGAGTATACCAAAAAAACAAAAAAGCAAAAACTATTTGTAATTGCTTTTTTTGTTTTATTATTCTAATCCTCGGATTTATTCTCCTCGCTTGATTTATTTTCCAAGTGTTTTATCCAAGATCTGCGACGTTTATGTTCGCGATGTTCAAAATGTTTCCAAAGTTGAATTATATTTACGTTATTTTCAAGATTCAAATTTGTTTCACAAGTTTTTATGCCTCGTCTTATAAAACTTGCAAGCATTTCACGCATGATGAGTGCGGGAACTCCACGTGCTTGCCATTTTGGTTTAACTGCTATAAGAGCAAGGTCCAGCATTGTAGGATGTCTTATTGCGTTGAGGAGTGGGAAGATGCTTTTTAAATTTAGCCTTCCTTCATACTTATTTATAACTTCACTGAGTGAAGGAATTGCAAATCCAAAGGCAACAACTTCATCGTTTTCGTCAACTATCAAACTCATAAAGTCTAGGCTTATAAAAAGCCTAAATTGATCTATAACCTGCTTTCTAACCTTATCGGTGTAAGGAACAACGCCATAAAGTGGACCATAAGCCTCATCAAGTAAATGGAATATGTCTTTTTGATATCGCCTAATGAATGCACTTTTTGAATGTTTTTCGGCATTTTTCAGGTTGTATTTTTTCATAACAGCATCGGCAACGGCATTTATTTTTGGATCAATTTCTTTTGGAATTGTCAAATTGAATTCAATCCAATCAATTTCTTTTTCGTATCCGCAGTATTCCATCAAATCTTTATAATAGTCAAAGTTATATGCTTCTTCAAAAGTTGCAATTTCATCAAATCCTTCAATTAGCATACCCTCGCGATCAAGATCGTTAAAGCCCATTGGTCCATGAACTATGTTCATGCCCTTTTGTTTTGCCCACGATTCTACACTATCAAAAAGTGCTTTTGCAACTTCTTTGTCATTAATCGCATCAAAACGAGTAAATCTTACACGTTTTTCATTCACCTTTTTATTGTACAACCTTTGAATTATTCCGGCGATTCTTCCAACCAACTCACCGTCTTTATAAGCCAAAAAATATACGGCTTCACAATCTTCAAATGAAACATTTTTCTTTGGGTTAAAAAGTTCAAGTTCACTAGACCTTAGTGGATGAACATATTGCTTCACGCCTTTGTATAATTTTGTTGGGAAATCAACAAAAAGTTTTCTTTGTTTTGCTGTTTTAACTTCTATTATATTAATCATACTTTAATTATATATTCATTTGTTGACTTAGTCAACTAATTTTTAAAAAACAATAGTCTGACCTATAAACATTTTTTTGCCTTTTGTAACCTGTATAATTTTTTCCTCACTCACTCCAAGCTCATGTGCTATTTTTTCATAAGTATCTAGTGGTTTTACAACATATATATGTTCATAAGGTTTGGGAAGTAAAATTACATCATTTTCCTGTACATCTACTATTTTATTAAGTGCTTTCAAAGAATTTGCGTCAACTTTAAACATACGACAAATGCTTTGAATTGTATCCTTATTTTTTACTTTATAAATCAAATTAGATTTTGTCGTAATTTGCATAAATTTTGCCTCCATACAATAAGATATGATATGAAATCTCTATTCAAAACAGTTTTTTTAATCATCATCTTTAGTGGACTCACAAGACTTTTTGGTTTTATTTTTCGAATTTGGCTCTCTCGCACAATAGGAGCAGAGGCACTTGGTGTCTATCAGATCAGTTTTTCTGTTTTCATGGTACTTTTGACACTAGTGTCAAGTGGTATACCACTCATTGTTTCAAGAATAACAGCAAAATGCAGCGCAACAAAAGATAAAAAAACAGAAAGCAAAACTGTCACTACTGCCTTAATTTTAGCGCTAATAATCAGTGCAGTCGTATCGGTTATTGTAGTTATTTTCGCTGGCCCAATTTCCCACATATTTGCAGATGAAAGTTGTATAATACTGCTTTTGGTATTGCTTCCAGCACTCATCTTCTCAAGTGTTTACAGCACAATAAGAGGCAGTCTTTGGGGTAAAAATAATTATCTTGCGTGCTGCTCCTCAGAACTATTTGAACAGGTTATGCGTATCATCGTATGCTTCATCTTGTTGTGTGGGATATTCCCTGGTATAAGTGGTGAAATAGGTGCCGCATTATCACTCACAATCGCATGTGTGCTTTCATGTACATTTGTCACGATTTGGTATTTTAAAACTGGTGGCAGATTTTCAAAACCAGATAAAAAGCAATATATCGATATTTTAAAAACGAGTTCGCCAATCACTTTTATGCGAGTTGCATCAAGTTTGATCCAACCTGTTGTTGCACTCATTATTCCTTTAAGATTAGTTGCTGCAGGTTACACAAATGCTCAGGCGCTTAGTCTTTATGGTATTGCCAGTGGAATGACGTTACCACTACTTTATATCCCCATGACCATAATTGCCTCTCTATCGTTTGCCTTGGTGCCTGACCTTGCCAGTGCCTCAGCAAAAAACGATGAAAAATATATAAGTCAAAGAGTTACAACATCTATCGTGTTTTCCTTGTTTGTTGCCTTTTTGGTGGCACCAATCTTTATGGGTGTGGGAGAACTTATTGGTATATTCTTTTTCGACAATGCAACAAGTGGAATACTTCTTAGTGCCTCTGCATGGACGATAATTCCACTATGTTTAACAAATATATCATCCTCTATTTTAAACGCAATGGGGCTTGAACTGAAATCTTTTAAAAACTATATCCTAGGAGCGATCATTATGCTGGCATGCATTTGGTTCTTGCCTAAATACGTTGGAATAAATGCACTTATATGGGCAATGGGTGGATGCTTTACGACCTCTGCCTTGCTCAATATCCGAATGATAAAAAAACAAGTGTGTCCATCGCTTAAAATAAGTAAATACTTTTTAAAGTTTATTGCAATATCAATCCCTGTGGTAGCCCTATGTAGTTTTGTTGGAAGCCTATTAAATCTTTTTATGCCATTGTTTTTTAATTTGTTAATAACATGCTTACTCGGAGTTCTATTCTTTGTGCTTTTGTGTCTTGTATTCAATATTTTCCAATTTCATGCCGTCATGGTCTGGTTCAAACAAAACAATCCACTCAAAATTCATCATCGCAAGAAGAAAGTTTAAAAAATTAATATAATGCAATAATTAATCTATGCTTACATTAATCATAAGGTCGTTAATCATATATTTTGTGGTTTTAATCGTCTTTAGACTTATGGGGAAAAGACAACTTGGACAAATGCAACCTTTTGAACTTGTTTTGACGCTTATTTTAGCTGACCTCGCAACTATACCAATGGCAGAAATGAGTGTCCCACTCGTTCATGGCATAGTTCCTCTTTTGGCACTTTTGGTAATTCACTATGTAATAACCATTCTTGCAAAACATTTTCCTAAGTTTAGCGAAGTATTTAGTGGAAAACCTGTGATTGTCATCAATCAAAATGGTATAGACTACAAAGCCGTCCAAAAGCTCAACCTTTCAATTGAAGATATCATGGAGTCACTTCGATCAGCTGGATATTTCAGCCCTGATGAAGTGCTCTTTGCAATAATGGAAACAAATGGAAAGATAAGTGTACTTCCAAAGGCAAACAACACTCCGGTAACTCGACAAGATTTAAATATTGAAGGTGAAGAAAATTCAGTGCCAATCGCAATTGTTAGTGAGGGAAAACTTCTCAACGACAATTTTGAACAGATAAAAGTCGAGAAAAAACAAGTTATGGATTTCATAGCATCTCTTAATGTTAAAATCAAAAATATACTGATCTTAACCCTTGACAACAATGGAAAAGTGTATTTTCAGGAGATGCATAAAAGAGCACAGAGTATGGATACTAACCTTAAAGGGTGAAGAAATGAAAAAACTTATAACAATTATAATTGTCGTTTTGATACTTTTGGGAGCAGTGATTTTTGAACAGATAACTATCAATAATTACCTCAATGAAATTCAAGATATGACCGAAGAATTAATTACAATATCCACTGGTACAGAAAACATACAGACAGATGAAATAAGAGAAAAAGTTGCAACTCTTAAAGAGACCTGGATACATCATGAAGAGATATTATGTATCTTTGCAAATCATAAGGATATGCGTGACCTTTGCATAGAAATTCAAAAACTTGAAGGAAACATCGAGGTAAATCAATATGAGGACTTTACAGCCAGCTTAAGAGTGATATATCACCTTGCAGACGACTACCATAAAATCATGGGTACAAGTTGGCAAAATATCTTTTAGATGCATATAAAGCTATATGTATGACAGAAAATTGGCAGTTGAATATGCTCAAAAATGGTGGAACTCAAGAAATCCCAAGTTCTATAATTTTGACAATTTAGGTGGCGATTGTACCAATTTCGTTTCTCAGTGTTTAAACTTTGGCCTTATTGAAATGGATATTTCATACCTTGGCTGGTTTTATAAAAATTTAAATTATCGCTCACCTGCCTTCACAGGGGTTGAGCAGTTTTTCACATATTCAACTTCCAATCATAAAAATGTTGGAGTCAAAGCACAACTTACCACAATTGATAACCTTGAAATCGGAGATATTATCCAACTTTGCCAGCGCAAACCGGTTTTTAACCATTGCGTTATAATAACCAAGATAGATGGCACACCTTCGCTTGAAAATATTTATGTCACCTGCCACACAAACGACGTCTTAAACAAGCGACTCAAAGATTATTTTTTTACAAACATCAGGTTCTTAAAAATTTTAAATTAACATTTAAAAAACTGTTGACATAACAAACCTATTTTGCTATGATTATATTGCTTTTTGAAATTATGCCTCGTTAGCTCAGTGGTAGAGCAACCGGCTGTTAACCGGTAGGTCGTCTGTTCGAGCCAGACACGTGGCGCCAAAAAACCTCTTGGAGTCCCAAGAGGTTTTTTTGTGCGAAAGCATTTTAACTTCTAAAAACGAAACTATAAATATAAATCTCCAGCATTTTTTATTTTTAAATTGCAAATGTTTGCAAATTGTGATAATATAATCATGGTCGTGCAGCCGTAGCTCAGCTGGATAGAGCGATCGCCTCCTAAGCGATAGGTCGGATGTTCGAATCATCTCGGTTGCACCAAAAAAAATATCCATTTTGCCGTGGATATTTTTTATTTCATATCTTCGTTTGTTACTTTTATATTTTTAATTACCAACAAGCCACTGGTTATAGCTGGCATGAAAACATTTTTTAATCTTTCAACAGCCGATTGTCTCGTTTTGTTTAAATTCTCTATGTCATCCTCAATTGCAGGGAGAAGCAAAACCACCTGCGCGTATGGATTTGCAGTTTTTCTGTAAAGATACGCTTTATTCAATTGGTAATAAATCCTATAATAGTCCATGATGCTTGAAGAAATTTTCACCTCGATGAACTGCTCTATGTTATTATCTTTATAGTAGCCGTCAAAGCTCACATTTAGATCCATGATTGGATCGATGCCTATAAATCTTTCTTTAAATTCTATGCGTTGGAAGAAATAGGTCTGATCAAATTGATTTTCTTGTATGTACTTATCAAGTAAACACTTTTCCAATTTCTTGTTTGCTTCATGTTTTTTAGTCATTTAGATAAAGCATCATTAGCGTCATCAGTGGTTTGATTTTTCTCTTGGTCGACGTTTACACCATCCACTGCATCTTCATTTTGTGCTAATTTTACTCCGGCAAATATATTTGCAAATTCCTTGCCCACAATTAAGTTATTTGTGTTTGTACTGGTTATTGAAAGAGCATTAACAATTGATTTCTAAGAACCTCGTTTTCTTTTTTTGAATTATTTAGTTCTTCATCCTTAACTTTAACGTTTTTTTCAAGTTCTATTATCTTACCGAACTTAAAATGATCAAAAACTTCAGCAAAAACAATAACCAATAGTAGCATCAACGCCACCACAATTCCGCCTGTTAATACATATTTATCTGGCGAAAAGACAAAACTTAGCACTATTAGAACTACTATAAACAAACATAGTACCACACTCATTATTTTTGCAAAAATATTTTTCATAACTACTCCTATTATAACAAAGGCGAGAAGAGCCTGAAAATCGCCTGCACCATCTTGCTTGCAAAAAATTTTCTATTGTAGTCTGCAAGAGTTAAGAACTTGCTAGATTTCATATCTTCTTCAAAAATTTGCGCATTTTTATTTACGAAATCTTTATCGTATAAAAGTGTTGTGAGTTCAAAATTAAGTGCAAAAGAACGATTATCTGCATTACAAGTTCCAATAGATACACATAAATCATCCACAAGCAATGTTTTTGAATGCAAAAAGCCGTTGTATAAATACACCTCTATATCTGCTTCTAAAAGCTCTTTCACAAATGACAATGTAACATAATATACGGTACGCTTATCAGGCTTCGCCGGAATCATCACCTTCACATCGACGCCGGACTTTTTTGCTATTATTAGTGACTTTAAAAACATTTCATCCGGAATGAAATATGGTGTTTGAAGATAAATCCTCTTTTGTGCAAACGAAATCATCCTGATATACGCATCTTCAATGTATCTTTGAGTGCTTTCAGGCCCACTGGTGATCACCTGTGCCCCGACATCACCAACATCGGACAAAGATTGCTCCAAAAAATATCCTTCTTTGACCAATTGTTTTGCGTTTAATTTTTCTCTTTTTGCACACCTAAAATCATTGAAAAAAATGTTTTGAAGATCCCATACAACGGGGCCTTGCACTCGTATGTGGGTATCTCTCCAAGGTGAAAGCCTCTTTTTCTTACCCATATGGTCATCGCGAAGATTTATTCCACCAGTGTAACCAATTTTGCCATCAATTACTACAATTTTTCTATGATTTCTATAATTAATTTTGAAATTTATAAGTCTGATTCCCATAAAAGGTGGAAAAAACTCTGCCACCTGACCGCCTGCTTTCTTCAATTTTTTAAAAAATCTACGTGGCGCTTTTAGCGAGCCGACACTGTCATAGACAAGTTTGACTTTGACTCCACTTCTGGCCTTTTGGCAAAGGATTTCCATAATCTCTTTGCCTGTTTTGTCATCATCAAAAATATAGTACTCAATATTGATACTACGTTTTGCGGCGAGTAAATCTCTTTTTAAACTTTCAAGTTTGTCAATTCCATTTGTGAAAACCTCGACCTTGTTCCCTGTTGAGAATACATTATTATCGTTGGATTTAACAAACTTGATAAGTTTAAAGGCATAATCATATTTTTCATTTTTCGCACGAAGCTTGTCAAAATTGATATGCTGCCAAGACACAAATTGCAGATAGTCCTGTGTGTATCTTCTTTTTCGTCGTATGTATACTCTTGTTCTTATACTCAAGCCACCACCAAAAAGAATGTATAAAATGAAACCACCAATGGGAAAAACTGCCAAAATAGCAAACCAAGCGAATATGCTTTGGGGCTGTTTTCGCTCAACAAAAATCATCAATAGCAAAAGCAATAGGTTTATTGCATAGCCTACAATTAAGATTATTGTACCTGCCGGCATTTTTTCTCCTTAAGCAATTTTAATAAATTTTATCCTTGTATTTGTGGTTGGCTTATTGTAATTGATATATCATTGGAGTATAAAACTATATCCTCAACGCCAGAATTAACATCGGTTATAGAAATATATATCTCTAATTTCACGGATATAAGAGCACCTTGTTTTATAGCGAACAAACTATAGTTTCCATTCTCAGTCCTCAAAACTACACTGTTTGTTTCATCAGTAAGTCTGACATAAAGGCTGCTTTGATCCAATCCATACATGTATGAAAGTAATTGGAAAATGTTTTCAAATTCGGAGATTCTACTATCTGTTTCTTCTGATTGATTTTTAAACACAAATGCAGTGCTGTACACAATATTTGCGGTACTTTCATTTGAATCTTTAAATACCAAAACAAACATATCATTGTCATACCCACTCAAATTTGGTACAGTTTCGCCAGTTGCTGCATTGAATGTAAACAATATATGATTTCCAGCTTCCAAAGCAAGAGTAAATGCATTTGACTGCGCATTTTCAAGCAAAGATCCATTTTGATAGATATCAAAGTAATTATTACTAATAGCGTTGGCTACTGCTATCTCATTGCCACTATCTATTGGCAGTCTTAAATAATACTCTGTTAGAGGGTCGGCTCCATCTGTGCCAGGGGTCGATTTTGTCATGTAACCATGAACTGGAAAACTTTCATAACAAAAGAGTTCATTTCTAAACAAATCAGATTGACTATCCCCCACAGTCATTTCTAATTTAAGATTATCAGTTATTTCATTGGGCTCTGTGTAGACATCAACACTTATTTTTCCATAGACAATACCATCAGAATTTAAGTTATCTCCCAATGTGAAAGTGTGAGTTGTAACAAGAGAACTTTTAGTCTCAGCTAAGTGTGTGATTTTTCCACTATCTTTCAAATCGTTGTAATCGTAATTCCCTTCAATGTCAAATACTGTATCTGCATTGTCAAGATTGCCATATATATTTCGTACACGAATTTTGTCGTAAATTGCAGCAAATATGGCACTCTCGCCAGCATTTGAAACGTCTAAGTATGAATATGCACTGCTGCTTGCGAGACTATTCGCCGTGTATTTATCATTAACTAATTCTATGTCTTCAATGACTTTATCTTCTCCATCACTGGTAAGTCTCACCCTTAGATTTACGGGTTGAATGGTTGACATAGTGAATGTCACATCTTCAGTAGTTTCCGGTGAAATTTCTGAGCTAATAGGGGTGTATATATAGCCATCCTCACTATTTCCCGTGCGACTTGAGTAAAATAGTACAGTTATACTTGGAAATACATCTAAAATATCCGTACCTTGATATGTGTTTGAAATGTTGTCACTCACTCTTAACATTTGCAATATGTCAATTGATTTTATTGTCACACTGTTGTCACTAGATGTATATGGCAACTGTTTAACCGGAGCACTTACTGTAAAACTGGTGGACGAAGAAGGCGTAAATTGAATTCTCACACTTCCAATTTGTTTCGTGCGTGATTGATCTTCTCCATATTTAACAAATACGTCAATTATTAAGTAGTGATATTGATAGTTAAATTCATCACTAAGTGTAATTGCTCCTGATTGAGAATCTATGCTTGCGTAACTAGCACCTTCTTGAGACTGCAAGGTGTTTATAGCAAAGTATAGATCATCGACATTTGCACTGAATGTTGAGTCATCACTGTCAACAAATGATGTAGCTGAAGTGTATCCAGAAATCAATTCAAATTGTCTGTAGGTTGTCCCCGCCCAAGTGGACAATGAAATTGGAGAACCTATTCCCACCCCGTCTGGCAATAGCACATTTTTAGTAACTCCTGAGCCATATGCTAGTGTTGAATCAACAGAAATGAATTTTGGTGTAATCCAAATGTCATCCCTGAAATTGTCCTCGGTCTTCTTTGGCTCGCCGTCAACAATCGCATAGTTAACTTTAATGTTTATTTCACCATCAACATATTCAACATTAAGTCCATCGTTACTTGTCTTGAAGGTTACAGTACCATCTGGGTTTGGCTCAATGTATTTTGTAAGTTGATAATTTGACTCAATTGTGTCTCCACCACTTACACTCTCAAAACTAATGCCTTTAAGTTTAGCAATGTCAGAATTTGAAAGTCCGTTTACAATGGTCTTATCTTGACTTGTATATAGCGAAACTTTTTCGCTAACTGAGGTAATACCTTGTTCTCTCAATGAATATGTCACTTGTGAATTGGTATTTGAAACTACATTGAGCACTTTTGTATTGGCGCTATCTTCTGTGTCTACAAACCAAACAGATATGCGTTGGTCATTGTCAAGTTCTCTTAGTCCTATTGTAAATGTTTGATCTTCAATTATGTATGAAGAGTCAATTTTTATTTGATAAGTCTTGTTATCTGAAGTTTTGAATGTGATTGCATTCGATGACAGCTGATAACCGTCAGAATTTTCAAGAGAAATTACATATGGAACGGAATTGCCATTATTTGTATAAGTAAAAGTTTCTCTTTTTGCTTCAGATGATATGACTTCGTCACCTTCAAAATTATATTCAGTGTAGTAGCATATCCATGTAAACTCATAGTTTTGTATGTCATCAATGCCAAACAACTCAGTGAGTGATACATATTGCTGTCTTTCTACGTTAGCCAATGACATATCTACGTAACCTTGGTTTTGTGTGTTGTAAGCACGAATTCCGAGTGTAACGAATGAGGATAGGTCAGCTTGAATTTCAGAAAGACTTTCATCGAGTATGGAATAATCAAAATAAATCGTGTAAGAATCAGTCAATTCCCTTTGTGCAACTGTATAATTTTTGCTATTGTCCACAACATCAACAACATCCAATAAACTGAATGCAACACCATCACGAACATAAGGTGTACTAGATGCTTGCAATGAGTATCTTTCGCGAACATTCATAGGTATTTCAAATGAAATATCATATTGAGTACCATTTGAATCAGAATACGTGGATTTTAACTTTAAAGTTCCACTTATCATGCCCGTTTGAGTAAAGTACTTGGCCTGTGCGAATTCTGTGATGAAGTACCTATAGTTTCCTTGTGAAATCAAGGAATAATCAACATTATAGCTGTCGGCATCATTAATGTAGCCGTCTTCATTTATGTCATAATTGTAGTTGGCAACAAATTGAGCTGACCATTCGCCAAGGTCACCTATTGTGATGTCGTTGTAAGCACTATTTCTTTTTTGGAAAGTTATTGGAATAGTTTGATTGTATGGCGAATTAGAAATATTGTTTCCACCAAAAACCGCAACACTATCATCTTCAAACACATTGATATTTGATAATGTATAGTTAATATTGTACCTTGCTACTATTGTCACATAGTACATCACACTGTAACCATAGTCATCTGTTAGTTTTATATCGATATTTATGTCATTAAACATTACATCGGTAAACTTAAATGATAGGTTATAATTCGAACTTGACTGAGGCAACTTCTCAACATAACTACCATTTTGTTCATACGTTACGTTGAATAATGAAGCTATATTGCCAGGTTCATTTTGACTTTCATTTGTGTGCTCGATAAATATGAAATTGTCAAATGGAGAAGTGCTTCCCCAAGTAGCAAATGTGATAAATGAATCAAAGCTTTGTATCCTATTTCTAGAGGTCTGAGAATTTATAGAATTATCTGCATTTCTTAGCGTCAATGTACTCTCATTATAGTCGTGTTTAACAATAAAGGTTAATGTGTATTCCTTTTCTATTGCACCAAATACAATGGTAAGTGGAATGGTTACGGTAACCCTTGTTTCCTTTGGTGAACCTTGAGCCATGAAATTATAATCGTAAATAGTACCATCTTCACTCATGAAAGGTGTGAATGTTAAATATGATAATCTAGATGCCGATCCACTCATGAAATCATTATATGCATCTGAACCATATGTAAAATCTGTTGGGATATTCGTAACGTCGGCACTATCAATGCGTAGTTGTAAGCCACCATTAGAGAAATCGCTTTGTGTGTAATAGCTACCGTTTGATGCCCTTTTCATGTTGATGACAGATCTGAAGTTTGCAGCTTGTGACGTGGTGTAGAGAACATTAGTGTTTTGTCCAGTCGTTAATTCTATCGTAGTTTGATCAAATTGTATATCAAAGTCGTAATTGACGTAATACGTTCCTATTTCACGGCCGTTCTGTAAACTGATAGGTTGATCAATTTCTCCCTCGTTTTGAATTTGGCCTACTACTAAATTACTTGCGTTTATGTCGATCAATGAATATTGTTTAAAGAATTCAACTTGGGCATCACTAAATTGTGGCTGTGTATCACTTAAAGATGTCACTGCCCTATACATCACTCTGATTCTTGATTGGAATGTAAATGATATTTCACTACTTGGTAAAATATTTCCATCTTCGTCATAAAGATTGGAAGGGATGTATTCTCCACTCGTGTTTAACTCGTAGATGCTAAATTGGACATTAAATTCAGCTCGACCAAAGTTCGATAAATCTCCCAAAAGCAGTACTCGGACACTCTGCGTGGTGCCCTGCATTCCTTGTTGCAAGGTGACCATGCTAGCTTGAACTTGCACCCCATTTATTTGAGTTATTTCAAGATATTTATCAACTTCAAGATTTAAGTCTGTTGGGACAATAAACGATGCAGTAATGGTGTTTAGTATGTTATCATTATCACCGATATATATATTTTCTCTGTTGTTTAAACTATTTTGATTTGATGTGGTGTTGTAATTATAGCCCGACATAGAGTAAATATCGCTTTGAAGAATAATGAGATTATATACTCCAATAGGTATACTCACTGATCCATTTACATATCTCAATTCAAAGACAATGGTTGTGAATGTTTCTTCAATATTATTAATTTCAAAAGTGGTATCAAGTGGTTGACCCTGTGTAAATGGCTGTCCTCCCACAGTTATAAACTCACTGCCGGTAGATGGATACACATTTATGTTGGTTGCGTGTTGCGTGGATTCGCTGCCATCCAAGCTCAATACCTGAACTCTTAATTGGTTGGCGAGTTCATGTGCCTCTTGGAGGTTGATGGTATTATTTTCCCCAGCTACCCAATAGTACGATTCTGCCACTACAGCAGTGATGTCATTAGGGCTTGGATAATTTGTTACAACCCTAAAGTTTGGCTCCACACTTAACATGAAGTATGATGAAAGTATCATATCTCCACCACTGGAATAGAATGAAACTCTAAATGATAAATCCGTGGAAGTCGCCACTTCGCTTATGTTTAAACCTATAACATAGTTTGGAGCATCATCAGTGCCATTATTAATTATATCACCAGAAAAACTTCCATAGACATTTTGTGATAAAAGTTCAACTCTTAATTCTCCCAGTCCCCTACCTAGGACATTTTTGTACCACGAATCAAATGTTATGCCATTGTGTGAATTGAAGTTAAATAATCCATCTTCAATTGATGAAATCAACACATCAATTTCCTGTCCATTTTGTCCAGCAACAATTCCACCAACAGGCAACTTATTATTTTGGCTGATGCTCTGTCCAGCTAATTGGGCAACAGTTAGTGCGCTTATGATGTTTAAATTTAAAGTAAAATTATAAACTGCGTCATTCCCTTCGTCTTGGAAATTGAACCTTATGTTGATTGTTGTCATCGTGGTTTGAGTAAATAGACCAATGAATATGGATTGATTATTCTCTCCACCTAAATACAATTTTGTTGAGTCGATGTCATCATCGAGTGTGATTTCCACATCTATATTTAAAGGCTCAAACGCTGGCTCATCATCTTTGTTTATTTTGAATGTTGACAATACATCAATGACATTTCCAGAAAGAACTTCATAGTATCCAGATGAATTATATGTGACTACATTTTGTCCTTCAACGAGTCCAATATTGTAATTTGACAAAATGTCTACTGTTATTGAAACTAGTGGTCCATATTTTGTGTAAAGTACAAGATCTGTTGACCAATTTTCAGTTGAAGATTGTGCCTCTAATGTTTGGGTTTGGTCATTTATAAAGAGAACATGCACGTCGTCAAGTTCTGCAGGAGAATAAAATTTGAGTAAATTAGTCACATCTGTTACACCCGATGACTGGCCTAGTGGAGAGGATAAACGATATCTTCCAGCCAAGCCAAATTCAGTTCCTGCTTTAAAAGAGATATTTGTAATTTGCGTCGAGAAAGTATCGTCTGCTTGTCTTTGAGTCAAAGTGAATGCTGGAATTTCGCCAACACTTACATAATAATACGCAATAAGTCCACTTCTAGTAGTCAATGTCAATTTTATACGCAAATAACTTGCACCATTCTTATTGACCGTAAGCAAGCCATTTCCATTGATATTTGAAGTAATAGTTGCATAGTTTTGTACATTTTGAGCATTTTTCCAACCATAGTAATAATACCAAAGTTCGGAAATAGTGACCACTATGCTGGATGACAAAGTTAAATCACTGTTATCATTTGGTTCAAATACACCTTCACTATTAAGTTTTCCAATGACAAATCTGCTTGAATTAGAATAATTTGGTAGTAAAATGTTATCAAATCTTGCAAATAGGTCAAGTTGAGCTTTGCCGTCTTGATCAAAATTAAGATATTCCATATCAAATGATACATTTTCAAGACTTGTAATTAGATCATTTCCTGAGATATTTCCATTTTGAGAATGACCTTCAACATATGGGTAATATGTTCTGAGGCTCAGTTCAGCCTTAATCATTATAAGATATGGGATTACCAAACTGTTGCTTGCCATACTAAGTCTTGCTTCAACAATAACGAATGTATCTTGACCTACGGCTTCAGTTTTTAGTATTGGTTTAGCACCATTCATATCGAAATATGCGTAGATGTTGTTATCTTGTGTATTTACATTTCTAACAGATAAAATCATGCCGCTTACGTATTTAATTCCATATGTATTTTCATCGTTTTCTTGATCTAAAGTGAACAAGATATCGGTACCCTCATCATTTCCTGCACCTTCAAGAGTAAAGTACATGTTGTTGGCAATAAGGTATTGAGCATCAAGCAAGTCATAAAGGTCATAGGAGGAAACATCTACATTAGGATACAAAACAAATGGAACATCAAATGGCAATAAAATCACGTTAAAACTTATGCTGTCGCCGTTACTTAATCTCAAAGTACCCTGGTCGGCAATAACTATGTTATTGATTACGTTTTGTATTGTTATTAAACTGTTGTTATCATCAATGGTTAAATACTGTGACCCTACCATTTCAAAGCTAACAGAAATTGAGGAGTCATCTGGATTTACCTTATTAACTCTAAACGCATTGACAATTGCTGCAAATGAATACTGCTCACCATTGACAAGTTTTAGATAATATTCTCCTTTATATTTTACCCATAAATTTGTTTCATCATTGCGAACTATATTTGGATATACGTCAAATTCAACACTACCTATTACAACACCATTGTATGTAACGTTCGCAGAAAATTTTGAGCTGTTGTGTATGTTTGAAATACTACGTAAGTAGAATTCATTTGTGCCAACTTTATTAATCTCAAAAGAACTTTCTCCACGAGTGATTTCAAATTCAACTAAAGAATAATCGATATCAGAAATTGTAATATTACTATCGTTGTTTTGTACCACGCGATCAATTTCAATTGGTGAATTCTCATCAGTTGGACTAAAGAGAAACGCTTCGCCATAAGCATAATGATTTCCAAGATTTTCATAAGCAACATTCAAATATAAATCATTTGAGGTTTGATTTAAATGAATATTTGGATTTATATTTAAATATAACGATGCAGAATTATCTATGCTATAATTATGATTTTGATTTTTCTCTAACGAAACAATAAGCCTATTAAATCCGTCACCTTCACTCAATGACTTGAACACGATGTAAATATCATAAACATAATTTGAGGTATTTGCATCTCCTCTTGAAATTGCATTTGTGTTTACATCCTCTGAATTTTTGGAATTAACAAAGCTTGCAATATATCCATTATCTGCATTTTGATTGAACGTCATTAATTGTCCAGTTCCATCTTTGTACAAATAAAGTGAGAAAATTGAATCGTCAAGTTCAAAATCTTGGGTGGAACCACCAATTATATAATTAAGTGTAATTCTTACATGATATGCTGAATCGGCATAAGCACCAATGTATATTTGGTCACCTATGTAATCCTCGCCTCGTTGGTTTTGTATTTCTTCAAAAGTAATGTCAATATTTGGTGAAATGTCAAGTACTATGACTTGTGAAATTCCAAGTTCTGGAACTGTCGCCAAAATATGAATACTTTGTGCTTGCCCAAAGTCTTTGGCAAATTCCAAATATGCAGTTGTGTTGTTTAAATGGAAGTTGACATAATCACCATAAGTGATTTCATCCTCTGAATTTACAAGAGAAAATCTGATTAATCTTGTAAGTAATATATCAACATTATTATAGTTATAAGTGTAACTGATAAGGTTAACAATGTTGGCATTGGTTGAATTTAGATAAATGGTTGAACCTTTATACCCAATCAATGGTACTGAGATTTGTGGGAAAGTGTAAGAAGATGTTGATGTAGCATAATCATAAGCGACATTAGAAACCTTTGTGGCAACATCACCAACGACATTTTCACGAAGATGTTCAACCTTTGAAACATTTCCACTTCTTTGTATAGTAAAGTACAATGTATCCTTTACATCACCATTAGCATCTTTTAGATAAACTTCAACATCACCTTCTCCGTTAAAGGTGAATGTTTGATTGCTGACTACTAAGATTGAAGAGTCGGAACTTTCCAAAGTGTATTCACTTGAAATTGGTAATTTACCATATTTATCTTGAACCAAAACACTCAATCTCGTATAGTCTATAATTCCATCTTGTGACTGGAACAGATATTGTGCTATGTCAGTGTTTGCAAGCATATAGCGTGTTGTTATGCCAGTTGCATAGTTTGCATTTCCGCTATCATTATAAGTAATTTCGGTTGAAATATTGATTCTATTATCAGGACCAGTCAAGTATTCTTCATGATTATTTAAGTTAAACTTAAACAATTCTGCTGCGCCATCATAGACTTCAATGCAGTCAAGAGCAATGTTATCATTATATGTAGAAATAGGTATTTCCACCGGCTGATCAAGTGCGTCATTTTGGTAAACCACATAAAGTTTTACTCTTCTAAAACCACTTGCAAGTTCTGCAATATTCATTGAAAATATATATTCAATGGTACCTGCCACATCACCATCCTGTTCCGTATGTGATGTGCTGTAAATAAGATTTGTTGTGACTCCATCTACTTTTGCAACAATACTGATTTCATCGTTTGCAATGGCATTTCTAAATATGAGTTGTTCATTTTGCATAACATCGGTCGCTGCGTTATTTGGATATGTGTATCCAACAACAATTTCAAAAGGTGCAGTTTGATTTTGGACATATGCAATGTCATTACCATTTATAATCAACTCCTCTTCTGGTAGTGCCGTTTGAAGATTTGATGTCAGACCATACAATGTTTTGTCAATGTTTACCTCAAGAGTGGAAATTGAACCTAAAGAGGTTTGACTGAACATTTGAATGATATATTTACCATCATCATATTTTGGACTTCCATTGTAATAAGTTTGTATTGTGACAAAGACAACCTCAAATGTCATTCCATAGCATTGAGTGGTCTTTGGCTGGATGATACCATTTTCTATTTCATAAAGTGTGTATGGTTGTGAGCCCAAAGTATATTCAGTGGCCTCACCGGCTGTAACTATGTAATCACTTATGTTGATGTCTTGTCGTGATATGACAAAATATCTTCTGCTTTGATAAAGATTTGTACTTGGAACATTAGCATATGCCGAAACATCCAAACTTCTAAAATCAGGAGTTTGGCCATCTATTATTGTTAAATCCAACTGAGAGGTGGACCAAGTTATCTGTGACTCATTTATTCTATTTGTAGAAAAGTGGATACGAATTGGCTCAACTTCTTGATCGCCAGAATACCTTATTTCAATGCAAAGATTGTCGGCATCCACGAAGGAGTTTGCTGAAAATTGCCAAAAGTAATCATCAACACTTTCAGTAATTATTGGAAAATAATATGTATAATCAACTCCATCTACAGTGATCTGTCTGGTTTGACTGTATCCATACTCTGGAATGGTGATGACATTGTAAAGACTGTTTGGATTGTTTACTGCATCATAGTACACACCTGAAACCCTATACAAAAATGTTATTCCCACATTTTTAAGCTCATTTTGAAGCGATATGGAGTCGTCTAGACTTGAAAATAACCTAATACCCAAATTTGCCTGAGTTGCATTGCTGGTTATAGTTTTGTTTGCATAAAGAGTAAATTCAGTATCTATGTTGGCATTGGTCATAAAACCATTAACTTGCATACTATCCACTTCAACTTCAACAATATCCACAGATTTACTTGCTCTATGAGCCTGTTTTGTTGAAGAAGGACTATCCTGTGATAATTGTTCAAGCTCTCTTAAAATCTCTTGATATCTAGCATTTTCTTCAAGGTCCGCATATCTTAGCAAAATTCTCTCTTCAATTCTGGCAGTTGTAAATACATAGCCCACAAGTGTACTGCCACTTGAGACATTATTAGCAGTAAATCTATTTGAATTATTTATCTGGGTTATATTTTCGTCATTTGCAGAAGCCGGCATGAAATATGTATTTTTATAAACAATTCCACCACCGTTTGATCCATCTTGACTATACCTATAAGCGCTGCGCGCTGGATAAAATTTTAAACTTGCTTCAATTGTTGATCCAACTGCAAATATATCACTATCTTCATCTTGCACACTGACTTTGGTTTGTAGTTCAGTTCTATAAACTGGAACATCGACATTAACATTGGCTTCTATAGAATTTATTTGTAGATTTTCAGAAGTAGCTCTTATGGTGGAATGTCCCCCAGCTATCCAGGATAATCCATCACATTCTTGGTCGTTTGTGTTTCTGATGACTATTACATCGAATGGTTGGTTTAATGTTGCCGTTTGTGGAATTGAGATTACTCCATCACTAATTCTTCCATCTCTAACTTGGGTGTTTGTGCTGTAAGGCAAAGAAAGAGTCAAAGTGGTTTGTGTAACATCTTCTGTTTGTGTGGAAATGGTAATTTGGAAATCGCCATCAACATTGTATTCGCTTTGGTCAAAAACCATATTTTCTGGTTGAACAATTGGCTTATTGAAAAAACCAGCTATTGCCAATATTCCAATGCCAATTCCGGTTGCGCCAACAAACACGGCAAGTGATATCGCAAAAACTTTTAAAAATGTTGTAAATTTCATAATTTTTCTCCACACACACAAACGACTTTTAAAATTATTATTTACATTATTAGACAAAATAATTATATAGTTTACATCTATTTAAGTCAAACAATTTAAAATCTATTTTAAATAATTTTTAAAATCAATAAAAACAAAAAATATTTTAAAAAATAATTTTAAAAAAATAAATTATTAAAAAAATATTTTTTTTATTTTTTTATTATTAATTTTTTTCTTTTTTAGCACCCTGCATAATATTGCGTCGTAACTAAAAGATTTTTGCTACTCAACAGTATTGACAAACATAATATAAAAGAGTATACTATAGACAAAGTATAAGGGAGGATGAAAATGCCTGATATAAAAAATGGATTTAGCATTGATATAAAATATGGCGATCACACTGAAAAGCAAAACTTCCGTGTGGCAGAGGGTGACGACGCACTTTGTCTTTATCTTAAGGACTCTAAAAATGCCCTGATGATGCTTGAGACTAAAAATCATGAGTTCACTATCGACAATTCTTCACATCAGTTTGATGCCATATCCAAAGACAATGTGATAATTTTAAAAGATGTTTCAAACATACAAATAAAGTACAATACGGACTTTACCATCACAGCTGATACAGAACAAGGCAAAAGAACATTCAAAATTACACACAATGAAATCAGCATGAAGATTGGCAAAAACTTTGAATCCATTGCAAAATTTGATAAACCACTTGATGTTTCTCTTCCATATAATTTACCTAAGCAAATTAAAAACAAAGATATCATTATGACGGATTTCCCTTCACAAATGTTAAAAACTCTGAGAGATAGTTATGGTTATGACCAATTGACGTTTGAAAATGGTGTAAATATTTTAAAATCTCCAGATGGTGAAATTTTGTATCAAGATGGTACAAAAATAATTTCAGCAAAAAAAGTTGAAATGAGAAAAAATGAAGATGGAAATTTAGTTACTTTTTTACCTAGGAGTGAATTGACAAAACCTGCAGAAAATAGAATAAGTGCTGGTACTCGCCTATCAAAAAATGATGCCAAAAACTTAAGTGAATTTTTGGGACTTGAATATGATGAAGAAAAAATAAAAGAATTTCCAAAAGAGGCAACTTTTACTTCCATTAAATCTCCCAAAAACACATATAGAATTGCAAGGAATAAAATTTCAGAGGAACAATCTCAAGCAGCCAATACAAATGCACAGCCATCCTTTAATATAGCTGATGATAATCAGTCAAATAATGAAATTGCTGATGTTAACAAGCCAGAATTGTCAGTTGATGAGAATGAACAAGATGACAACACGCAAGCTCAACAAGAAACAAACGACCCACCACAAACTCAAGATGTGGAAAATACTACAGATAATCCAGATGACAATTCAAATGGCAATCCAACAGATCCAGCTCATGATTTTAGAATAGACGAAAATGTCTCGCCTAATAAACAAAGCGAACAAGATGATGATAAAGCACAAAAACATGAGCAACCACCTAAAACTCCTGAAGCTCCACCTGCTCAAAATAATAATAACAATAATCAGGTTGGAGCTGAAAACAATAAAAAAAGTGACGAAAAACTTGAAGCAGAAAAGAACAAGGCAGCTTCACAAGCAATGCATAAAGGTCTTAGAATAATATTGCTGATCTTGGGTGCTAACTTCTTTATGGCAGGCTTTATGTTGGCAAATCCAGCATTCATTCTCGTGTCACTTATGTGCTTATTTGGTATGACAACGTCATGGGTCGCACAGACATCAAAGTTTAGATTTAGTTCAATATTTAGTATCGGAAAAGACATTAAAGATTATGTTAAGGCAAAACAAAATATCAAGCAATTGACCCCTAGCCAACAAAGAAAATACGAGAAACTGATGCAAAAAAGTCAAAGTAGGCTAACTAGAAGAGAACAAGAAAAATTGAATAGTCTAATTAGGCAATTAAAAAATCCTAATTTAACGAAAGAGCAAAGAACCAAGAAAGAAAAACAATTAGAAAAACTTGAAAACAAAAAGAATGGAACAAAGCCATTGAATGAGAAAGAACTAAACGAGTTTGATGCGTTGCGAAAGAAAAAACTCAATGGTGACAACATGACGAAGAAAGAGCTTGAAAGATACAATAAACTGAACAAAAAACAAGAGATAAAGCCTTATTTGTCACAGCATGAACAAGATAAGTTTGACTATTATGACACAAGAGTTAAAAACAAGCTTTCTCATGCTGAATACAAACAAGATGTTAAAAATAACCATGATCTTGGCAACAGACCAGCTTCAAAAAAGTTGGAAGAAATGACAAAATTTACCGAACAACAAAACATCAATTTTGAGTTGTCGAGACAAGAGGAATTACAAAATATTGATTTTGAAATTAAATCACGTCAAGATTTCCTTGAAAAAACTGGCGAATTCATCAATGAAAATGTAACTCAAACAATACAAAAAGATATAAAAAATCTTGAAAGTTATAAACAACAAGTCAAAGAGATGGAAAACACCACATACAAAGACAATAAAGAATTCTTGGATGTGACGGCAAAACAGCTGAAAGAAAATCCTGATCAAAAATGGTTATCTACAGACAAGGACATTAGTAGAAAGACATTCACCGATCTAGCAACAGAGAATAATATAAATAGTCCAAAAATGTCTATATCAACTAAAGAACTTGTTGATAGCCTTCCAAAGCTTAAATCATTAAAACAGAAAAAGGAAGCAAAAAAACAGCAAGAACCTCAAATTTCTTCTCAAAACAGCCAAGAATTGACGAAAATCAAATAACAAAAAGAGCCACTTTTTAGTGACTCTTTTTATTTATTGCTAAATTTTTTTTGTTCTATCTTTTCATGCTTTTTTATTATACTTTCTATTTTTTTTATGGTTTTTTCCAAATTCATATTTTCTATGCAATAGTCGTAATTTTTTACATAACTAAGCTCAAATTCCATTCTGGATATTCTAAGATCAATATCATGATCTCCTCTCGCTTTTAACCTTTTAATCAATTCCTCTTTTGGTGCCGTTAGAAATATCGATAAAACTTCAACCTTGTTTTTAAGTGCCCGTTTCAAATTGATTTGCCCCAAGACCCCGATATCTTTAATGAAGTGGAATTGTCTTTTTTTTATCTCCTCAATGGAAGATTTTAAAACACCGTAAAAATTATTGTGAATTTCCTCATGTTCAAAAAGTTCACCATCCTTTATCTTCTGTTCAAAGTCTTCTCTTGTAATGTAGATATAAGGATTATGCATATCCTTATCAGTATGTCGAGGGACTCGAGTTGTGCAAGTTTGTATGAGTTTAATGTTTGGATGATTTTCCAAAAGATGTGTGATTATGGTATTTTTACCCACCCCAGCTGAACCTGAAATAATTATAAGCATACTTATACCTCATGTTTGAAAAAAGTATACCCCATCAGTGGTTGCTTGTCAATAAGATGAATAAAAGTTATCAAACTACCGTAAAACTTGCTTTAACATTTTCGCCACTTTCGGCATCTTGATAAGTTATCCAGTAGCCATAGTCATTTTCCTTTGTACTATCCAATGGCAGCCATTCAGCATAACCCTTAAGCTCTTTTGGTGGTTCGTCCGTATAGAGCCCAGGAACACCATAACATATGTATTTGACTTGATCATTTTCGTAAATCAATCCCAAGACGTAGTAATCATCACCATCTTCGTTGTCTATCCTCACCCATTTGGAAAAAGGAATAATCTGGGAAAGAAACTCCTCCTCATTGTGAGTTGAAAACAGGTTAGATATATCTTCACTTATGCTATCATAAAAGCTTTCTTTTTGCTCTTTTGATGTTTCATCATCGCTAAAAAAAGCATATCTATACTTACATGAAGTGCATTTGTCTCCACAAGAAGATAAATTATCGTCTATCATTTTCTCAATTTTATTTTGATCTTCTAAGTGGATATTATTTTGATCCAATATATCTTCACAATCTTTCATCGAAGTTGCATCCTGCATTTGGATAACAGCTTGTGACAAAAATTCATCAGAGAGTTTTGAATTTTGAGTGCAACCATGTAAAAGTGCTTTCGCTTCACCCTTGTAAATGTTTACAACTGCACAAGAAAATTCACCAAGCTTTAATGGTGTTGGAGTTGAAAAGGTGTATCTAAAATTTCCAATTCTGGTCAAGCCTATCTTTATGACCCTGTCATCCTCTTTAAGTCCAAGTGACAAAATTCCATTTGGTTCATCGTGAAAATTGTATAATTTAATCTGACCAAAATAATCTCCATTATCTTTTTCTATACTAAGTACTGCTTTTTCGTTGCCACCATCCACGGCACCAAGTACCAATGTTTTTTTCAACATAATATTATCTCCTAAAAAAAATTACACTATATATTATAGTGCAATATTTTTATGTTGGTGAACATTAAAATATACTATATTAGCTATTTATGTCGAAATATGACTTGCATAGGTTGACGAAATCCTCAAGCACCAACTGCTCAGCTCGTTTATCACTGCTTATATTACATTTTTCAAGCCAAGATGAAACAGTTTGTTTGTCCAATTTCAATGATGAACTTAAATTATTCAGTATGGTTTTCCTGCGCATTGAAAAGCTTGCATGAACTACTTTAGAAAACAATTTTTCATCGCAAGGTGTTGGCTTCTTTGCTATGTGAACTACGGCCGAATCAACATTTGGAACAGGATAAAAAATTTTCCTATTTACAATTCTTGTTATGTTTACGTCAGAATAAAATGCAAGCATAACACTTAAAATTCCATAATCTTTTGTGCCTATGTTTGCCACCATCCTCTGTGCAACTTCTTTTTGCACCATAACTGTTAAAGAAGCAACTTTTTGTGACTCTAAAAATTTAAAAATCAACGGGGTGGTTATATAATAAGGCAAATTTGCTATTATATGATATTTTTCATTAAATTTATCCTCAATTTCATTTAAATCAGCTTTTAATGCATCTTGAAATACAATTTCAACATTATGGATTTTTTGGAATTTTTCCAAAAGAAAATCTTTTAAATTTTTGTCAATTTCATAGCTTATAACCTTTTTTGCAACCTTGCTTATCTGCAATGTGAGAGTACCTGCGCCCGTTCCAATTTCAAGCACTTCATCATTTTTATTTATTTTTGAATCTTTAACAATGGCGCACAACAAATTTGTATCAAAAATAAAATTTTGACCATATTTTTTATTAAATTTAAAATTATTTAATTCATTATTTTTCATATTTATATTTTGTATATATTTTTTGTATTTTCCTCTAATATTTTTTCAAGATTATTTATTTCAATATTTTTAATTTCACTTATTTTTTGTGCTATTATTGGAATATTTTTTGGCTGGTTGGTTTTACCTCTAAATGGTACTGGCGACATGTAGGGACAATCTGTTTCTGTTAAAATTCTGTCAAGAGGCGTTAAACTCACAATTTCTCTAAGCGTGTTTGCATTGTTAAATGTAATTGCTCCACCATACGACACATAAAATCCTTTGTCCATGATAATTTTTAACACTTCTTTTGAGCCATGGAAACAATGAAATACACAACCATTTTTGATATATTCCGAATAATTTTCTACAATCTCAAGTGTATCACCTATCGCATCTCTGGTGTGAATTACTATTGGAAGTTTTAATTTGTGTGCAAGTTTAATTTGTGCAATAAAAACTCTTTTTTGCGTTTCTTTATTTTCTTTTGTGTAGTGGTAATCGAGTCCAATTTCACCAATTGCAATTGCTTTTTTTTGCATTTTGCAAAGAGTTTCAAGTTGTTGCTCAACATGTTCATTATACTCTACACAATTTTCAGGATGCACGCCAACCGTGGCAAAAATTTCTTCATGCTCCTCGCTTAAATTACATGAAAGAATAGAAGAATTTAAATCATAACTTGCACATATGATTTTTTGTACATTGTTTTGTTTTGCATTTTCTAGCACGTCTTTAAGATTTGGATAGAGCTGATCTTGAAGATGTGCATGGGTGTCGATAAACATATTTTCTCCGTGTATAGTATATTACATTTTTTGCATAAACACAAATATTTTACTGGGCTTGTACATACACATTAATATGAGCAAAATTTGGACAGGCATGATGTTTATTAGCTTAGTTGTGCTAATATTCGTTGAACCTAATCTGATAATTAACACTATGATTAACCAATCAAAAGATGTGGTTAGTCTTTGTATAAATCTTTTGGCAATTTATGCAGTTTGGCTTGGAATTTTGGAAATTGTGGACAAATCTGGACTTGGAGATAAACTGGCAAAATTTCTCTCCCCTGTCATAAAGAGATTGTTCAAAATCAATGACGCAGAGCAAATAAAATATGTTTCTTACAATCTAAGTTGTAACCTTTTAGGGCTTGGAAATGCAGCGACACCAAGCGGCATTAAAGCCATCAAAAGCATGGAAAAAGACTTAAAACACACAAAGTTTGCAATGCTTATGTTGCTAGTTATAAATTCCACTGGAATTCAATTTTTGCCCACAACCGTTATTGGGCTTAGAGCTAGTGCACAAAGCACTGCTGCCGCAGATATAATTTTGCCAACTTTAATTTCTAGTTTAATTGCCACAACTATCGCTGTCGGCTTGTTATTTATTTATAAAAAGATTAAAAAACTATGAGCGTTTATATAATTCCAATTATTTTAATAATATTGATAATTTACGCAGTATATAAAAAGGTTAATGTTTATTCTGCTTTTTGTCAAGGAGCCAAAGGTGCATTTGATCTTGTAAAATCAATATTCCCATACATTGTTGCAATCATGGTATGTGTGGCTTTGTTTAGAGTAAGTGGACTAGGAAACGTTTTAGTGGACATTTTGACACCTCTTTTCAACTTATTTGGCATCCCAAGTGAAGTCTGCGAACTAGTGCTACTTAGACCATTCACCGGCAGCGGAAGCATTTCTCTATTGGAAGATATAATTTCAAGATATGGTGCAGATAGTTATATTTCAAGGTGTGCTTGTTGTATACTCGGAAGCAGTGAGACGGTGTTTTATGTATCATCAGTATATTTTGCAGGCTCAAAACAAAAAAATATCGCACCTGCAATAGCCATCGCACTTGTCGGCGGCATTGTCAGTGCAATACTTAGTTGTCTTTTGTGCAGGGTCATTTGATGTTTAAATCTAGTGCAATTTTATAAACGTCGCTTTTTTTGATGCCATTTTGTTTTGCAACCATCTTGATTGCTTCATTTTTTTCAATTCCACTTAAAATGGCATTTTTTAATTGGACTTTTATATCCTCTTTAGGCTTAAAGTAACTTTGATTATACACAACCAAAACATATTCACCAAGTGGTTCAATATCAAGTTTTTCTCCCAAGGTGAAAAATATTTTTTTCTCATACATCTTTGTTATTTCATTTAAAAGACATGCCTTTTGTTCACCTAAAATGGAATGGATGTATTCAACATCTTCATACAAATTATGTGGCGAGATATAAAAAATTATTGCTCCACTAAAATTTTTTACATTTTCAAGCTGCTGCTCTCTTTTTTTGTTCTGTTCATTTAAAAAACCCACAAAAGCGAAAGCTCCACCTCCAAAGCCACTTAATACCAAGCTGGCCAAAGTTGCGCTTGCACCTGGAACCACTGTGTACTCCAAATTTTCAGCTTTCAACAAATTTATCAGAACTTCTCCAGGATCACTTACAAGTGGTGTACCACTGTCGCAAATTATGGCAATATTTTTACCTTCTTTTGCAAGTTTGACAATTCCACTGGCGCTTGCATTTTCGTTGAATTTGTGGTAGGCAATTAACTTTTTGTGTATATCATAGTGAGATAAAAGCTTTAATGAGTTGCGTGTATCTTCACATGCAATGACATCCACTGATTTTAAAACTTCGATGGCACGAAGTGTGATGTCTTTTAGGTTTCCAATTGGTGTCGAAACAAAGAAAATCATTTGACCTCCTTATCACGGTACAATTTCTGTATTGTCATCACATAGTCACCTTGGTCATTGTTTGTGATAAGTGTCGGCAAGACCAAAGTGCCCTCTTTTCCGCCTTTTTTGCACATTATATACACTGTGTTTGCGTTTTTATTTTCTTTTGGCTGTGCAAAAAACATCTTTTTGGGCATAAGATTATGCTTTGTCAACAAATAAATCAATTTGCTAATATTTTGTGCTGGGTAGACAACAAAAAAGGAGCCACCGAATTTCAACATATCTTTTGCACAAACTATTAGTTTTTCCATGGACAAAAATTTTTGGTGTTTACAAATGGCAACTTCTTTTTTGACACTTTTGATTTCTCCGTCAAAATATGGCGGATTGCAAAACACCACCTCCACCTCTTGTGATAGATGTTTTTTAAAGTTGAGCACATCATCGTTTATTACAGTTATGTTTTCAATTTTGTTGAAATCAATATTTTTTTGGGCTAAATTGGCATATTTACTTTGCAATTCAAAAGCATAGATGTGCTTTGGTTTTTGTTTGTGTGACACAAGTATTGAAATCACTCCACTGCCTGTGCCAATTTCTACACAAATATCTTTGTGTTTGCAAGAAACAAAATTTGCAAGCAACACACTGTCGCTTGTAAAATTGTAACCATCTTTAAACTGATACATTTTAAGTCCATCAAGTTGTAAGTCGTCTAGTCTTAATTCCATATTAATCCTTTGAAAAAGTGATCTCTTCAAGTTTATAGTTTATGATTTCAAAGTTGTCGCCATGCTCAAATTTAACATCCACAGTTTGTTTAAGTAAATTGTTGTAAACCACTTTACCTTCTCCATCTTTTGTTGTGACAATTGAGTTTATCTTTGGCATCTTTTCAGTAATCTGTGAATAATGGTCATTTTCATATGCCAAGCAACACATTAGCCTGCCACAAAGTCCACTTATCTTTGTTGGGTTTAAACTAAGCCCCTGATTTTTTGCCATCTTTATTGTCGCATGGTCAAAGTCTTTTAAAAATCCGCTACAGCAAACTTCTCTACCGCAAGGTCCCAAACCACCTAGTAGTTGAGTCTCCACCCTTTGCCCAATTTGATGAAGTTCTATCCTGCACTTTAATGTCCCTGCCAATTTTTTCACAAGTTCTCTAAAGTCAACTCTCTCTGAAGATGTGAAGTTGATAACAACTTTGCTTTGGTCTAAGCTAAGTTCTGCATTTGTAATTTTTAAATCCAATTTTAATTCTTTGCTAAATTTTTCTGCAATTTTTTGGATTTCTTTTTCTCTTATTAAATTTTTTTGTTTTTGTTCTATATCCTCTTTGGTTGCCAGCCTTAGAACTTTTTTCAATTGGCTTTCATACTCATAATTATCCAAATATTCAACGTCTTTGACGACATATGCAAGTTCACTACCTCGTGACGTATCCACAACCACCGCATCTCCTTTTTTTAGTGGTAAGTTGTTGGCTAAAAAGGAATATGTTTTCCCACCAGCGCAGTAACTTACATCAACTTTATCTATCTGCATAAATATTTTACCTCCAATATGTTTACAAGCAAACTTTCAAAAAGCAATGATAAGCTCACATTTGAAAATTGTTTTTTGTTTACATCGTTTATTTTCTTTATAATTTTAGTAATTGCTTTAAGCGAAAATTCATCCTGCACCTCTTTTAAGTCTGAGATTATGGATCTATTGATTACCAAATCATCTTTGCCACATTTTAGCATCGCCACATCTCTGTACATGGACTGCATATTCTGCAAAATGTCATCAAACTGACTTTTGCTTATCTTTGGAATTATATAATCCACAACACTCGCACTATTTTTTAATTTTGTTACTATGTTGCGAGCAGTGAGATGACATTTATGAAAATTATCATCTATTAAAATTCTTTTTGTGTAACCAATATAACCATTGCTACTTTGCATTGCAAGCTCAAAATTTTCATTATTTTCATAATGTTTAAACATAAGGCGCAAAGTTTTTGAGTCAAATGGTGTGACATCAACTTTAATTAATCTCGAAACAACTGTTGAAAGCACCTTGTTGATGTTTGTTGTATATATCAAAAAAATCACGTTATTTGGTGGGCTTTCCAATATTTTTAGAAGCTTGTTTTGTGCTTGATCACTGGAATTATCTAAATCTTTTATTAAAATAATTTTATTTTTCGAAAGCATTGGTTTTTTGTTTGCATTTTCAATTATGTCCTTTGCATCTTGAGTACTAAAAGCTTCACCCTTAGGATATGTGAGCAAATCTGGATGTGAACCACATTCAACTTTTTGACAGGTTGGGCAATTGTCAAAACCATTGTTTTCACACAAAAAAACTTTTACAACACACATCGTGATCTCATACAATGTTTCGTCATCTGGGCAAGCAAAAATATAGGCAGATTTTGTCATACTATTTGCCTTTTTTTGTATGAAGTTTCTCATATATGGTTGATTTAATATATAGTTTTGATAATCCACAAGTTAATTTTAGCACAAATATATTTTTTTTCAAATAACATTATGAAAAAATCTAAGTACACTTCGTCATTTCAAGCATACTTTTTGTCATTTTGGGCATACCTTTTGTCATTTTGAGCGAAGTGAAAAATAAAAATTTCTCACCTAAAGGTTCAAAATGGCACCAAAGTGTGTACTTTTCTGTCATTTCAAGCTATCGGCGAGAAATCTTAACTAAAATATTTATTAGTTAGATAATGAAATATACTCCGAATTTAAGAAATTAACTGGAATGTTATTTAATGTCATGTCACCTTCTTCACTACTTATTAGAGCACATCCACTATCAAAGTTATATAATGCTTGGGATAGGTAAATGTTATAGTCAGCTGGGCATCCATTGTCATCTAATTCTGGATTTCTTAAATTGCTTGCCAAAAGCTCTATCTCAACTGATCCTAATACATTGTCAAAGGTTGCACTTTCTATAACTTGAACATTTGCATTAAGCCCACCTATGACGGCTGATGCATGTATAGAATACATAGTTCCACTTCCCTGACCCAAGAGTGCACCATATATTTTGACATCGGAAGAAACCAAAGCATAGATAGTTGTGTCTGTAATTTCTAAACCTTGTAGAGAAAGAACATTTTCAAAGCTGCTATCGCTAACGATTGCGCCGATGAGTGCTCCTATGTAGGTTGACAAACTTTCTTCATCTTGGGCTGGTTTGATGCCTTGAACATTGGTTAAAATGTTTTCATCAGTTCCGACCTTTGAATTTGTGATTTGAACATTCTTGAATGTATCATAGAATGTTATTGAACCTATAAATCCTCCCACATAATTTTTTCCTGTAATTGAACCACCTTCATATGTACTGTTAGAAATTTTGATATTTTCAATGACTTTTCCAACCAGTCCACCAACTGTTTCAGGAATGATTATATCAGTGTTACTAAATGTAATATCTAGATACACATGACAATTTGTGATATTTTCAATCTGATCAGTGTTACCTCTCGCTATTCCTGCAAGGCCACCGATTGCCATTGTGACTTTTGGTTGAAGTTTGAATAGTGGGTATTGCTCTTCGGTTTGATCAGGAGATAAGACATTTACGTTTTTAAGTACACCTTTAAGATCGCCGACTATGAAACCTGCATAAGCACTTACGCGAAGGAAGTTATTTTCACCAGGTGTGATCATGAAGGTGATATCACTGGCTGTTGCATTAAGTCCAATGCCACCGAACATAAATCCACCTACCATGCCCATAATAGCAACCTGATTTAATATATTGGCATTTTTGATGGTTCCAATTCCACCAAGATAACCGATGATGCTTCCACTATATGAGACAGTAGTGTTGTTTGAGCCTCCTTCTTCATAAAGGATTGCATTTTGCACACTTTGAGATGTCCAATCAAGACTTGTGTTTGTAAAGTATGCATTGGTGGAAATTGAAGAATAGATATTTTGCATGTCGAAAGCAGAAATAGTTCTACCAAACACACCACCTACAATATTTTTGCCAAGCACAACTTTTGAAGTATTTTCACCATTATACCCATCAACTGTGACATTGTAAGCATAAGCACGATTGACAGTTCCTGCAATTGTCCCAACATTGAGTGCATTTGGCAAGTTGATGTATCTTGGTGCAAAAGTTATGTTTTGGATTGTTGCATAATTGCTACCATATCCAATTTGCGAGAAATATCCACCGGACATCAGTGTTGCGTTAGTATTTATCGAGAAATTGGAAATTGTTAAATCATTTCCCTCGATATATCCGGCTAAAATGTAATTGTATAATGAACTTGTCACGAGTCCTTCCAAGGTGTAATTGATGTCTTTGACCAATCTATAATAATTTGTATTTGCAAAAGAATTGCTATTGGCTATGAAATTCTCCTCAAACTCTACTGCTGACGTTATTATATATGGGTTAAACATAGTTCCCTCAGCATAGGAGTTTGAATTTATTGCATAGTCATAAATTGTTTCACCTGTGGTTTCGTCATATCTTTGTTCAAGTATTATCTTTTGAGAAAATGCTATAATATTTGCCCCAACTAGTTGAGGTCTATTTTCTCTAAGTAGCAATGGCTGACCATCTTGAAGATATGTTGAAACGCTGATTTGTCGACTGTATTGTAAGTAATTGCGATACTGTGCAAGTGTTATCACTGTACCAGTTTGTAACGAAATGCCAGTTGCATTTTCAAAAGAGTTATTGTCTGTCGCATAGAACCAAACACCACTATTGATATCATTATTTGAGTTAAAGGCGAATCCAGTGAATAATTTTTCGCCCAAGGTGTATTCAGTGTTTGTGCCCAAGGCCTCATAACCAGTTGCAAATTCTATTATGCTGGTTGCTCTTAAGCCTTCAACATTTTCATTTGAGGTATTGATGCCAACATTATAGTTTTCTGCCTGCAAATAATAACAATCACTTATACTTCCCGTGGAAGTTATGAAGAATGGATAATTTCCAGTATCACGGTCTCCCAACCTACTTGTGGTGTACGAGGAAATGATTTCGCCATTGTTAGTGCAAACAAAACCTGAATTGATTGAGGATGAAGTTACTGGAATATTTGCATAACTATTTGAAATTGTTCCTTCATTTATGTAAGCAAATGCTCCTGCTATTGATGTCGCTCTTACGATATAATTTGTATCACTAGCATAAAGGCTACTAAGGCCTGATGTATATGCTCCCTCAACAAAACTTGCGAATATATTGCCGTTGTTTGCAACAACAAATCCACCAGTAGCATTGTTTACATTTGTACTTGAGTTTCGTATCAAACTTTGTTTGACATAACTTGTTGAGATATGTCCGTTATTTTGTGCTACAAAGCCTGCAAGGTTAGCACCATAACTTTCAATTCTGATACTAACTCTTGAATTGGTGATGTATCCGTTATTTATAGCCACCAATCCAGCAATATTTGATGTTGATGTTACTGCCACCAATGCAGAGTTAGTGACTATAAGTGATGTGACATCGCTTTGGCATACGACGTTGCAATTTGTTATTGTGCCATTGTTTATCCCACACAAAAGTCCAAAATTGAAAGCTTGCGTTCCACTTTCATTTCTAAAATTCAAAACTGCACTACGCGATGCATCAATTGCAATAGTAACATTTGCAATAACGGTATTTTCGCCAATTTCACTAAATAAACCAAAATTGTTTACATTTACATATTCTGCATACACTCCACCAAAGATGAACCTGTGACCATTGCCATCAAATCTTGCTATCTGTGTGTTGATTGGAGTATAGCCTGAAGGAATTTCTATGTCATTCATGAGGATATAGTAATTCCCCTCACTCATTGAATAGAAATCATCAAGAGTATATATCGGCAATTGGTTCTCAAGTGATGATTGTTGATTAACAGAAACAGCGAATGTCTTTATGTCCATAGGACTGACGTCATCTATATCCACGTCAGTTGATACTTGCAAATATCCGGCAAGATAGTGAAGACTTGCATATACTCCAAGGGTGAAAACATCTTCGCCAACAAATTTACCCGTCATCATAAAACCTGTTAGACGCACATTGTCATCTTCATATGAATAATCATCGTCTACCAAATCAAAAGTGTCACCATTTTTGAAATAGAAGAATGCGTTGCTTTTTAAACTCTGCTTGAGTGCCTGCACAGCGGCAGTTGCTCCACTTGCATATTCAATTTCAATTTTATCAACTATTAGATCTCTTATATCTTGAGTGTTTCCACGGTTGACGATTATCTCATCGTCGGAGAAAACTTCATTTAAGTCTCTGATATTTCCTACCACATACTCAACAATGGTGCAGACAAAGGTTTTTCGAATGCCAGAAGTCACTACCCCATTAACCGTTGTAGTGCCATAATATGTTACTGTAAATGAATAACCCTCTTGAGTGGAGATATAGTTTACATTGTCAGCAATTCTTAAATAGTACGAACCGTTGTCGTTGACGATTGTTCCGTATGGCGATGAAGATTCAATGACTATATCTTCAATTGCATATCCTTGAGTACTGATGTTTAAAAGGTAGTTATAACCTCTTGCGACATAGTATGAATCGCTTGGTTCTCTGTTGGCTAAAGTTATTTCAACTGTTTTGTCTAAAGTGATGGTTAGTATCTTTTGTTGCTGAGAATAGACAATTTCGCCCTCTGTGTTGTAGAAATTGATGTATAAGGTTATACTTTGACCCTCAATTACATTTGTGGCGAGCCTGTAAAGAACATTGAGTTCTCCAGATTGAATTGATGATTTTAGCACACGAATTCCAGTGGATGTAAAGTAGGCATCAGAGGATACCACTGCTTGCCCTGGATTGTTTTGATATTGAGTTAGCAATCCAAACAACACCACATTGCCATTTTGAATATTTTGTGGTGCGTTTGTTATTTCAATATACTCATAATCTGCAAATAATGGTGTGATAAGTACCTTCAAAATATTTGGTTGGCCAGCTGTGACAATGTTGGTTTCGGTCATTGTGTAGCTTGTGTTGTAAATACGATAGGTGTCATCATCTTGAATTAATATGATTTCTTCATTGTCAGTGAAACTATAATTTTTAATTATTACACTGTTTATTGGTTGACTTTGATATGTCACATAAACATTTTTTGTAACAAGAGAATCTTCACTTGCAAATGTAAACAAATATTCACCCAACCTAATAAGCCCACTTGTGTTCATCTCAAATGTATAGGTTAAGTAATATCTTCCACTCTCTTCATCATAGGTAGGAGATGAATCGTAGGAAACTGTGAAATAATTTGAAAGGTCTTCATCATTTATTGTAAATGTTTCACCATTTTCTAGATATGTTATAGATAGTGTTAACTCATCGTTTTCATCATCTGTCAAATATCCAACACTGATTGAAAACCTGTCACTAGGAGCAACAGTTATATTGCGTTTATCTACTTCGATATTGTATATTCCTTGGGTGTAAGATGTATAGATGGTAGCCGAATACACATTCTGATCTTCTATGTTTGTCACATCAAACATATTGGTTTGCAGATTAAGATATCGCTTTTGTCCATTCACATCAACGTATACATAAAATTCAACTGTGTCACGCGCACTGTTCTCGTTGCCTTTGCCCGAAAGAATGATAGTATTTGAAGTTTGCGACACTTCAACAAATTCATTTCCTATCACCTCAATTTTTGCTGACCTGTTTTCTGAAAGTTGTATTTGCATATTACCAGCAACGGCATAGGCATTGAAACGTGGATAAAGTGATACGGTGTTCCTATTTGAAATGTTAAGCAGGCTGTTTTGCGACAAAGGTACTGTGTAATCTGAGGTCAAGTACAATTCAATGTTGCCAACATATTGAGTAACAACACAGGTAATATCAATGCTGTCAGCAGCATTAAGCATGTTTGCCAATGTCAAAACGGCAGTTCCCACAGAATGGACAACAAGTTGTCCATCGTTTGTTACTGAAATTATAGATGTTGCCCTTGATGTTATTGATATCTGTGCCTGCTCAGTGAAAAGATCAGCTGGTAGATACTGTGTATTTAGTATAGATAGATAGCTTTGTAGCTCAGAATTTTGCGCTTGATAGTAATTTAAAACTATTAAATTGTCTATATATTTTTCACTGTTTATAATTTGACTAAGTTGCCCTGATTCAGCTTTTTCAAACTGCTTTACATCTTCTTGACCACTTGTGTATGAAAGTATCACAACTTCGCCGTAATAGTTGTTTATGTCACTGATGGCTTGTGGATATACTACCCTTGTTCTGTTCACATATGATTGTGCTGTATTTGATGTATCAACTTGAACGTTGTTTGAAGAATTGAAAATGTGTGAAGTAGTGTTTGAACCACCAACAATAAGCGAAGCATCAAGTCCTGTACTTTGTCTATCATCTGTGGCTTGAACTTTGTTATTCTCGATTGCACCTCCATTAACGTCACCAATAAGACCCGCAACAAATGTATTGCCTCTTACAAAAACTCTTGAAATATTGCCATAAACTCGACCAGATGGCATGATACCAATCAAACCACCAACATAACGGCCGTTGTCTGCCCTAACTCTACCTGTTGCAATCAGATTTTCTATAACTGATGTATTTCGTCCAGCAACGCCACCTAAGTGTAACATGTTACTTACACTTGTGTTGGCAACAATGTTGACATTTGTAGAAAGGCCATAGTTATTATACATGGCAACAGTTGAACCAATAAATTGTATGGTTCCGTTGTTATCTCCAACAACACCACCGACATATGCTGTGCTGGATGTTGTGATATTGAACTCATTTTCACCCATATACACAAACATGGTTGATGAAGGAGTCAAGTTGTTGGTGGTGTCTATGATATACTGTCCATTATTTTGACCCAAAGCACCACCCACATAAACTGCACTGTTGGCAGAAGATGTTATTTCGCTTTCAAGCAGTGTGACGTTGACGTTTGTAATGGTGCCATTGTTTACACCAGCAATTAGGCCAATGTATGATGATTGAGTGTTGGATAAACTATCTATAGTAATTGTTCCACTTAAAGTCAAATTTGAAAGTTCTGCACCACTTGCGATACTTGAAAATAATCCATAGTAATCACCACGAGTAAGTCCCGATGATATGGAATATGGTGTGGATACCACAAAATTTATTATACCACTTGATGCAGAATTTCCAGAAATTCCACCAGTTAGCTCGCCAAAGGTGGCTACTGATTCACCACCTGCATCAATGAGTCCGTCAATTATATAGTATTTTGTCAAGTCAATGTTTTTAAACTGTTCAAACGTGTTTATATGAAGTGGATTTTCTTTTGAACCATCTCCAACATTTATTTCTATCTCTTTGCGTGACAACACATCATTTCTATCACTGCTTCTAAACCAAGAGGAAGGAACAATTACAATATTGCCACTTCCACCACCACTTCCGGTGTAGGTCACGGTTATGCTGTTTGCATCATATTGAAGTTGAACAATTGTTGAACTTGTATTCTCGTCAGGTTCAAACCAAGCGACAAAATTTTGGTTTGTGGCATTTTGAGGAAGCAAATATGGATATATTATTTGCTGTGTGTTAGTTGGGTCAAGGTATATCTCTTCCATGTAATTGTACAGCCAAACCTCTTCAACTTGAACATATTCCACGATATTTATTTGTACCGTGGATGAAATGACATTGCCATATTCATAAAGTCTTGCAGTGATCGTGAAACTTCCACGAGGTCTACCCGTGGCATTGCACAAAAATTTCCCCGTTGTTGGATTGAAGTATCCATAGATCAAACTACCGGAATCGCTTAATTGATACTCACCAGTATTTGGATCTCGTGTTTCATTCACCGAAAAAGAGAATTCTGGTGAAAATCTGTTCAGATCTTCAAAACTATACTCAACACCTCCAATAGTGTATCTAAAATCCACTTCTGCCATAATTCTATCCACAAAGCCAAGAGGTGTGTTTAGATCGTACACGTTGACATTGTTTGAAAATCCCTCTTCAAGATCACTTGAATTTTTGGCATCAAAACTAAATGTGGATATAGGTTCAAAACATAATATATCAAAGTTGTAAACTCCACCCTGTGCAAGACTGTCATCTGCTTGAAGTTTAAAATCTTCAATTATGTACCTTGTTATGGAGACAGTGACTTCACGTCTTATATTATCTGCCGAAGCAAAAGAAATTTTGCTTCCATTGATTGTAAGGTCGTTGTTTGAAAGTGCTATGCTGTACATTGACGAACTTACACCTCTTGGTGCAATGTTTGCCATGATGTTGACTTCTCCACCATTTCTTACAGCAACAAAAGATAAGGTGTTGTTGTCTGAATTCGATTGCTTGTATTCTACCTGTGCAACATTGTTGTCGGTGTCTTCGACATAAAACCAAAGGTTGTTTAAATCAAGTTCATCACGAACTAGGATGTTTATTCTTGTGGATATGCCACTTTCTAGCACTAGATAATACTGCGCATCACCATTTTGATGTGCTGTGATCTCAATTTCCGCAATGTTATTATCCAAACTGTTTTGTGTCTGTGTCACAGTACATATACTATTTGAAAGTAGACTGCCTGTTGGCGTTATTATTCCAACAACAGCATCCTCTTCCTCTACGGTGAAGCCGTTGAAGATAACACTTTCGCCATTTTTTACATAAATTGTGGAATTTGTGTATTCGTCATTCACATAGAAATTTGAAGCGCTTTTGTTAATGGCAAACGTGACATCGTTGTAGACAGGTTGAGTGCTAAAATCGTTTTGCACCACAAAGCGAACAACAACATATTGACCTAAGTTTTGTGGCAAGGCATTTCTTCCAAATACACTCAGTGGCTGTGTGAGGTTTGTTATTTGAGTTTCATTTGAAATTTCACCTATGCCATATTTGATGCAGATGTAGTCATCTATATCTTCATAGTCAACTCTTGTGAGCTGAGAATTGTTTGAAATATAGAACTCAAGCGCTATATTTTCATAATCGGCTGTCATTGGAGTGACAGTGAGCAAAAGGTCTTTTGCGCGAGAATCATCATCATTGTCAAAGAGGTTGATAATTCCCAAATCTTGTTCACCGTTGATCAACACCCCACTTGGCATTGCCACGGTTTCCACTCTGTATTCAATGTCCACATGGTAGGCATCATAGTTTGGATATTTGACCCTAACCACCAAGACGTCTTCATCAAGTGAAAAGTCTGTGGCTTGAATTGGAACAAAGAGCATATTTTCAAAGTTTGGAGAAACCATAGTTTCCACAGTTCTTGAGTTGCTCTTTACAAATATTTGATATTCATATCTTCGATCAAATACAAGTGACAAGGTTTTTGAAAATAAGGTATCGCTGTTCTCAATGAGTTCAATATAGCTTGTCTCATCTTCATCAATTGGCAAAATCACCTCATTTTCATAGGAGAGGCTTATGTTTTGTGTGTCTATTGCATCCAAAACTGTGACATTAAAGGTGTATGTGACATTTGGGTTGTATACATTCACAGCGGTCACGGTGATGACATCGGCAGTACTTGCGTCAGTTGTGAGTATTCCATCGGTCAAAACTTGACCATCTATTTCAAAATTGACCTCTCTTTGTCGTGTGGATGATGGATAGTAGTCCAACATATCACTGTGAAGTGTGATTGAATCTCCTCTAAGCACAAACATATCCACACTATCTTTTAATTGCATGGACTGTACTGGTTCATAGACAGACACGGGAATCATGAGTTTTTTGTTACCCTCGAGCAAGGTGATGGTTAGAGTGGCATTTCCCACCATTTCAGTCGCCGTCACAGTGATTCTAAAATGACCATTTCCCTGCTCTGTTGGCTGACTTATGGAAACAATAGGTGTGTCAAATGCGAAGTGAAAATTGACATCTGTTTCAAAATAGTTGTCTATGATTATCTCATAATCAGAAGACGTGTTTTGTTCAAGTTCTATGCTTGGGCTTGAAAAACGGAGAGAAAATTGAGTGTAATCTTCTCCACAGGCACCCAAAAGCAGTGTGCATATTGAAATGAATATTAAACAACTAATCCATAAATATTTTTTCATTTTCTCTCCATTTATCAAATTTGTATTTTTTTAAACTTGTTGTGTCTCTTGTGTAAATGTGTTACTTTGGCTGTCCCATCTAAAGGTATGTGTGTATGAGTCGCCTTGACTGTCAAACACTACAACTGTGAGTGTGACATTATTATTTTCATCAGTACCATATGTTACATCACCGTCAGTGCCAGATAAGGTAAATGATTGTTCTGTTTCACCCTCAGTCAGTACAACTACTGTGTTTTCACCACTAAAGTCAACCGAGTAGCCAAAACCACTATCGTCATCAGTTTTAGTTACGGACTCTATGGTCTGACTGTAGGTCATCATTCCAAACACAACATCAAGCACCCTTCCTCCATCTAGCACAAACACACTTTGTTGTATGTTTGAAGTTTCACCAGAAGTCGTGCCAGCCACTAAACCCAAACTCGTGTATCTATTGTAATTGTTTACCAAGTCAGATAAACGGCTTACTTGATAGTACTCAACCACCTTGCCTGATCTAAACGACCAGTTATAGACAACTGTAACTGAGCCTGATCCAGTTGTAGTCACCAGCCTTTCTGTGAAGGTTGTGTAACCATCAGTTGTTGTGCATGTGCCTTGCGCTCTTGAAATTGTTTGAGTTGTGCCTTCTTCGTCGGTACTCTCATATACAATACTAAAACCATCATTTAGTCCTGAATACCAGTTGGTATCCTCTGTATTTCTTATATAGACATATTCAGTTACTGCTATATTGTCGTTGTTAATTAATATCGTTGCATTGTTTAAAAGAACATAAACACCACCATTAGGAACTTGCACGCCTAAACTTGAACTAATTTCTTGCTCTTCACCAACGGTGCCAGAGATTTCATTTCCAGCTCTCATGGTGAAATATGCATTATTTGTACCATCGTCTGTAAGGTTAGTGGCATCTGTTAAGCGTATTGCATAATCATTATTGAATGGAATGAGTTCAACAGAGTTTACACCAAAGTTCACTTCAAGGGTTACTGTGTCATAAATTATTTTTGTTATCTGGCTCTCTATGCCATTGATGTATGTTGTATCGTAATTATACTTTGTATAATCTAACGTTTGATCAGAATATCTTGACGATGCTTGTTGTGCTACAACACTTGCAAGTATGTAGCCATTTGTTATGTCATAGTCCAAGTTTGTGCCATTTTGTGACAGTCTTACCACTGTGACACCACCTTTATCCATGACAGTCACATTTGTCAATTCAAGATCGCCCGAGCCTCCAAAATCTAGATATACATCGGTGTTCTTATCTTTCAATGTAGCCCATTCACCGTTGTTTTTGACAAGAACCACAACATGGTTTGAAGAGTCCACATAAACTTGTGCTTCGACATCACCAAAGTTTGCGCTAAAATAATCAATACTCAAAAGTGTCTCCCTTTCAAAGGTGGCAAGAATCGTTTGATTGTCACGAGCTGTTATGTTTATGATTCCTTCACTGCCCGTAACCTCGCTTATGTAATCTTCTATGCTGTAGCTGAAGAACTTATCCACTACTGTTGGCTGGCTAATTGTTCCACCTGTTATGTATTGCCAACTGCTGTCGGTTAAACCCACTGTATTGCTGCTTGTGCCATATGAAATTGAAATGGTTTTTTCAGTTTGTGATGTGTGAGTTTCGGTAATGGTATAGCTCTCATTGTTATGAGATTGAGTGAAGGTGTAACTATTCAATATGAAGTTTGTTCCATTAAATCTAAACTGATAACTACAATCTCCAATTTTTATTGTCAGTGCATCATTGCTATATTCAACACCTCCAGCTGTGGCAGATCCAGGAAGTTGGAAATATTGTGTAACATCACCCTCGGTAAGTTCAACAATTGTATTTGAACCATTTAAGGTCACATCGTAGCCAAAGCCATTTTCATCGTCTGACCTATTTGCCACTGCACTGCTACCATCTGGGCCGTACGATGTTCCATTTCCTGTGATTATGTAATTATCGTCACGATCAACAGTGAAGTCGCCGGTTGTGTAAAGTGTAAATCCGGTCAAAACGTCGTCATTGCTAAAATCAAAATGATATATTTCGGTAGTTAATGAAATTGTACCATCGTTAACCTCTTGTTTTTGCAATACAAGAGTATTTGAAAGAAGATTGTCTTCGCTTACTGAGTCTTCATATACATTGGCATTCACAATGTTCCAAGTGGTGTTGCCAAGTGCAATGGTTGAAGAAATCTCTTCGTTGCCTCCACTTTCTCTTTCAGTTTGTGTACAAGTAAAGTTTACCTCAACACTATTTATTGAATTGATAACAATGTTGTCCAACATTAAGGTATAATCAATTTGAACTTCACTGGTATTGCCAATGATTTGATACACACCATTTGTAATTGGTGTTGATGCATCTATATAGTATTCACTGACAGTATTGTGTGTTGTAACAGTAATTTCAGGGAAATCGCTATAGGATGAGATAGGGTCAGTAATTTGGCTTAGCGATTTTAAATTATTTTTGTGATTTGTTATGGCTATGGCATTTGGGAAAAATTGAGCATTACGTGAGATATTAACAAAATCTTCTATTAGACTATCTGTCACATAACTTATATCACCGAGATAATAAAGGTTGGTTCCGTCTGTTAAATAGACATATTCCTGATACAAATATCCACTTATGTTTTGAGCAATCTGTGATGTGCCGTTGTACACTGACAGGAATATTACACGATATTGCCTGTCGCGTTGTCCATCCACTCTGATGGTATTGCTCAATGTTGCAACTATGTCAAATGAAATATCACTTTCTGTTGATTGGTTTTGTAGTGAATAATTGCCATTGTTTAATTTAATGTCCAATTTCAACTGTTCGGTATTTTTTATTGAATTAATATCTATTTTTTCCGAACCCATCGTTGTGTTTAAGGTTATATTTCCATTGATGCTACTTACATCACTGTAGATGTTATTACTTAAAAGAGTGTACAAAGTATTCTCCAACACCACACCACCGTTGCCATTTTGGTATTCAAGTACCAAGGCTTCATCAGTTAAAGTTATGGTACCATATGTCACAGATGTTTCTTCGTTTGTGACATTTGGGCTAGTTAAACTGTCCCCAGTTGTATCATTAATTGTAATATTTGACCTCGTGCCTTTTATGCTTTCTTGCATGTCGATATAACTATTGCCATCACCATCGGTTCTGATAGAATATGAGGAAATGGTTTGAACACTTCCGCCCATCTCTATATCATCATCAATTCCTGCGTCTGTGTTTACCAAATTGTTTGAATTTATCTGGTTTGGTACAAAATCATCCCCTCTTTCACTCATGTAAATTGGCACACCGCTTTGCACTGCGTTTCTGTATATTGGGCTTGTTGTCATAAATGAGTGTGCTGTGACAAATTCAAGAGATGTTTGGTTGACAATGTCAAAATCACCATCACTCATCTGCCCTGAGATTGACAGACGATATACGCTCTCTTTGATGGAATATGTGTTGAAATCATCATTGAATGCTGTAGTGCCTTTGGTGATTATGATGTACACATATTTTTGATAGTTGTACAAAGTGAATGCTTCGCCATTGATGTATGCATTTTCAATGTTTTGAGTAACTTGGGTAGGATATTCAAACACATCAACTGTAAAGAATTCTTCGCCAGTTTTTTCAGTATTTCCATTATTAGTGGTTGTTGTGTTTTCCAAAATATTCCTTACAACTTGTCTTGAACTGATTGGATCTTGACTAGGCTTTAAGATATCTAAAGATGGATCTGGATCATATTTTGGATCTGCAAAAGCCATTGCGCGTGCATTGACTGTGGCATTTGCTATTTCAAGTCGAGATGTTGTGTTATTACCAATCACAGTTCCAAACACATCAGCATAGGCAAGGTTTGAATACTCACTTCCACCAATGCCGGAACTTATGATGGTTTGATTTGTTACATCATATTGATCAAGTCCAACCGTTATGATTCCACTGATTGTTGGTGCGTTTTGTGCAGCGCCGATTACACCACCTGCATAGGTTGTAGCGCCTTGCACTGCTGTGGTGGCAGAAATTTTCCTTAACTGAATGTCTACTAAAGCAAAGTCTATGGTGTTTGAACCAGTCATGTATCCAACCACACCACCTGCATAGGAAGATGTTCCCGAGGTGTTTTCAACTTGAATGTTTCCACCACTTGACAAAGTCAGTGTTCCATTTCCAGATAAGGTTGCACCTTGCATTATACCAACAGCGCCACCTGCAACATTGTTTGAAGAATTTGATTGTATGCCATTTGTACCAAGGTTGATTTCCAAATTGCTGTTGATGGTAACAGTTGATCCTTGTGCCATGTTCCCAACAAGTCCACCTATGCCACTGTTTGCACTATTATCACTAAGTGAACCTGTGAGGTTGACATCAAAGTTTTCCACTTCACCATATGTGATATCAAGTGTGGCATTTTGTCCCAAGTAACCAACAAAACCACCAACGTCGAGTTTTTGAGTGCTTCTTTGGCCATTTTTGTTGTAATCACTGCCAACAAATGCAACAGTGCTATTTGTTATTGTGACATTTCCACCATTCTGCACTTTACCAACAAAACCACCAACCTTTTTGATAGGGTCTTGTGCTGCGTTGTTGAGTGAAAGCATAGTAAAGGAAGATGAGTAGGAAATGTTGATGTTTGAGATCTCAACATCGCCTGCATTGTTTACAAGGCCAGTTGTTAAAGCATTTGAGTTGCTGTTTGGTGAGAAACCGGTCAATTCAACACCTGAGTAATTTTGTGCAGTTAAGGTTCCACTAAATGGCATATCGTCAGTTCCAAATCCACCCACGGAGTATCCAGCAAAATCTAACAGTTTCAAACTCATACCATTTGATGATGGAGCAAACACAATTGTGATATTGCCACTATTCACTGCAGTTTTCAGTGCATTTAACTTATCTGTATCGACATTTTCTGGGTTGTATGGATTTTCTGCACTCTCTCCCAAAATGGCATTTACAACATTGACAGCTCCACGATAGTCTGCAACATCTTGCACAGTTATGGTAGCTGTTTCACCATCTGTTTCTGCATTGTTTATTGTCTCACCGTCAGTTGTTGTTTGGTATTCTGGTGAGTTGGTATTGACGATATTTCCATCAACTTCAATCCAATCATCACCCCAGCTTTCTGTGCTACCATAACTATTTGTTTGACTATAAGTAGTTCCATCAAGTTTTTCCAAAACATCATTGCTTACTTCCCAAAGGTATGAATATTGTGAATTTGAAGCCCTAAGGTCAATCAATCCCTTATATTCATTTAGCATTGTGTAATCATTAAAGTTGTACAAATTTATTGACATGCCTGAATTGGTCATGACAGGAACTTCTTTCATAACCCCTTCTTTCCAAGCCACATTGCCTGTTGTGCCTGTTGTGATAGCAGGGCTACCAATTGAGTGTGAGTAGACGTCATAGACATAAAGGTTACTATTTTTGCCTTCAAATACTCTGGAGTTATATATGTATGACAAACCATCGTCTAGGCTTAATTCGCTAAGTCCAACCCAGTCGTCTCCTGTAAAGAATTCATCCAAAGCGGACATATATACATCTTGGTAGTTTGGAGAACCAACTGGGAAGTCTAGTCCTGTCGACTCTGTCATTTGAATGAGATCACCCATGCCTATAGTCGCAGCACTGAAAATTTGGAGAATAAGATCCCAAGCATCTCTATTATTTTTGAAAATATTATTATCATAATAGTTCGTACTGTCTGTTGTGTATTGATAGCCACTTCCGTCCATATAATATTGGTCTACACTGACATCGGAGTTAAGTGTATTAAATAGTTTATATCCTGCAACAATGCCTACTCCAATGGCAATATTGCGAATCAAATGCGACAAGGCACCAACACTTTTAGCATATTTAAAGGCAGCCAGGGCCGCATTCAACCATACTTTAGAATTTATTGTTATCCTATTCATCGCATCGGTATCAACATCATAGTAGCCAATGGCGCGCCTAGCATCCAGACCACCTGAAATGTACTCGCAATTGTTTACAACGTAATCTACATTGTCATAACTGTTTGCAATTCCTGCAACATATGCATGTTGTTCCACTGTACCATATGTCAATTTTTTGCTTCTGTTGAAACTAAGCGACTCAGTTGCATTGGTGTAAATTTTTGTGTGAGTATAAGCTATTTCCTCTGTTCTTTCTTCCCATCTTCCGTTGTTATACTCATAGTCTGAATTTAGATATTCTTCGTCAGATGGGGAGGTATAGTTATATTTTGCAATGCCAACAAGTCGGCTTGCATTGTTGTAGCAATTCAAGATTGTTCCACCAAAACCACTTATGCCACCAACATAGGCAGTTTTAACGTTGTATGCATTTCCAGCAATAATGGTTGCATTTGATGCAACAAAGCAATTTGAAATAGTTCCGCTGTTTGCTGAATTGGAAATTTGGTTATCTACTTTTTCTCCAACTACACCGACAATTCCACCAACATAGATGGTTGCGCTGTTAGCATCAGCTGTGGCTTGCAGTCTTGAGTCCCCTGCGGCAGTGGCAGCCGCCATCATATCGGTGTTTAAAGTACAGTTTTGTATCGTGCCTGAAGTCATCATACCCGCAATGCCACCGACAATGTATGTCGGCGCACCAGTTGTTGTACCTGTGTCTAATGTCGCCGTGAAAGGCCTGCTGATATTGCATCCAGTTATTGTTCCGCCCTCAACAAGTCCAACAAAACCACCAAATGTAAGTGATTTGTTATGTGGTAAGACGATGTTGAAGCCTGCATCTTGGTCAAAGGAATCTTCTATGATGGAACAATTTTCAAGCGTTGCATTTTCGCCAAGGCGCCCAACTACTCCCCCGACATATATGTAATTATCAAAAAATTGCGATGAAGATTCATCAATGTCTATATCGCTTAAAATAATTCCGCTAATACTTGACGAAGCACCAAAAACCTCATTTGCTAATGCACCAATATAAGGTTTTCCATTTGGATTTGCATAACCAATATTATTAAGTCTCATGTTTGAGATGTTGCTGTTTGTAACTTGGTCAAACATTCCACCACCACGAGATGTTAGATTAGAAATTTCACTAAAATCTTGAGTTAGGCTGTCATAGCCATTGAGATTGATGTTTTGAATATCAAAACTTGTCCAGTTGCCAAGTTGTGTTCCTGCATAACTTGCATTGATGTTGGATACGAGGTTGAAATATAGTAAATTTTCATTTTCAGCAAAATTTCGCAGTTGATATAGTTTACCTAGGTTTGGTATTTGGTATGGGTTTTCTAGTGTACCCTCGCCCGTGTCGTGATGCATGTAATCCATATTTTCATATGCTCCACCACTAAATGAGCCATAGCCATATGCCTGAGATTGATCATATGTGAATGAGCCTATTGGTGTGCTTGGTTGTGTTGTGCCACCATAAACCATGCTTAAGCCATCTGTTGCCACGCCGTTTGAACCGTCTTGAATTACAAATTGCGCTGCAACAGTATCATAGTAACTACCGTTTACATAGTCACTAGAAGAATCAAAAGCAAACAATTGACACCCGCGTCCTATCATTTGGTCCCCATTTAAGACTTCATCAAACACCACTTGCATGTTGGTGTAGCTGTCATATACTTTGCCCGGTGAGAATAGGTAGAGAGCAATTTGTGAATTTGCTTTTACTGCATTTTCTGCATCAATGCTTCCAGAGGAGTAGCTGTTTACAATTAAACCACTGTTTGTAGCCACAAAACCTGAAGCGCCCACATCTTGATTTTCCACTCCTGATGAAGTTTGAGTGTCCTTTCCAACAAAGATAGGGTTATTTTGTGCCCCTGTATATGTTGTTGTCAGAAGCACATTTGCAAAGCTATCTTTGACGAGTCCACCATTTATGCCAACAAATCCAGAAACTGGTGCACTGCCTGCATCAATCTGCGCTGTGATTTTGTTTGGAAGGTTGACCGATGCGTCATCTTGTGTGGTTATTGCCGATTGACCTTTGACATTACTTGAGTATATTATACCATTGTTTTGCATTGCAAAGCCTGCAATGGCATCCAAATTTGAATTTTGAGATTGTCTTGCAAAGTAATTTGCAATTACCACAATACCTGAGACTGAACTGTTTTCATCTATTGTGCCAAATGGCGCAACTATGTTTTTGTTGGTGTTATCGTACCTAAATGTTGAACCAGATGCAGAAGAGCCAAGATTTACCGTATAGCCATCTGCAATTACCATGGTGTTTTTAAGTGAAGTTCCAAAAGTCCAGTTGACAGTAGCAGTATCTGCACTGCCCAGGTATACATATTTTGTTTGAACAGATGTATTTTCAGATAAATCTGTACTATATTTTAATTTGCCATATATGTTATCGCCAGTTTGACCGTTTATGTCATTGTCAGTCAAACCTAGTTTTTCTAGGATGCTTGCTCTGACATTAATGTAACTATCGTTTGCGCCAATTGTGTCAGTTAAAAGTGTGGCGACATGTGCATATGTGCTAATGTTTTCACCTGTACCAACTTGGTCAGTTTCGCCAGTTCCCACAAGTGAATTTGCATGATAGTTAAATGTTCCATCTTCATTTTTAGTTGTGATTTCACGTTCAAATCTATTAAACAGTGCGGCAAGAGTGTTGTTGCTTTCAAGACTCAAACTAGCAGCTGTGCCATTGCCTACCAGCCCACCATAGATTAGGCTATTTAAGGTGACTTGATATGACTTTATGAAGTTTTCACCATTTTGATAGTAAGATGGATAGAAATTGCCAACGCTTGAACTTGAGTTGATGGTTATGCCATTTTCTGATCTTCCCACAATTCCACCAAATTCAAGCGAAACATTTGAGTAGTCAGCATTATTTGACACCACATGTTTGACATCGCCAAATGAGTGACTGTTTGAAATTTGAGCATTATTTGACGAGCCCACAATTGCACCTGCTGTGATGATGTAAGGAGCTTGTGATGATGTCGTTTGTATGCTTATATCCGCAAAACTCTTTGTGTTATTGAGCAACATGGTATTTAAATTACCCACAATACCCCCAACATAGAGCTGTTGGCTTGGATTTGATACAGTTATGTCAACATAGTTACTTACGTCATTCAGCGAGTATATGTAAGTATTATTATTCAATGCTCCATCAACTCTTCCAAATATTCCACCAACAAAGTTACCAGGTGACCCTGAATTTTCGGAAAGCGCAATATTTTGTACGGTGATTTTAGAATTATCTCCACTATTGTTTGTTATTGTTCCATTTTCTTCATTTTGACAATTTTGGATGTAGCCAACAATACCACCAATGTATGAGTCACCGGCAGTTACGTTTAGATTGTTTGTTATCGCACTTATATCTTCAAAGTTACAATTTTGGGCAAAACCAATAAGTCCACCAATGCGACTTGAGCTGAACTCTATTCCAGCAAAATCCAAGTCTATTTCAAGACCTTCACTCGACAGTTGTGCACCGCTTAAAGATCCAAACAACAGTCCAATTCGCGCATTATTTATTGGATTTTGACTTGAAGTTGTATTTGAGAATACAATACTGCTTTCTACTATTCCAGAGAAACTTTCTTGTTGTGCGCCTTGAGCACCATCCAATGTGATTTGCATCATGTTTGTAGCTGATGCACTAAGGTTTCCAGCGACAAGACCGACGTTGATTACACTTTGTGTGGTTTGTGTTGTTGTTCTAATATTTTCAAAGTTTATGTTGCTTCCTTGTATCTTAACTCCAGAAAATGCGCCATCACCAAGTGAAGAATCTCCAAGCACAAATCCCAAAGCCAAAGAGCTCGAGATGTTGCCCTGTGCTGAAATTGAACTATCATTTACCTCTATGTTTCTAATTGTACAAGCGCCACTAGCATATCCTGCTACAAAACCAAACTGAGTTGTGGCAGGATTTAATGTTACATTTAGGTTGTTGAATGTGATATCTGTGAAACTTGTATTTGATGCATAGCCAATCAAAACACCATTTTGTCCCAAAGACGCAGCAGAGAATGATGAATTATTGTAAGTTATGCTAAAGTTACTGAAAGTAGCTCCAACAGCGTTCGAGAACAATGCTCTTGTCGCCGTTGTGCCAGTGTATACAAAGCCATAATCGTATCTACTGTCAAGACCTCTGAGGGTTGCATTGAATGATGTGATTGGTGCTATTTGAGTTGTTATGCCAACGTATCTGTGGTCACCAGTAACATCGTTGCGTGAATCATTTTGGTCAGGGTTGATGATAAACACATCACCCTCTCTTGCTGTACGCATTCTTTCAATATCTTCTTGCTTTGTTATGTAGATAAGACTTGTTCTGTAACCAAACAAGATGTGTGGATACAATTCATTTGTGTCACGTTTCCATGACTCTCTATCCCAGTTGTTTCCTGTGAAATAGATGTCAAAGTTTGCGCCGTCATCGCCATAGCCTGAGATATTATCTTTCAAACTCTTTATGGTTTGAGGGATTGATGAATCTGCAATGAATTTGGAATTTGTTGGTACTGTAGACTGATCAGCCGATGTAAATACAATGCTGTTATTTGAGAAAGCAGTTACTTGACCAACATATGTAATTTCAACATCATTTTGTTTATTTAATATTGCATATGCAGTGCCGTCGCCCGTTTCATTCAAAAGCCATTCGCCCCAATAGTTTATTGCGTTGACTTTATCAAACACAACTTTTGCTTTTGCATAACCAACGATACCACCTGCGCTGTAGGCCTGAACATCACCTGAGGCATAAACTTCATTTATGTTCAAATCTACATATACATTTGGATCGTCTGTGCTTTCAACCATACCAACAATGCCACCTGCATAAACTCTGTTGTCAGTTTTGTCGTATATGACATTGAGTTTTGAATATGATTTTTCAATCTTTCCGCTTACCTCGAGACCAACAAGTCCACCAATTGCAATTGGAGTGTAATTTTGACTTTCAAAAAGTGCTGTGTTACCACGATCCACGTCTTGGCCGTTATAGTAATTTGTGATGTTTGCTTCAACGCTGTCATCACCTTCGTCGTCAGGATTAGAATCCCCTATTTGCCAAGTGTACTCATGTTCACTCCTAACTTGTCTTATGTAACCTAAGTTTACACCCACAACACCGCCGGCAAAGCCGTTGTAAGAATAAAGACCTTGGTTTAGATAGTTGCTCTCATCGACATATGACAACTCATAAACAGCATCTTGAAGCACGGTAAGTGCGCCAACATAGCCCACAACACCACCGACTGTTCCACCAGAAATGATGCTTGTGCCAAGAGTTTTTAGCATGACTGCGTTACCATCGGAGGTAACTTCAGTCTCGGCAAAGTTTTCTATATTTATTGAAGAATCTGTGTATGCATCAAGCACACCCACAACACCACCGGCATAGGATACACTTGAGTTTAGTATGTCACTTGTACGATTGTATCTATTGTAAGTTAGATAGTTTCCAGATGTGTAGTTCGTTGGGTTCATGCTTGCGGTGACACTGATATCTTGGGCTTGAAGATTGAAGATGAAGGAATCTCCAACAACTCTTCCAATAAGTCCACCAACTACATTGCGCCCTCTCACAGTAACACTGTTTGTGTTTGAATACAATGAGGTGACAGAAACATTTATGACACTTGCATTGTCAACAGTACCTGCAAGTGCGCCAACATATTTTACGCCGGCGGCCTCGACGCCAAACACGTCTCCGCCTGCGTTTGTGGAGCCTAGTACCAAGTTGACATTTTGCACCATAGCGCCTGAGGTGATGCTTGCAAACAAACCAAAGTTGTCTCTTGAGCTAACATCAGGATCTGAGAGTGCAAGGCCACTGATGGTGAGACCATTTCCATCAAACCAACCTACTGAATTGCCATCACCTTGATTTCGATACATGCCAGTAAGTTCCATATTGGATGTGGCAAGTTGATATGTGTTATTGGAATCTGTGACAAGTTGGTTTAGATCAATGTCGTTTATAAGTCTGTAACTTCCAAAAATCTGACCAGTTTGTGTGTTGACATATCTTGATGCACTTGAATTGTCAGTTCCACTGAACACCCTTGAAAATTCTTCAGCAGATCTTATGAGTATTGGGTTATTTTTTGAACCGTATCTAAACTCATCGACATATGTAAAGACTGGCCTTGCGTTTGTGCCTTGTTGGCTTGCATAGCGAAGAGATACAGCTATTTGATTTGCACTGACAAGTTCAGGACCACTGCTTGTCATCTTCCAAATACCGTCATCTTGCTCTTCATTTGCACCACTTGCAAAACTAAAGCCATAGAAATATTCTTGAAGAAGTGCGTTTGAAACATATTCAGCACTTTCTCCATAGGCTGATTCAATCATGATTGAGGAGTCGGACAAGGAGACCTCATCATAGTAATATGAATTTTCAATGCTTCCAAAGTTTTGATAGTTGCCATAGTCATCCACGCCTGAGAAGTTCATCTGAGTTGTTGTACTGCCAACAATGCGTGACAATGACAAACTAGTTGATATCACACCAGTTTGTGTGTTGCGATATACAAACCCTGCACTGTTTCTACCAGGATTGTTTGTGAGGTTTGTAAGAGAAATGTTGGAATAACTGTTGTTGATCTCGCCAGAGTTTTCATATGCAAAGCCGGCACTTATTCCAGATGTTTCTATTCCATACATGCTGGCATGAATATCACTTTCATCTTGCTTTACACCTTTTGCGTAACTCATGCTGACAAGACCGGCATTTTGAATAACAAAGCCAGCTGTGATGGTTGCATAGTCGATGTTGCTGTTGTTTATGAGTCTGATATTTGAAGCATAGCTACTAACTATGTGACCGGAATTTGAATTTTGATAGACAAATCCTGCAATTTCACCAAAAGATGAAATTACAAAAGGCGACATTATCCTTGTGTTTGAATTGACTGCGCCTGTGTTTATCAATATTCCATCATCACTTATCTGAGGAACAAAGGAGTATTCCACGACACTTTCACCACCAACTCGGCTGTTGGTTATGATACCGTTGTTGTAGACCACAAAACCGGCAGTTATTGCACTGACACCAATGGTAGAATCAACTTGAATATTCAAGCCATTCACACTTGGTGTTATTTCATTTGTAAGTTTTCTGTAACTTACGACTTCGCAGTTTGTTATTATTCCGTTGTTTGTAATTGCAAAAGGTGCCACCATGACATTATTTGTAAAAGCGGATAATATTTGAATTACACCGCTATGGAACAAATTTAGCCTAATGTTTTTTAAAGTGGTATTTGAAGATATGGTGTTGAATAATGACAATCTCACATCTTGAGAATTGTTGTCATAGTCGAAGCCAACAATGACAATCTGATATCCATTTCCATCCAAACTTCTTATTTTTGAGGTATCGGTTTGTGTTGTGTACTCATAAAGATATATATCGTTTGTAAGGATATAGTCTTCTTCAGTTTCGCCATTTACAGCATTTAAAAATTCTTGCGCATTTGAAATCTGTGCTGGAGAATCATCGCTGGTTGGGTCAGAAATGATTATTGTAAAGTAATATGAATATGTAAACACCGTGCCATCTGGCATGACGACTTGCATAGACAATAGCATATCTTGAGAGCCGTTGTTGTTTCCAATAAATCTTATCTCTCTTACACCGTTGGTTTCAACCACGGTGAATTCTCGAATAACATCGGTGGAAACTGATACCAATTCATCGCCATTTCTTACAACCACTGGTGTGTGGGTATTGCCATTAACATAGTACAAGTTTTCAATGAGTGTACCTGTGGATCGTGCAATCAAATTGACTTCGTAATTATTATTGTTATAGTACTTATTATCTACAAACTGGTTGAACATCCTTTCGCTGTATGATTGTGTTTCGTCTTCATTTACTATATAACGTCCAGCAAAATTGAAATCAAGAGAGTGATAGAAATATTTGTCTCCAGTTACAACATCACTACCCTCTTCATTAGCTATGTGAGTATTTGCGAAATCCAACTCAAAGTCAATTAAATAGACAATTAAATAAGATTCAACGGTTTGTTCAACGCCGTTTAAAGTTCTGGAGGTGATGACTCTTACCCTAAAGTGGTTTGAACTTTCAGAAATAGCTATATCAATGGATGCTCTGAAATATCTTGTTGCATACTCCTCTATCTCTGAATTGACTATGCTTGAAATTGAAATCCCGTTTGCAACATTTGTGTCAGCCATGTTTATTGCGGAAATTTCTTTTATGGTTTGAGTTTGATCCCAAACGACATCGGCAGTGATTGTTTCACCTCGAACTGCATATATGGTTGAATTTCCGTCCACAGTTATGCCTGCCTGCTCTTGAGGAACAATTATCAAGGAATAAGTTGTTGTGTAAACGACATCATCGCCGTTGTAGACGTTAATGACTATGCTATATACAGAGTCTACTGTCACGCTTGCAGGAACAGATACTCTTACATAATATCTTGCGATGTCTTGGTCTGTATTTTGTGCATATATTAAAATTCCATTGTTTATATACTCAAAAGTATTTGCCAAATTTGCACTATAGCCTCCACCATTTTGTCTCATGTTAAGAAAGTTGATGGATTGTCCATTTGTTGGTTGGCTTGTTACAGTTATATGTGTGTAATTTGCATAAGATGGATACACCATAACATCCAAAAGTCCAGTGGAATTTGGCGAAAGAACATTGTTTGGATAATAGTTATAGTATGTTACACCAGACTCTCCATTAGCTCTGAACGCATAGTGGTTTACATCAACCCTTAAAACTTCTTGATCCAAAACTGTTATTTTTAAATTTGCTTGAATATCGTCGTATAGTTCTATACTGTTTGTACTAAATTTAACATTATAGCTTGCATCATAACTTTGGGCATTTGTGTTTAAACTGATAGTAACTGCATAACGTTTAGTCATTGTGCCGTTTTGTGTGTCATTTGATATGATTTCTCCACTATGGTCAAATTCAACAATCACCACACTGCTGTCCACAAAACTTCCTAGCGAGTCGGTAACTTCAACTTTCAGCTGGTCATTATTATTTTCAGCAAAGCTAGTATCTGATGTTACATCAACATAAACGAGAAGCCTGTCGCTAGCAGAAATTTGAGCTTCGCTTGCCGAGGTCTGTAATGAAATAGGACCATAAACTTTGGTCAAAACAATTTCTTTTTGAGAATAATTTCTCAAAATTTCAAGGTAACCATCATCCATGCTTGCAAGTTCAAGATACATGAAAATTGTTGTCTCATCGCCCTCAAAATTTGCAACAATGGTGTGTAGTCCAATGGTTGAACCCACAACAAAGTCTGCGTTTTGTCCATCGTTGGTCTGTGTGCGAACGATGAAATTATTGTTTTGAAGAGATACTTGTCTATCAACCAAAACTATGGAATTTTCCAAGCTGGATGTAAGTGTTTCATTCACCCTTGTCCTGATATTTATTGTAGACAAAGAACCAAGTTGTTGGTTGTGATATGTCAAATTGAAATTGGAGGTGTAGAATATAACTGCAACTTCAATTTCAATTGGTGCAATTGTGTAATCATATTTTGAAGTCACTGTCAATGTGACATTGCCTGTATTTTTAACTGTGAGACTGCTATTGGAAGTTGAAATTATACTTTGATCACTTGATGTAACGATTATACCATTTAAAGAATAGGTGCCAAAAAGCTCACCATAGTCAATGGTGTTTTGAAGGTTTAATATCTGTTGTTCTCTTTCTGTGAGATTGACATTTGTTGTTCTGTAAACAAACATTATGGCTCTTCGGTTGTTCTCAGGCAAAGATAACCTGCTTTGAACAATGCTGAGCGCTTGAATTTGCTCACTTGTCATGGACTCAACTGGCCTGACCGCCGTCAGATATGGAAAACCATAATTTGAATTGCCTTGTCTTGACCATGTGGAAGAAGGGGTATCCATACCCACTGCAGGATATGTGGTCGAAGTGTCAGAAGTTTGTCCATTTAACCTTCCTCCGAGCAAAGTGGTCATATAGTAGGAGAAAGTCACAGTTTGTTGTTGATCCTGTGTTGTCTTTGCAATTGTGTAACTATCTCGAATTATGTTTGTTAATTCATTGGTTGCAACAGAAGAATCAAGTTCGACATAGAAATTACCCAACTCTCCAACATCAGCGAAACTTTGAGTAATTAGCGCAGAAGTGGAGGAAATTCTTCCAACAATTGCTCCAACATTAGTTGAATTTGAGATACTTTGACTTGAAAAGTTAAAGGCATAACTTTGTCTGATTGTGCCGGTGTTGTCTCCAACTATTGCACCCACCAAAGAACCATTAATTTGCATTGCCATATCTTGCATGTTATAAAAGAGTACACAGCTGGATGTTATGGTTCCACTGTTTATTGCTGCAATACCACCTGCAATCTCAGTCGCAGATATAGAGCCAGCGAATGTAGTGTCTTGAATTGTACCAGTGTTGATTTCAACAATACCACCGGCATTTCCGTCTACGTTTTCCACTGTCGATATTTTTACAGAAGAATTGGCATCGATATAAACATCAACTGTGACATTGGAAATTGTACCAGCATTAGTATCTGCGAGCATTGACTTGGCTTTGGTGCTGCCCGCTATTATTAAATCTTCAACTCTTGCATCAAAGGTCAATGTTCCAAAAAGGTTGTTTGATGAATTCATTGTTATGCTTGCAACAGAGGTTGAACCATCAAGCGAACCATAAAGACCACCACTGAATGTTGCAAAAATTTGTGATTCAGATGAATAAATTACATCGCTTAACAATACATAATGCAAAGAGGAATTTGTCATATAATCTAAGCTATGAATTCTAAGTGCTGTCTCTCGACTTCTTCCATCGGCGACAAAGATCTCAACATCGGCATAAACATAACCATCTCGGTAATATTCATGACCGTTGTCATCTGTGAATACACAATCTTTTGGTATCACCCTTATTATTCCACTGCCACCAACTATGCCACTTGCTGTAATTAGTCCGTCTTCGGAAATGGAAATTATACTACTTGGTGTTCCACTGTTTGGAATAAACCTATAAACAACTTCTTTGTTTAACGCATCGGAAGGAGATACAGAGGTAACCAATTTAAACGATGTCAAAGAGATGTCATTTGAAATGTTTTGGACCTGAAGATAAATTCCATCTTCGCCTACGTTCATTACATTAACTTCTTCAACAAGTTGTGGCTGGATCATGCTGACATTTGCAGTTAAAGAATATTTGTTATGATCCAAATTTAGATCTTTTGTAACAAAATTTATTGTGGTTGAAGAAAATTCAAAAGAACCTTGAGTTTGACGTGTCAATGCTCTGACCAAAAACTGATAGTCATTGATCTTTTCAATGGTGAAATTAACATTGCCCTCATAACGATATTCATAAAGACCTGTTTCGCTATTGAGTGTAACATTTTCTATATCAATCCTGTTATATGTTGGAACCAACCCACCACGATTGACCGTCAATGTTATTAGTTTTGTTGACAAATCTTGGTTAACGTCACCCACTTCATCGTAGGCATATAAAGCGATGTTTCTTTCATCAATCTCAATTGATGTTATAGGGTTGTATATCTCCACTAATATGTATTTCGCTACTTGCACATCTGTATAGACATATTCGCCATTCACATCTTCAACTTGTTTTCCAGTAAATGTTGCTCTTACCCAAACTTTTCCGACATTCAGTGGAGAGATGTATCCAAGCGAACGCAAATAATTTGAGCTGATGACACTTGAGGTATTGACAAAAGTCAAGGTTTCTGGATCTTGATTTGAAAATTGTACATATGCCCCATCTTGCACATAAACAGAATCTTGGTTTGCATCATAAACATAATCACTAAATGCAAAAGCCACACTTTCATATTGTGTGTTTCCGGTAAAAGTTAATGGCAAAGATTGACCATTTTTAACAGCCGCATACAAAATACTATTATTCGAGTCATAGGTAATGTTTCCAACACTAGATGAAGTGTCAAAGTTCGGTTCCACATCAATAATTACGTCTGTAAGATTTTCAATTACGTATACTTTGGCAGTGGCATGTTGACCAGAAGGGAATGTGATGTTTAACTCGGCTTCGCCCTCACCTTGAGCGGTAATTTCAACAAGATACACCACAGCACCATTGACTATATCGGTGGTTCTTGTAAGTTGTCCGATAGTAAAAATGTCACTGTTGCTTGTAGTAATAAATTCACTTAGAAGTTCGCATGATGCTGGAGAAATTGCTACTTTGACTTGATATGTTGAATATTGGTCAATATCCAAATAAAAATCACGCGTCGCGTCTATGCCATCATTTGTGCTATTGACAAAGCCTAGTGTTGAAACACCTTCCAAAAGATTGAATGTAAGTGTTTTGGAAATGTCAACATTTTGACTTTCGCTACTGACAATTATTGAGGCAGTAGCACCTTGAGTGAATCCTGTTCTTGCTGAAAAATACAACGTTGTACCACTATCAAAAACATATTTTCCCTCTGAAAATTGTACCACTTGTCCCAAATTATTGCGAATAACCAGGTAATTTAAAGTAGCCGCATCAACTGTTATTGACAATTTGTCATTAGTTGCAGTTTCTGGATCGGCAACAAAAGTGAGAGCCAAGCCGGCCACAGAACTTCCAACATAAGATGTGTAAATGTCTATTGGCGTAGTTGGGTCAACTGAAAAATTGCCATTCCGAATTATTATATCTCTGATTTCATCAATGACACTGATTTGTACGTTTCCATTTTGCGTATTGGCAGTTGAAAATATTAAATCAGGATAACCTTCATAGGCAAGTTCAAACCAAAGGATATCGGTACCGAGTTTTGCACTTTTAATATCAATGACAAAATCAAATTCATATTGGTAGTACTGACCACTCTCAACAGTGTAAGAAGTACTTCCATCAAGTATTACGCCCCTATCACCATAGGCAAACTTTGGCTTAACTATTGGTTTTTCATTGATTAACGAAAAAGGAACACGTACAACGACAGTCACAACGACACTGCTTTCATTTGTACGCGAAAATTCAATTTCACTAAGTGCTGCACCGGAAGCATCAACTATCTGCACTAAAGAAGTATCAATCTCCTTTAAAACATCCACAAATATGGTGGTACGCACACTGTCTTTATGTGCAGAAACAACCTCGACACCGATTGATGTTGGAATATCGGAAAGTCCAGGTTGCATAAAGATGACATTATTTTCAATGCTTATGCCGTCAATTGGATTGCTTAAACTAAAAACAAGCCCAGTTTGACTTGTGCCCTCGGGCAAAACGGTGAACATTGATTGTGATAACTGAAAACTACCACCATTTTGACTACTGTATGACATTGCGTATGTATTTTGATTTGCAATTATTGAACTAACTGGAGTGGTGGCAGTGACTGTGAATGCCGTAGACTTGGTCGCACCTTCAACAATTACTTCAATGTTTTGACATTGTCTGTAAGCGACAATGTTTATTGGTGTAACACCATTATCCGATGTCTCTTGAGTTGTGACATTTATGCTTGAAGAATCATACTTAACTTTCACACCCTTATTCGCTGCGTCGGTGACCGTGGCATAGATCACGGCAGAGTTATCATTTTCACCAAGAACGATTTCAACATGTGAAGTGCTTAGAGTTATTTGCATATTATCATCATTTTCACCACAGGCCGATAAAAGCGCACCACTTGCACCAAATAAGACCATTAAAGCAAAAATTAAAAATGATTTAAATTTTTTCATATGCCTCAAACTCCTTTTTTATTTTTGTCAATATTTAAATTTTTATTATTATATAATAAACCTTGATACCTGTATTATAGTGTCATAGACACTTTTGTGTCAAATTTTTTAACCAAAAAATTCAACAAATTTCTTAAAATATTAAAAGATTAAAAAAATTATTTCATAAAAAAATTTATTAAAAAATAAAAAATAATTAATAAAAAAAATCCATATTTTAACAAAGTTAAAATATGAAAAAATTAAAATAAAAATTAAAAATAACAGCAAATTTATTTTTTTAAATATTTATTTTTTGTAGACAAACCACCTCTAATATGCTTTTCATCAAAATTTTTACGTAAAATAATATTTACATCATCAAATAAAGAAAAATTAATTTTTTTTAATTTTTTATGTATATCCAAATGCACGGTAGATTTTGAATAACCAAAATAAGCGGCTGTTTGCCTAATTGTTGCATTGTTTGATATGATATATTGTGCAAATTGTATTACTCTGTTATTATTATTCACATTCAACCCCATGTTAAAATGTATGCACAACAAAATCACAATATGTCACATTTTGTCCTATATTGTAAACATGAAAATAAAAATTACTTCAAGTACTTTACAAATTCTAAATTAAATGATAACATTTAAAGTGAATACTATTTTGGAGGAGAGGTATGACACTAGATAAAGTAAAATCACTCATAGCAAATCAGCTTGGCATAAGTGAAGACAAGATTACCGAGCAATCTCGTCTTATTGAAGATCTTGGTGCTGATTCACTTGACACAGTTGAAATGTTGATGACACTTGAAGAAGAGTTCGGCATTGCAATTCCAGATGAAGAAGCGATGACTCTTAGCACGGTGCAATCAATTGTTGATCTTATAGACAAACATAAAAAATAAATTTTACATAAAAAAACCCTTTTTGACAAAGGGGTTTTTTTATTTATCTTCCAATGTAAGATAGTTTGAAGGGTCAACTTTTTGTCCATCTTTGTAAAGTTCAAAATGCAAATGTGCGCCACTGAGTTGTTCATTTGCTGCGGATTGACTCATCGTTCCTATTGTGTCTCCTGCCGAAACTTTGTCAGAGATAGTCACACTCGTTTCATCACTTAATGATGAATATTTGCTGACAAATCCATCATCATGAGTAACTGTAATGATAGTTCCGTCTTCGTAAGTCGTTTCCACACTTGTAACTACTCCATCAAGCACTGCAAACACATTTAGGTTGTCGCTAGTCATGTCAATTCCCTTGTGGCTTTCCCATTGCTTTAATGTATCATTGTACATCAGTTCGCTGTCAGAATACCATTTTAATACAGTTGGTGATTCAACAGGTAAACCAAAAACTACAGGCGTTGTATCAGATGGAACTGTTGGATCGTCTGATATTTCGGTTTGATTAGCAAACACTATAGCAAGTGTAATTCCAAGTACTAGCACAAATGCTAAAGCATAGTAACCATACTTTTTAAAAAGCCTTAGGACCCTTCCCTTTTTATTTGTTTCCATTTTTACCTCCAGACTATTTGTTGACAACTTTTTCATTTGTTATACATATGAATTTTAAAATTAGTAACTTCCCAGCAAAAGTGGTGTGCCAATATAAATTTTTTCTCCATCAAAGTAGCCCTGAACATTAACTTTTTTGTCGTAGGCACAAACCCCACCACCAAAATAATTTGTGTAACCAAGAAAATCAGTCTCACCATCTTCCACAACCTTTACATTTAGTCTAGAAATGCAATCCAAATATGTGTCCTTGTCTCCTGTGAATATAAATGTTATGCCACTTACGTTTTTAAGAGAAGCGGAAAGTGTTTTATAATCAGCATAGGTGCAGGAAATTATCTGACCATTACCATTGTCCGTGACCATGACACTACCATAACTTTCTAATTCCTTACCTTGTGTAAATATTTGAACATTTAAGTTATCGTAGATAGAAAAATCAAATTCCTTTTTAAACAAAGAGGCAGTAAAGAGAAAACAACACAAAATAAAAAAGACAATAAATTTTTTCATACAAAATTTATTGCCTTATTTCTTTTTTTTATACTTCTTTGTCACATAACATTACATATTCCAATGCCGCCCATCAGAGAAACAATGTAGCTATTTTCACAAACGTAAGGTAACACTGAAAAAGATGTAAACATGTCTTTAAGTTTTGGTAAAGAGAAACTAAACACGTTTTCATATTTTTTTACCACTTTTAACATATCTTGAATGTCTTCTAATCTTTTTTGTGTTTGATATAAAAATTCTTCTTTTAAATTATTAAGTCTTATTAAAATGTCTTTTTGTGCCAAAATTGCTTCAAAAAATGCAAAATTATGAATTTTTTTATAAAAAATTGCGTATTTTTTGATATTTTTTGCAATTTTTGGAAAATCTGGAATTTCCAGTTGTTTGATTTTTTTCTGCGAGAAGAGGTTTTTATAACTTAATAGTATCATTTGAGCCGACAAGATAAACGTTTCACCACCTCCAACATTTTGTCCACTTTGCATAAAAATTTTCTGCATGATGAAAAAGAGGTTGAACATAGATAAATTAAATACATTTATATTTTTTAGATGCTCTGCTAAAGAGATTAAAATGTCCATAAGGATCAATTTACCCTCATCTTCACCCCTCATTATATAAACAAGTTCTTTTTTAAGTTTAGATATGTCACCTTCTATCGTCTTAAAATTGTCATCACCATCAAGTAAGATATGTTCAATTTGGGAATCACATAAAAGTTGAGACAGTGACATAACGAAGTAAACTCCCTGCTTGACCAAAAATTTGGGCGTGGTTTTTATTACATTTTCTTGTATGTAGATCTTCTCTGCGCTGTCACAAACAAAACTACGCGTACTGTCATATGGATTTACACATATATTTGTGAAATAGGATATGTTACTGCAAGCTGAGGGACAAACTAAATACGGAATACAAAATATGTTAGCAAAATATTTCGTTACGTCGCAAGCTTTTCCAGCCCCAAAGCAAATATACAAATCAAAGACTTCCTGGGAAAGCATTTCGCTTAAACTTCTTAGTTCTTGTAAACTAAAATTGTGCTTTGCAACAAAATATTTAAAATCACAACCTGCCATTGAAACAGCACTCATTATCTCTGTCAAATGGCTATTTGTTAAACTTTTCGAAGTAAAGATAAAAACTTTTTTATTATAATATTTGCTTTGAAGATCAAATTTCAATTCTTCAAAAGCACTCTTTTTGTAAACTATTCTATCGTCCATTTTCTACCTCGTTGCAAGTTTAACACAAAACAATGCATTATCTTTTATACATTTTTAGCAAAAAAAGACAAATTTTGTTTAATTTAACACTTTTAATGCACAATAAAAATATGAAAAAGTTATTGGTTATTTTGATAGCATTTGTTTTTTTGTTTTCTCCATTAGTGCTCAGTGGTTTAAACAAAGATGAATATGAATATACATTAACAGTTGAACATTTATTCACTCATTGTCTTATCGCCTATCCAAACATCGCTTTTGCAAAAGACAATCCAATGAGGCAAAACTACAACATGGATTGTATAACCAAAGATGAGTTTGCAAGAATATTGAATTCTTTATATGAAAATGATTATTGTCTTGTCGATATAAATGACACATTTGAAAATCAAAATGGTGTGATAGTTAAAAAGGCCGTTAAAGTACCAAAAGGGAAAAAGGCATTGATATTATCTTTTGATGATGTTAATTACGATCACAAAAAAATGGGGCTCGGAATGGTAGATAAGATAATATTGGATGAAAACGGAAAGTTCGCCACAACAACACAAATACAAGACAACGAAGATATATCATATTCCAACGAATTCATACCTATGCTTGAAAACTTTGTAGAAAAGCACCCTGATTTCTCCCCATTTAATGATATGGGAACAATAAATATAACTGGTTATGACGGAATACTTGGATATAGAACGCAAAGTAAAAACAAGGTCAACAGGCAGGAAGAAATAGAAAAAGTTAAGCCAATAGTAAAAAAATTGAAGCAAAATGGTTGGAATTTTGCTTCACATAGCTATGGACATTATCATATGAACAAGCTTACAGATGAACAGTTTTTGGAAGAAGTCAATCTATGGAAGGAAGAAGTAGAGCCCTTGGTTGGGAAAACCAAAGTTTATGTCTACCCCTATGGCGAATGGCAAGTGTTTGACAAGTATGGCAATATTTCAAACAAACATCAGTATTTATTAGACGCGGGCTTTGAACTTTTTTGTGGTGTGGGAATGAAAACTTTTTATGATTATTTACCAAACAAGCATAACAAAGTACTTTTTATGGACAGAAAAGTTGTAGACGGCAATACCCTGAGGAAAAAAGATGCCTGCTTGTACCCATTTTTTGATCCAGAGTTTGTTTATGACTATAAAAGTAGGCCTTCGGTGTAAAAATATTCAACCATAAATTCCACAAAATAAACAGTATTGCGATCAAGATTAGCGTCTGGTAAAGTTATGCTGTTACACAATCCGATATTTTGATTTTGGTATATTTCGCCAGTAAAATAATAATAGTTATCCTCTCTCTTTTCCCATTCTGTGTAACCACTTAAATAAACTTCATAGCCAGCAAGCATAGCCCTTGCGCGTAGTGTCATACCTTGTGTTGAAACGTTGGGCAACACGATATCTACCTTTTGCATTATATTATCACCAGGTAAACTTGTTCCATCAATTGCAAGAGTTGAAACTGATGAACCTATTTGAGACATTTTAATTACTGTATCCTGTCCAATATATGAGACATATTTTTGCTCAGCATGTGGATTAAATCCACCCAAAAAATTATATACCAAACTTACGCACAAAAATATGCTCAACAGCACAATTGAAAAAATATAATTTTTTTTATCAAATTTACCATCATTTTTTTGAGTCATGATACATCCTCTATATACTTTTGACTCAAATAAGATAGTTTAAACATCTACTTTTGACTTTTTTTGCGTCTACTTTGCTCTTTTTTGTATTTTTTTATTTGCTCTTCTTCAAATGCAATGCTTTCCTTTTCAAGTTGCCATTTCTTTTCAAGCCAACGATATTTTTTGTTTCCATATGCATAGTCATAAATTACGATGCAGATACCTTGTATAATGTAGATATAGTACGTCATAAATCTCCAAAACAGCAGACCCCAAAACGCCGTACCATCTGGGAACAAAACACCAATAATGGCAGTAAAAGATATCTCGTTCATTCCAGTTCCACCAGGAAGAGGAATAATACTGGCACCTAAATCTATCATGACGCAAGATATTAGCATCTCGCCCCAAAGTGAATAGTCCATACCTCCGAGCATCAAATAAATGAGATATGGCATTGTGTAGGTCAACACGAATTGTAAAACAGAAATTACAAGAGTATATAAGAAAAACCATTTATTTTTGGCATAAGTTTTCATGGTCTTTTGGTAACCTTCAACCACTTTCATGACACGTTCATATTGTTTTTCATAATTTTTAATTATGTGCATTTTTTGAAGTAGTCTAAGAATTTTCACAACCAAGGTGTTGCCGATCTTTTTGCTCATGGAAAGGATCAAACAAATTGCCAAAAGTATAAAATTTGCTAAAAAGCCCAAAAGTCCGATAATAAGTACCACACTTATATCCATAACCCCTGTAAAAATTATGCAAATAACTGCGACAATGCCAACAATCATCCAAGACATTTGTGATACGACATATCTAGCCATAGGAACGGAAATTGATGAGCTAGCATCAAGTCCACGATGGTTCAAATAGAATATTTGAGATGGCTCACCACCTGTCGACATTGGTGTTATATTATCGTAGTATTTTCCAATGGCACACATCTTGTAACATAAATATGGACGCGACCTGTTACCCGATTTTCTTAAAAAACAATTTGTTCTATGTGCATCAAGTACCATAATTAGTGCGAATACACCCAAGAGTACTGGCAAATAATAAAATTTCAAGTTTTGAAGTTCGGAAAATGAAGATATGTTTTCATGTGTGAGTTGATATGCCAAAATGGCAGCAACCACAACTATATTGACAACGAAAAAAATTGCATTCCAAATTTTTTTCTTTTTACTTTTTTGCTTTGATACGCTTTGCTCTGCTTCCTCAATTTGTTCTGCATCCGTCTTATGATAAGAATGCTGCCCCATGGCACACTTAAATTTGATCGAAAAATCCCAGCCTTTAGCTTGTTTGTACTTTATAGTTTTATTTTTAAGCAGAATTTTTTCCATATTCAATCCATATTAACAAATTACAATAAAAATGTAAAGATGTTTAAAAAAGTTGGGATACTTTACCCAACTTTTTTCCAAAGTTTAACTTACAGATTTAAATAAACAGATTCGTGTGCTACAATTTTACATTTATTTTTTAGTACATTTAAATTCATGTTTTCAAAAATAGAATAGTTATCTTCACTTAATTGTTCAAAAATTTTATCAAAAACCGTCTTGTTGTTTAACGGACTGAGTTTAGTTTGGGTCAATTTCAAAATGTCTTCATCTCGCAAATTAAACGTGCTCACATCATTTATCGTAAAAATGTTTTCTACTTTGCCTAGATAAATTATTATGTGTGCACCATGCTCTGAAGGCACTATTCCGCTGATTGCTCCAAATACACCTTGATCATTTAACTTTCTTGCTGCATCTGTAAAACTTTCTACCATTTGACTTGATTGTGTACCAATCACATATGGATATTCTGCATTTACAACACCAGGGTCTT
>CALWPG010000001.1 GCA_944383375.1 uncultured Clostridia bacterium | reverse complement strand
GGATACCTTTTTTGTGTCATTCCGAGTGGCTATGCCACGAGGAATCTCTGGGATCCCTCGCTTCACTCGGGATGACATGTGGTGCTTGAGGTGACACAAAACACATATATATATGTGGTAGTATGTGTGAAGAATAGTGAAATTTGTAAAATTAAAAATATTTTTGTAAAAAAGTAAAAAACATTTGTAAAAAATTAAAAGATGTGATATATTACATAACGTAACATTAAAAATCTCATTGTTTTTACTGTTTTTTGTCATATATCTTTGTCCCGGGTAATATAGATATTTCGACATAAGTCAACAATATATCATTCATTTGTACAAATATTTTGTTTGATTGTTTGTATACAATGATTATAGTAAAAGTGAGGTTTTAATGTTCTGTGTTGTAAAGTTAAAATCTATAAGGTTTGTACTTTTGGTACTGCTTTGTGCTGTGCTTTTGGCAATATCTTTCAATGGGGTTTCATCTGCTCAAGTTTTCTTTGGATACAATGCTAAACTTGTCCCCGTTTACAGTGTGGAAACAGAAAATAAGCAAGTGGCAATTTCATTTGATGCTGCTTGGGGAGCAGATAAGACACAAGGCATCATGGACATCTTAGATGAATATGATGCTGGAGCTACCTTCTTCCTTGTTGGTTTTTGGGTGGATAAATATCAAGATATTGTAAAAGAAATTGATGAGCGTGGTTTTGAGATTGGCACGCACTCAAACACTCATCCGGATATGACAAAGTTATCTGCTGACGCCATGGAAAAAGAACTTTCAGCCTGTGTGGAAATGATTGAAAATATCACAAACAAAAAAGTTGAATTGTTCCGTCCACCATATGGCGCATACAACGATACTTTGATCAATGTCAGCGCAAAACTAAACCTAATTCCAATTCAATGGAGTGTGGACTCTCTGGATTGGAAAGGCTTAAGTGCCAAGGAGATTACAACCCGTATCATAAACAACGTAAAAAATGGGTCAATTATACTTTGTCATAACAACTCTGACCATATTTTGGATGCATTGCCTATGGTACTTGACAGGCTAACAGCACAGGGCTACACCGTTACATCTGTTGGTGACCTTGTTTATAGAGATAACTACGAAATTGACAGACAGGGTGTACAAAAACTCAAAAATTAAGGAGAAATTTTATGAAGTACGAATTATTGTCGAACAACAAGGTATTTTTGTGTGGAAAAATTGCATCTGAGCCAAAATTCAGTCATGAAAGTTTTGGAGAAGCATTTTATGAAATTAAACTTGAAGTGAAAAGGCTTTCAGAACAGTGCGATATTATTCCGATCACAATATCTGACAAATTGCTTACAAAAGATATGACGGTGGGAAGCATGCTTGCCGTGAAGGGACAGTTTAGAAGTTATAACAAAGTCGAGGAACAAAAAAGCAAACTCATGCTTACAGTGTTTGTGAGAGAAATTATTGATTACACTGAGGATATGAATCCAAATATAATTGAAATTACAGGTTATATTTGCAAGGCACCAACATATCGCACGACACCGTTTAAACGTGAGATATGTGACGTCTTGATTGCCGTCAATAGGGCATATAATAAATCTGATTATTTGCCTTGCATTGCATGGGGAAGGAATGCTAGATTTGTCAAAAACCTTGAGGTTGGCAAAAAAGTTTGTCTGGTTGGAAGAATTCAATCTCGCGATTATCAAAAAAAACTAGACAATGGGGAAGTTGAAAATCGAGTAGCGTATGAGGTATCAATAAACAAAATCTCGGACGACGAAAGTGAATTTGAAATGTTGGAAGATGAGGTGTTGTCATAAGACAACATCTTTTTTTTAGTGTTTTTCGAAGTGCGTAACACTGAGAAATCTCATAGATTCCTCACCTAAAGGTTCGGAATGACAGAGGCTGTTGTGTCATTTCAAGCGAAGCACCTCTGTCATTTCGGGTGATACACCTCTGTCATTTCGGGTGAAGCGAGAAATCTCACGAAAAAAAGAGACTACTGTCTCTTACTTTTATTTAACTTTGTTACATTTCAACTTTATAAAGTCCATGCAAATTGCAATATTCATAAACTGCGACCGCATCGGCTTTATTTACATTAAAAGTGGCTACTGGCTGAGAAGTTGGATTAAGGTGTTTTATAATATAACCATCTTTAAGTTCAACTACTATAAAGTTTATGTAGTGATTCTCCATCATAGGATGTAAAACTTCACCAACGGTTACAGTGAGTTTATCTCCGTCAAAACTAAGCACAGGTAAGTGCTTTTCCAGTGCGCCGTCACTTTGCATAGGAATAAGCTCAACCATTTTTTCTCCACAGCAAACAAGTGGAACTTGGCTGTCCACAACTTTAATTGTAACATTTTTGCAATGTTGACATAGATAAAATTTAATCATTTTTTTCTCCTATCTTAATTTGAAAGTCGAGTATACACTGCTGAATCACTTTTTTAGCAGCTTCGGCATCACGGGCCTTTAGAACCTTGACTTTTTTGTTCTCAAGTTGTTTGTACACCGTCAAAAAATGCTCAAGTTCATTCAAAATGTGGCTTGGCAGTTCGCTTATATCTTTGTAAGAATTGTATTGAGGGTCACCAAATGGTATGGCAATAATTTTTTCATCAACGTCATCCCTGTCCCTCATGTCCACAACTCCAATTGGGTAGCACCTGACCAAACTTGCTTTTTCTATAGGCTGACTGCAAAGAACGAACACATCAAGTGGATCGCCGTCACCGGAATATGTGAGTGGGATAAAGCCGTAATTCATTGGATAGTGAGTGCTTGTGTATAAAACTCTGTCCAAAATAATTAGGCCAGTTTCTTTATCTAACTCATATTTATTTTTGCTGCCTTGTTCAATTTCAATAAATGCGACAAAATCGTCTGGCTTGATTCGATCACTACTTATATCCGTCCAAATGTTCATGTGCACTCTCCAATGTAAATATTGACTATTTTTTATTTTTTTGTCAAGCATACGCAACTATTTTGAAATTTTTGTTTGTTGTTATATAATGTAGCATAAAAGGAGTTTTATATGGAAGGTAAAATTACAAACATTATTGCAAGACAAATTTTGGATTCACGTGGCACACCAACCGTGGAAGTTGATGTGTATGTCGACAATAAGTTCATGGGCAGAGCCAGCGTGCCATCCGGAGCATCTACTGGAGCATTTGAAGCCATTGAACTTCGTGACGGCGACAAAACATGTTATTTTGGAAAATCTGTGAACAGGGCAGTTGACAATGTAAATACAAAGATCAAGCCTGCAATTGTTGGCAAAAGTGTATTTTCGCAAAGAGAAATTGACCATGCGATGATTGATCTTGACGGAACTGAAAATAAAGGCGTACTTGGTGCAAATGCAATACTTGGTGTGTCGCTTGCAGTGGCAAAGGCGGCTGCAAACATGAAAGGTGAGCCACTTTACAAATATTTGGGTGGAGAGGATGCGCATGTGCTTCCTGTGCCTATGATGAACATTATCAACGGTGGTAAACATGCAGACAACAGTATAAACATTCAAGAGTTTATGATCATGCCAGTTGGAGCAAAAACTTTTTCTGAAGGACTTAGATGGTGCGCAGAAGTTTATCATAGTCTAAAAGGTGTTTTAAAAGCAAAAGGTCTTGCCACGGCAGTGGGCGATGAAGGTGGTTTTGCACCAAACCTTAAAAATGATGAGGATGCTTTCATCTGTATTATTGATGCCATAGAAAAGGCTGGATACAGACCTGGAAAAGATTTTAAACTCGCCGTGGATGTCGCAGCCACAGAGATGTATGACGAAGCAAAGAAAATTGGCAAAGATGGCTACTATTATTTTTGGAAAACAGACAAATTGTTTAGCGCTGATGAGATGATTGACTTTTGGAAGGATATGTGCAAAAAATATCCTATTATCTCAATAGAGGATGCACTTGCTGAAGAGGATTGGTCTAGTTGGCAAAAATTAACAAAAGCACTTGGCAAAAAAATCCAACTTGTCGGTGATGACCTGTTTGTAACAAATGTGAAACGTCTTAAAAAGGGTATTGATATGAAAGTAGCCAATGCAATACTCATCAAGGTAAATCAGATAGGTACATTAACTGAAACTATTGATGCAATGAGCCTTGCAAAACAAAACGGATATAACAGCATTGTTTCTCACCGCAGTGGCGAAACTGAAGATGTAACAATATCAGATATAGTCGTATCTCAAAATTCTGGTCAAATTAAAAGTGGTGCGCCTTGCAGAACAGATAGGGTGGCTAAATATAATCAATTGCTGAGAATAGAGGAACAACTTGGCAAAACTGCCAAATATATGCAATTAAAGTAACTTCAATTCACTCCAAGTTTTACCCACAGAGATGGAGATTTCTCGCTCCGCTCGAAATGACATAAGTGTGCCTTGAAATGACATAAGTGTGCCTTGAAATGACACAAAGAGTGTATTGAAATGACACGAAACCCCATTGTCATTCCGAAGTGCGTAGCACTGAGGAATCTCTGACAAATGGCATGTAGTTTCCCTTTAAATTACGAGGGAAATTTTTTTATTTTTTTTGCATAAAAGTGTTGACAAAGGCTAACACTATGCATATAATATTGTTAGCACAGTTAAAAGCCGAGTGCTAGCAAATAAAATTTTAAAGGGGCATATTTATGCATCTAAGTGAACGTAAACATTTCATTTTGTGTAGTGTAGTCGAGGACTACATTAAAGATGCTGCTCCCATCACAAGTGCAGGTGTTCAAGATAAACATATTCCAAAAGTTTCCACTGCAACACTTCGAAATGAACTCAATGCTCTAGAAAGCATGGGGTATTTAAAGCAGTTGCACACTTCAGGGGGAAGAATTCCAACAGCAGAAGGGTATAAGTATTATGTTTCTTCATTGCTTGAGGATTTTCAAGTTTCTGAAGACAATTTGGCAAAAGTTGAAAAACTTTTGGACGGTGAAACAAATTCACTCTCGCAAATTTTGTCTGGTATTGCAGAGCTGGTGTCAAAGGCCACCAATTATCCTACCGTCATGGTTGCGAATGGTTATGATAAACTCGTGATTGAAGAAGTCAAAATTATTCCACTAATTGACAGTGAGGCATTGGTGCTGTTTAGGACACACAGTGGAATTGTTAAAAACAGTTTACAGACAAATGCCAGTGAAAAAGTTTGCGATGATGCTTCAAGTTTCCTGACTAGAAAATTTTGTGGCAAAACCATCGGAGAAATGCTTGAAGGAGACATATTGGAGAAATCACTTGGAGAGGTGCAAACCTTCAAGTCCCTGGTGAGTAGCTTGATTGACAGCATGCGTAAATTCATCCAAAAGACAAAAGTTGATGTTAAAAGCGAAGGTACTGCAAACATTCTAAATGAAAATGAAAAGGCGAGTGTAAAACAAACCAAAAAGATACTTTCGCTGCTCGGTGATAAGGAAGAACTTTACAACACCGTAAAAGCAAGTGACGACATCACTGTTGAAATTGGAGATGAAGATGCAAAAATGGCAGGTTGTGCACTGATTACAGCACCAATTGTAATAAAGGGCACACCAGTTGCTTCACTTGCGGTCATCGGACCTGATAGGATGGATTATGCAAGCATCGCACAAGCACTTAAGATTGTGATGAATGAACTAGAAAAAGACAAAGGAGATAACTAATGTCACATAAAAAAACACAAACAAGCGAGCAAGCCGAACCTTTGGTGGAAGAAGAACAAAAAAAATGCCAATGTGACGAGAAATGTGAGTGCGAAGAAGAACAAGCATGTAAGTGTGAACATTGCGAAAACAGCGCACAACAACCGGATTTAGCACAAGAATACTTAAACATGGCTCGTATTATTCAGGCAGATTTCGACAATTATCGCAAGCGCACCAATGAAAGCATAAAGCAAGCAAAAATTGACGGAAAAGTTGAGGCAATTGAAGTAATTTTGCCTTGTCTGGACGTTTTCAAAAAAGCAAAGCAGATGATAACAGACCAAGCATCACTCAAAGGTGTTGAGATGGTTGAAAATGAGATAATAAATTCCCTAAAGGCACTTGGTGTCAAAAAAATTGATACCATTGGCAAGCCGTTTGACCCAAAATATCATCATGCACTAAGCACGATGGAGGATAAAACCAAACCAGACGGTGAAGTGTTGGATGAATATCAGGCGGGATATATATTCAATGATAAAGTAATAAAGTATAGTCAAGTTATTGTCAATAAGTTAAAGGAGGAAAAAAATGAGTAAAATTATTGGTATTGACTTAGGAACAACAAACAGTTGCGTAGCAGTTATGGAGGGTGGCCAACCTACTGTTATTCCAAACGCAGAAGGCGATCGCACAACCCCATCTGTTGTTGCATATACAAAAGAAGGAGAAAAATTAGTTGGTAAAGTTGCAAAACGTCAGGCAGTTGCCAACCACGAAAACACCATAACATCCATAAAAAGGCTTATGGGAACTGACGAAAAAGTTACATTAAATGGTAAACAATACACACCACAAGAGATCTCTGCAATGATCCTTTCAAAATTAAAACAGGATGCAGAAAGCTATCTTGGTGAAAAAGTTACACAGGCAGTTATCACTGTTCCTGCATACTTCAATGATAGCCAACGTCAAGCAACCAAGGACGCAGGCAGAATTGCAGGGCTTGATGTTCTTAGAATCATCAATGAACCAACAGCTGCAGCACTTGCATATGGACTAGACAAGGGCGAGAACAAAAATCAAAAGATTTTGGTTTATGACCTTGGTGGTGGTACATTCGATGTCTCCATCCTAGAGATTGGTGATGGTGTGTTTGAAGTGTTGTCAACAAATGGTGATACACACCTTGGTGGTGATGATTTTGATAATCGTATCATAGACATTTTGGTTGATGAGTTCAAAAAGACAAATAACATTGATTTAAGCAATGATAAGCTTGCAATGCAAAGACTCAAAGAAGCAGCAGAAAAGGCAAAAATTGAACTTTCTGCAACTCCAAAGACAACTATATCACTTCCATTCATAAGTGCTGATGCCACAGGACCAAAACACTTAGAATATGACCTAACTCGTGCACAATTCGAGTCTGTTACAAGTGATTACATCCAAAAGACAATTGATTGTACAAAACGCGCACTATCTGATGCGAAACTTACAATCAACGACATCAACAAAGTTATTTTGGTTGGTGGTTCAACTCGTATGCCAGCTGTATATGATGCAGTTAAAAACTTTACAGGCAAAGAGCCATTTAAAGGCATTAACCCAGATGAATGTGTTGCAGTTGGTGCAGCAATTCAGGCAGGTGTGCTTGCAGGCGAAGTCAAAGATGTATTGCTTCTTGATGTGACACCACTATCACTTGGTATTGAAACTTTGGGTGGTGTGTTTACAAAACTTATTGAAAGAAACACAACAATTCCTACCAAAAAATCTCAAGTGTTCTCAACAGCCAGCGATAATCAACCAGGAGTTGATATCCACGTTCTTCAAGGTGAAAGAGAATTTGCAGCACAAAACAAAACTCTTGGAAGATTCCAATTGACAGATATACCACCAGCACCAAGAGGTGTTCCACAAATTGAAGTTACATTCGATATTGATGCAAACGGTATTGTTCACGTAAGCGCAAAAGATCTTGGCACAAACAAAGAACAATCAATAACAATCACAGCATCTTCAAACCTTTCAGAAGATGAGATCAACAAAGCGATCAAAGAGGCAGAACAAAATGCCGAAGAGGACAAAAAACGTCGTGAACTCATAGATGCACAAAATGCTTTGGATAACCAAATTTATCAACTTGAAAAATTGCTCAGAGACAGCGGAGACAAAGTTTCCGAAGACGACAAGAAAAAACTTGAAGAGGCAATTGAAGAAGCTAAAAAAGCAAAAGATTTAAAGACAGCAGAAGAAGTTAAATCTGCTGGTGAAAAACTTGCCAAAGCAAGTGAAGAAGTTGTTGTAAAACTATATCAAAATGCTCAAGCAAATGCAGGAGCAAATGCTGAAGAGAAAAAAGACGGTGAAGAAGAAGTAGTCGTTGAAGACGATAATAACGGCGACAAAAAAGACTGATGAATTGGAGTAGATATGGCAAAGGACTATTATAAAATTCTTGGAGTAGATAAGTCTGCCAGTGAAGATGAAATCAAGTCTGCCTATCGAAAACTAGCCAAAAAATACCACCCCGATTTAAATAAAGACAATCCTCAGGCAGCAGAAAAATTTAAAGAAATAAATGAGGCCTATGAGGTGCTTTCCGACAGCCAAAAGCGCAAAAACTACGATCAGTTCGGCTCTGCCGATGGCGCACAGTTTTCGGGCTTTGGCTCAAACGGTGGGGGTGGTTTTTCTGGTTTTGATTTCTCGGGTGGTTTTGACGATATCTTTGGTGATATTTTTTCAGCATTTGGTGGAACAAGAGCAAGGTCTCAAAGAGCATATCGCGGTGAAGATATAAACTTAAGTTTAAACATAACTTTAAAAGAAGCATGCTTGGGAACAACAAAAACCATAAGCTTAACTAGAATTGAAACCTGTCCAAAATGCTCGGGAACTGGCGCAAAGGATGGTAATAAATTCTCCACTTGCCCAGATTGCAAGGGCGCAGGTAGGGTCAGATACCAACAGAGTACTATTTTTGGCACAACCATTCGTGAGGGTGAATGTCAAACCTGTGGTGGAAGTGGTAAAATAATCAAGGAAAAATGTTCATATTGCATGGGAAAAGGCGTGGTAAAAGTCCAAAAGAACATCGATATAAAAATCCCTGCAGGTATTGATGATGACCAAGTTCTAAAGATGTCAGGTCAGGGCAATGCACCATCTCGTCCAGGCACAAATGGTGATTTGAACATCAAGATGAACCTTGTACCAGACAAACTTTTAACTCGAAAAGGTAATGATCTATACATCGATGTGTATGTTCCTTTTACAACACTCATCTTGGGTGGAAAAATTGACATACCAACACTTGAAGGAGAGTTCTCTCTCGACATAAAAGAGCTTACACAAAGCGGAACAGTCATGCGTATAAAGGGCAAAGGTTCAAAGATACTCCACAGGGAGTCACGTGGTGATTTATTGGTGACACTCAAGGCAGAATCTCCAAAGTCACTTGACAAAAAGACCAAAGAAGCGCTAAAGACAATTGAAGATAGTATTTCAATTTCATGTTATCCAAAATATAAAAAGTATATGGACACTCCAAAAGAGGTAAAATAGGTTGAAAAGATTTTTTGGAAAAGTTATTGGTAATGAATTCATGCTATACGGCGAGGAACAAAAACACCTCGCCGTTTTGCGATTAAAAAAAGACGATATAATATTGGGTATTTCACAAGATGAATTCGAGTACACCTGTAAAATAAAATCAATAGGCGACAAACAAACTGTCTGTGATATAGTAAAAAAAGAAGTGTGCAAGCACAATCCAAAATCCAAACTTACATTGTTTCAAGCCTTTGCAAAAAGTGATAAACTTGAACTCATAACCCAAAAAATCACTGAACTTGGTGCCACCGATTTGGTAATTTTTGAAAGTCAATACACAGTAAAAAAACCAAACCAAAACACCAAAGCACGGCTGGAGAGAATCACATTGGAAAGTTGCAAACAGTGTGGAAGAAGTTTGCCAGTTAAAATTGCAAACTTTGTATCTTTTGACCAAATGCTGAAAATGCTTGGTGATTACGATCTTGTGCTTTTTGCATATGAAAAAGATACTGATATCAAAAATTTTGATGTTGAAAATTACAAAAATATTGCCATTATTGTTGGAAGTGAGGGTGGATTTTCAGAGCAAGAAGTGAAAAAGCTTCAACTACAAAATGTAAAATCCTTCGGCCTTGGCAAAAGGATACTAAGATGTGAAACGGCAGCAATATTTAGTGTGGGTTTGATATCTTACATGCTAAACAACTAGGAGAACAAATGAAAATTGCAGTACTTACACTTGGGTGTAAAGTAAACAAATATGAAAGCGAAAGCATGATGCTTGCACTAAAAGAACAAGGTCATGAAGTTTTTTCACATCTTGCATATGCAGATGTGTATATCATCAACACCTGCGCAGTAACCAATGAGGCAGAGAGAAAAAGTAGACAGATGGTGTCACGATGTCTGGCGCAAAATAGTGATGCAAAAATATACATTTGTGGGTGTGCATCACAAAATAATGCCTCACAGTTTGAAAAATTAAGAAATGTGAAATGCGTATACGGTGTCGCAAATAAGTCAATGTTGGCACTAAGTTTAGAAAATACCGGAACGCACGTGGAGAAATTGCCAACAGTTTATGAAGATATCTACACGGCAAATCCAACACAAATTCGCGCCTATGTCAAAATTCAAGATGGTTGCAATAATTTTTGTTCATACTGCATCATACCATACCTTAGAGGAAGAAGCCGTTCACGAAATATAGTTTCAATAATAAACGAAGTGGACAAACTAAGCCACATGGTAAAGGAAATTGTCTTGACAGGCATTGATGTTTCAGACTATAAAATCGATGACCAAAAGGCGCTTGATGTGCTTGTAAATAGATTACAGCCCTACACAAACATAAGATTTCGTTTAAGTTCGCTTGAACAAGGTGTGGTGGACGAGAAACTTCTGTGTGCCCTAAAAAATTCAAATTTTTGTCCTCATTTTCATCTATCTCTTCAAAGCGGTTGTGACAGTGTGCTCAAACGTATGAATAGAAAATACACCACAAAAGATTATGAAAAAACAGTTAAAATTATTAGAAAATATTTCAAAAATTCCAATATTTCAACTGATATAATTGTAGGCTTTGACGGTGAAACAAAAAAAGAATTCAAAAAAACATATAATTTTGCAAAAAAAATATCATTTTCAAATATTCATATATTTCCATATTCTGTTAGAAATGGCACTTTGGCACAAAAAAAGCCATATAATCCCGTTGAAAAAAAAACAAAAAAATTACGTGAAAATAAATTGCAAAAATTAAATAAAAAATTAAATAAAAAATACATTAATAAATTTAAAAATAAATTTTTAACAGTATTAATTGAAGAAAAAATTGATGATTATTATGTAGGCTACTCAGAAAATTACATAAGATGTTATATAAAAGATAATGTAAAAATAAATGAATTTGTAAAAGTTAAGTTAAAACACCAATACAAAGATGGCGCACTGTGCACCATACTGTAGGCTCCCATTTTGTCCTTTGCTTCTGTGTCATTTCTAAGGAGGGAAGTGCCGAAGAATATTTGAGATTTCTCGCTGTCGTCGAAATGACACTACAACTTAATGCCATTGCGAGACACAAAGTCTTGCCACCTTGTCATTCCAAGGAACTTTAGTTCCGAGGAATCTTACATTTTCAAAAAAACAATTGACAATCAAAAATTGAAATTGTATAATACCAAAGAAATTTAGAACTAAAAGTGGGTGAGATAAGTGACAGTTGTCAAAGTTGGCGAAAATGAAAACCTTGAAAGTGCCATCAAACGTTTCAAAAGAAAATGTCAAAAAGACGGCATAATAGGTGACATCAGAAAAAAAGAAGCATACAAAAAGCCATCTGTTGCCAAGAAAGAAAAGAAAGAGGCAGCAAGAAAACGTGCTAGAAAACGTGGTTAATTAAAAAATATAAGCATCCCCAGCGGATGCTTTTATTGTATATGCCAGTATTAGTGTGGACAACTCCAGTGTCATTAGGGGTTAGTGTCACTCCAAGCCTTCTTACATCGACGGGCAAACGAGGAGTCTCGTCCAAAGGGCGTATAGTAGTTGCCTCACTTCGTTCGTCATGACATGGGATTTGCCAATTTTATCAGTATGTCAACTATCTTTTCGTTTGCATTTGATGTATTATGGTTGCTTAAGTTTTTGATTAATTGTTCTTTGTTTTTAAATACATTATCAATGCCACTTGCAAGTGTTTCATAAGTTAAATTTTCTTGCAAAAGTACATGAGCAAGTCCTTTTTTTTCAAGAAGTCTGGCATTTTCAACCTGATCGCCTCTTGATGCACCTTTTGGCAAAGGAATGAGTAGCATAGGTTTTTTTAGTGCCATCAATTCAAATATTGCATTGGCACCACTTCTTGACACACACATGTCACAGGCGGCGAAATAATCTCCAATGTTATTTACAAATTTGACTGCCAAATAATTTTTTGACTTTTTCTCTTCGCCACTTTTTCCAACAATGTGAATAATGTTGTATTTTTTTGTGAGTTTATCTAAATTTTTTTGTATAACTTCATTTATTGCCTTTGCGCCCAAACTTCCACCAACAACCATGACTGTTGGGAGGGTGTCATTGTGTTCAAACAATGTTAAAACCTTATTTTTATCTCCAAATTTTAACTCCTCTCTGATCGGTATTCCTGTCACGACATATTTTTTCTTGTCTTTCGCCGTTTCATCAAATGCCACACACATTACTTTTGCATAATGATAAATAACCTTGTTGGCAAGCCCCATACTCAAATCACTTTCATGGCTTACAACAGGGATTTTTAATTTTTTTCCTGCGATTGCAACGGGGATTGAAACATATCCACCTTTGGAAAAAATTACATCAGGTTTTAGTTGTTTTAATATTTTTTTTGCGCTTTTTATACTCTTTAAAAGTTTAAAGGGTATTGCCAATGTCTTAAAAGAAACCCTTCTATCAAATTTTGGAGTAGTAATCTCATAAAAAGGGATATTTGCATCTTTGGCAATATCTTTTTCCATGCCATTTGTGCCTATGTAATAGATTTTATCAAAATGTTTTTTTAATTTTGGCAAAAGTGCTATGTGTGGCATGATATGCCCAGCAGTTCCACCACCGCAAAGAACAATAGTTTTCATATTCCACCTAAAAATATTTTATGTATTTTATTTAAAAATTATTGCAAAAATAAATGGTAAGGCAAAATTGTAATTTTTAAACTTTACTTTTTTTTTAATTTGTTATATTCTTATAATATATTTAGTTTACTTAGAGGCAAAAATTTATGGTTAATTCTTCTTATGGTTCAAAAGATATCTTGGTGCTTGAAGGTCTTGACGCGGTTAGACTCAGGCCGGGCATGTACATTGGCACAACTGGAGTAAAGGGTTTTCATCACCTTTTGTGGGAAATTGTAGATAACAGTATCGATGAAATTTCAAACGGATATGGTGACACAATCACCATAACTTTAAACACCGATGGCAGTGCAACGGTCACGGACAATGGTCGTGGAATACCTACAGATATACATCCAACACTAAAAAAATCTGGTGTTGAGGTTGTTTTCACCCAGCTTCATGCTGGTGGAAAGTTTAACAATAAAAATTACAGCTATTCTGGTGGACTTCATGGTGTTGGTGCATCCGTAACCAATGCTTTAAGTGAATGGCTTAAAGTTGAAGTGGATAGGGATGGCAGAAAATATTATATGGAATTTTCCAGCCGTGAAATAGATGGCAAACTAAAAAGTGGTGTTCCACTTGGTCCACTCAAAGACATTGGAGTTGCCACAAGACAGGGCACAACTGTGACCTTTTTGCCAGACAAACGTATGTTTGGCGACATATCTTTTTCATTTGATGTCATAAACAGAAGGATAAAAGAACTCGCTTTTTTAAACAAAGGTCTTAAAATTGAACTTTGGGATAAACGTACCGATAAACAAGTTAAATATCACTATGAGGGCGGAATAAAAGACTTTATTTTTTACATTGATGAAGGTAAAACCAAACTATTTTCCACACCGCTATATTTTTCTGCAGAAAGTGATATCTTAAAGCTTGAAGTTGCAGTTGAATACACAGATTCCTACACAGAAAACACATTTAGCTATGTAAATAACATTCCAACCACCGAGGGTGGAACTCATGAAACAGGCTTTAAGACAGCATGGACAAAGGTCTTTAACGACTACGCTCGTACAAATGGATATTTAAAGGAAAAAGATCAAAATTTCATTGGCGAGGATTTCAAAGAGGGCATTTCCTGTGTGCTTGCAATCAAAATGCACAATGTGGAATTTGAGGGTCAAACAAAGACAAAGCTTGGCAATCCAGAGGCAAAGACCGAAGTTGAAAGGCTGACTACCAACGAACTTACAAAAATTCTTGCTAACAAAGACTTTGAAAAGATGGCAGGCGTTGTTATTGAAAAGGCAAAATCTGCTGCCAAAACTCGTGAAGCAGCAAGGCGTGCAAAGGAAATTTCCCGTGCAGCCAAAAATGCAGATAATTTCAATTTGGTTGGCAAACTTGCAGCCTGCACGTCCAAAAAGGCAGAAAAAAGCGAACTTTTCATTGTTGAGGGTGACTCGGCAGGTGGCAGCGCAAAACAGGGAAGAGATAGAATGTTTCAAGCCATTTTGCCACTTAAAGGTAAACCACTCAACGCAGAGAAAAAACGTATTGATCAAGTCCTTGCAAACGATGAAATACGTACCATAATCAGTGCACTTGAAACTGGAATAGGTGAAGATTATGATGCAAGCAATCTTCGCTATGGCAAGGTCATCATCTTGTCAGATGCCGACCAAGACGGTGCACACATAAGGGCAATTCTTTTGACATTTTTCTTCCGCTACATGCGCAATCTCATAACTGATGGGCATGTGTTTATTGGTTTGCCACCACTTTACAAAGTGTACAAGAAAAATTATGAAGAATATGTCTATTCCGATTATGAACTTGACGATGCCATTGCTCGTGCAGGCAAAGGCTATCAAATTCAGCGTTACAAAGGTTTGGGTGAAATGAATCCAGAACAACTTTGGGAGACGACAATGGATCCAAACAAACGCACACTCATTGAAGTCACAATTGAAGATGCTGCTGAGGCAGAAAAAATGGTCACAACATGGATGGGTGACAACATAGACGCAAGAAAGGCATACATTGCACTTCATGCAAACTTTAACCGTGAAGATAAATTTGATGAAAAATACGGCTCCTAGGAGGTCATTGTGGACGAAGAAGAGGATAAAATCTCCACCCAGCCCATAATGGGGCAAATCTGCTATGACGAACTTGAATACCCTCCACCAGAACTTGAGCCAGAGCCCGATGTTGTCCTTTATGGACAAATGGAGATAAAAGATATTAAACCTTCAAACAAAACTAACATAAACGATAAAAAACAAAGTTATATAAAGGAAGATACAGTGAAAAAACAAGAGGATATAACACCAAAAAATTCAATGGACGGCGACAACACAAAGGGCACCATCTTCAAATCTTTGGAGGATGTTCTTCATGATTCCATGATTCCATATACCGAACATGTTGTTATGGACAGAGCACTTCCACGTGTTGAGGACGGCCTAAAGCCAGTTCAACGAAGGATACTTTATTCCATGCTTGAACTTGGATTGGAACCTGACAAACAATACAGAAAATCTGCAAGAATTGTTGGTGACTGCATGGGTAAATATCACCCTCACGGTGACAGTTCAGTTTATGATGCCATGGTGCGCATGGCACAGCCTTTTTCAATGAGTGAAGTACTTGTTGATGGCCATGGAAACTTTGGCTCTATAGATGGTGACAGCGCAGCGGCAATGCGTTACACTGAGGCAAAATTAGCACCTCTTGCAATGGAACTTCTAAGAGATATAGACAAAAACACTGTTCATTTCAGCTTGAACTTTGATGATACTTTAAAAGAACCAGACATGCTTCCAGGCAGATTTCCAAACCTTCTTGTAAATGGTGCATCTGGAATTGCTGTCGGCGTTGCAACCAATATACCTCCACACAACTTTCAAGAGGTTTGCGATGGCGTGATTGCCTATATCAACAAACCAACAATCAAACTTGAAGAGATGATGCAGTACATCAAAGCACCGGACTTTCCAACCGGTGGGCAGCTCATCGTTGGTGAAGATTTGGTCAATGCCTACAGAACTGGAAAAGGTAAGGTCATTATTCGAGCAACTGTGAATATAGAAACTGACGGCGACAAACAGTCAATCGTCATTACATCTTTGCCATATCAGACCAATAAGGTTGCACTGCTTCAAAAAATTGCACAACTAAAAGAAGAGAACAAAGATAAATTAGCTTCCATCAGCGAAATACGTGATGAAAGTGACAAACACGGCATGCGTGCAATCATCAAATTAAAAAAAGATGCCAACGCAAAGGCAATCCTTGACTATCTTTACAAAGCAACTGGAATGCAAACCACCTTTGGAATAAACATGGTTGCAATTGCAGACGGTAAGCCAAAACAGATGGGACTTATGGAAATAATTTCCTATTATGTTGAGTATCAACGTGAGATTATTTTCAGACGCACAAAGTATGATCTTGATGCCTGCAAGGATAGGGCGCATATACTGGAAGGATTGCTCATTGCAATCAAAAACATAGATCAAGTTGTTAAAATCATAAAGACAAGCAAAACCACACAAGAGGCAAAACAACGTCTAAGAGAAAAATTTAGTTTAAGTGAAAAACAAGCGCAAGCAATCTTGGATATGCGTCTTGCAAGGCTTGTGAATTTGGAAGTTGAAAAGATTGAGGAAGAACTGGCTCAGCTTAAGAAAAAGATAGAGGAATTGACGAAAATTTACAATTCAAAAAGGCTTCAACTTCAAGTTGTCAAAGATGAACTCACTCAAATCAAAAAGCAATACAAATCATCAAGAAAAAGCATAGTCACCAAATCTGATGATGTTGTGTATGAAGAAATTGATGAAGTTACGGCATTTGCTCGCGATGTTGTGGTTGCAGTCACTGCAAATAACACTATCAAAAGCATTCCACAAAAAAATTTCTCACTTGCACAAAAAGATATAACTGATACATCAACGCTTTTCGATGTCCACACAATTTTACTTAATGCAATCACAAGCCAAACGTTGTTGGCATTCACAAACCTTGGAAACTGCTTTAAAATCCAGGTTGCAAATATCCAAGAAGCAAAATGGCGTGATAAAGGTCAAACTTTGCCGTCACTGAACAAATCTTTCTTGCCTGATGAAAAAATTGTTGCAATGTGGGTTCAAGACGATATGCTTATGTCGCAAGAAATTTTGTTCTATACAACTCAAGGCATGATCAAGCGAACAAGTTTTGGTGAATATTTTGTATCAAAATCACATTTCCAAGCCATAAAACTTAAAGACGGCGATGAGGTTTTGAGTGTGGAAATTTATGATAAAAACAAGTCAGTACTCATGCTCAGCCAAAATGGTATGGTTCTCAATTATGAAACACTTGATGTACCACTAACAGGCAGGGTAACCTCTGGAGTAAAGGGAATTAACATAGAGGATAAAGACAAGGTTGTTTATGCAACCCAGGTAGTTTCCTCTGGCGCATTGACTGTTGCCACAGTATCTGGTTATTTCAAAAATGTTCCAGTTGGTGAGTTTGAGGTGATGTCAAGATACCGAAAAGGCTTACGTGTCTACAATGTCGACCAAGTTGGCAAAATAATGTTTGGATACTTCGGCATCGTACCACCAAATGTTGCAGTCAAACAAGATGGCAAAATCACTAAAGTTTCGGCAAGACAAATTGCCTACGATTCTCGCCTTGGCAAGGGCAAACAAAATATCAAGGGCAAAATTGACCTTATGTGCACTTTTGTTACAAACCCATAAAGTTTGTTAACACACCTCCTTTTGTCACATTACAAATTCATGTTGCATAAAGTAATATGAAAAGATAAAAGGAGGTAAACGATGTCTTTTTTCATAAATAACACGAACCCTAGTCGTCCTGGTCCTATCTGTGGAAATGTTTTGAACGGACTCAATGAAAAAGTCTTAATTCAAGTAACGCGTGTGTTTGATGCCTGCCTTCAAAATGAAACAATTCAGGGTGTGACATTAACCACAACAAATTACACACCAGCGAATCCAACACTTCCACTAACATACATCTCAACAGAAACAGATACCACACTAGGTCCAACTGTGTCAAATGTGGTAATAACTCGACTTGACAGTAGACCAAACTTTGCAAATGTTACAGGTCAAGTTACGTTCCCACTTATAGTGACATATCGTGACGCAAACGGCGTTCTAGGCACAGCAACTTCTACCTACACAACAGATTTTGCTACTGTGCTGTGTGTGCCACAACCAGCATTGAGTCCAGTAAATATCACTGCTACTGGTCAATTAACTAGTACCATAGGCACATTCACTGCCGACAATACATTCACCATCACAGCATGTATCCAACTTATCATCAAGGTGACAGCGCAGGTTGATATCTTGGTTCCATCTTATGGATATCCTTGCATTCCAGAATGTCAAACAATTCCAACTGTTTGCCCAGGAGTAGGAGATATATCAATTTATCCAACAACTGCAACACAAAACACTACCACAAACACAACAGTTTTAAGGTAAGTGCAAAATATTTAACAAGGAGTTATCTCGCTAAGCTCCTTGTTTTTTTATTTATTTAAACTTTTTTTGTCATTTCGAGCGAAGCGAGAAATCTCATTATTTGCTTGTGTACTTAGCAGTTTTTTGATAAAATAAAATCATGCAGATTTGTTTTGTGTGCGAGGGAAACACTTGTCGCTCGCCGTTTGCTGAAAAGCTGTTTAAAAGCATGCTTAAAAAAAACAATATCAGAGGTATTTCTGTCACATCGTGTGGCATAAATGTATCGCGAGAACAAAGAACTTCACCACAAATTTTGATATTATTAGAAAAGTATGGCATAAAATTTAATGGGAAAAAAGCGCAAAAGTTAACGAAATCCAAGCTTGAGCAAACAGATTTGTTTATTACCATGACCAAATACCAAAAACAATTCATAAACTCTTCAAAGGTCTACTCACTTGGTGAACTTGCTGGAGGAGATGATGTTTTGGATCCCTACCAAAAGGATATGTCTTGCTATGAGTATATGGCACAGCAGGTTAGTGAATACTTAAATGTACTCATAAAAAAATTAAAAGGAGTAAATAGATAATGATTATTCTCGCATGTGACCACGCAGGTTATGAACTCAAAGAGGAGATAAAGGCATTTTTTAATAAACAAAACATCACGACTATTGATGTTGGAACATATTCAAAGGAGAGGGTTGACTATCCTGATTTTGCTAAGGCTGGAAACCAAAAAGTGCTTGAAAATGCAAACAATATTGGCATTTACATCTGTGGCACGGGAATTGGTATGTCCATTGCTGCAAATCGCAATCCCAAAATTCGCGCTGCACTATGTAACACTCCGAAATTTGCTGAGCTTGCACGAGCACATAACAATGCAAATGTCTTGGTGCTTAGTGGAAGATTTTTGAATAAGACCAAGGCAATAAGCATAATAAAAACTTTTTTAACCACCAATTTTGAAGGTGGCAGACATCAAAAACGCGTAAGAAAATTAAATAAGATGGTGTAATTATGTCAGATGTCACAATTATCGCTCTTGATCTTGAAAATAAAATGGAGATCAAAAAACTTATCAAATTTGTCAATACTAGGCTGATAAGTCCAGTGATTTTTGTTGCGTCAAGTAAAAAACTTAACATAAAAGATGAAAACATTCAAAATTTTGTGTTTGATAACCCAAATCCCGACATGGCTTTAAATGCACTCATAAAACTTGTTGAAACGGATAAGCTTATCGTCATAAGAAAAATATCTGACCTTGAGGACATAGAAAAAGTGTATAGAGGGCTTATCAAGTCAAACAGTATTTGTGTTTTGTCGAAAAAATCAAACAAAGTTACGCAGTTTTTTCAAAAATTATCAGATTTTGTAACCAATTTTTTGTTTGGATACAAGTTTTTGCATGCTGGGCTTGGTGTCGTTGGCTTCTCACGAGTTCCACTTGCAGTATTAAAACATCTCGACAATTGTTCAATGTACACAAAAGTTGACAGGTGGATAGGCATAGAAATTAATTTTGTTCAAACAAACAAAGTTGATAAGGTTAAATTTAAACCCAAACTTACATCAAATTTTTTAAAGCTAGGAGTTTATACAATACTTGCACTAGCTCCTCTCTTATGCTGGATTTTTTCCGATTTCGTACAAAGATATGTTATTTTACAACTTTTGTTTGCTTTTTTAATCATTTTGTTTGTATGTTTGGTGGTAATTCAAGTTATAATAATATGTGTAAAACTCAAAGTGGGTGATAATATCCACCAAAAGTCAGATTTTAAACAAAATAAAAGGAGTAAAGATGGAAAAAGCAAAAATAGGAATTAATGGTTTTGGAAGAATAGGAAGATTGGTGCTTCGTGCGATAACTCAAAGAGATGATGTTGAATGCGTTGCAATCAACGACCCTTTTTTGACAGTTGATTATGCGAAATATATGTTTGAATTTGATTCAATTCATGGAAGATTTAAAGGTGATGTAGCTGTAGATGGCGACTATTTGGTAGTCAACGGCAAAAAGATCAGGTTTTTTGCAGAAAAAGACCCAGCACTTATCCCATGGGGCGAAGTTGGTGCACGGTATATTGCAGAAGCAACGGGAGTGTTCACAAGTTTTGACAAGGCAAAGGCACATCTCAGCGCGGGAGCGAAAAAGGTTGTTGTCACAGCGCCTGGGAAAGAAATGCCAATGTTCGTTATGGGCGTAAATGAAAACACATACACAAGCGATATGGACATTGTTTCAAATGCAAGTTGCACAACAAATTGTTTGGCTCCACTTGCAAAAGTAATAAATGACAAGTTTGGTATTTTGGATGGTCTAATGACAACAGTCCACTCCACAACAGCAACACAACTCACGGTGGATGGCTCTTCAAAAAAAGATTGGCGCGGTGGAAGAGCAGCATCATACAATATAATTCCATCCTCAACAGGTGCGGCAAAAGCAGTGGGCGAGGTAATTCCTGCCCTTAAAGCTAAACTTACGGGCATGAGTTTTCGTGTTCCAACACTTGATGTAAGTGTGGTAGATCTCACTTGTAATTTGAAAACCGAAACAACTTATGAGGAAATTGTTGCTGAGATTAAACGCGCTTGTGATAATGAGCTTAAAGGCATCATGAGTTACACAGATGAAGCGGTGGTTTCAAGCGACTTTATAGGCGATCCACACACCTGTATTTTTGATATAAATGCGGGAATTATGCTCACACCAACTTTTGTCAAACTGGTGGCGTGGTATGACAATGAATGGGGTTATTCCAACAAAGTTGTAGATCTGATTGCACATATGAATAAGTAAACTAAGACTATGCAATTGATTGCATAGTTTTTTTAAGACTTTTTGTTGACACAAAATGTATTTTGTGGTATATTCTCAAGGTATGCCACATATTAAAGGTATTTTAAGTGACTTTCGTCCACCTTTCGTAGTGAGATTTGATTAGGAGGGACTTATGTTTGCAGTGATTACAACTGGGGGAAAACAATACAAAGTTCAAGTTGGCGACGTTATCAATGTTGAAAAATTAAATAACAATGTCGGCGACAAAGTTGAATTTGAAGTTTTGCTTACATCAAATGAAGGCAAAGTAGTTGCAAAACCACAAGATGTCAAAAAACTTACTTGCAGTGCTGAAGTTGTTGCACAAGGTAAGGGTGACAAAGTTGTTGTTTACAAATACAAAGCAAAAAAGAATGTAAGAAGAAAACAAGGTCACAGACAACCATTCACTCAAGTAAAAATTTTAGAGATCAAGTAATATGACCAATATAACAATCTTGTATGATGGTGAAAATGTAACGGCATTTAAGGTAAGTGGCCATAGTGGCTACGGCACAAGTGGCAATGATATTGTCTGCGCAGCCATTTCGGCGATAACTCAAAATGCATGTGTTGCAATTTGTGAAGTTTTAAAAATCAATGCATCGGTCAAAATTGATGAGGAGAGTGGGTTTTTAAGTTTGGTTCTACCAAAAAATTTAAACAAAGAGAAAAATAACCAAGCGCAAACCATTTTAAAAGCGATGCAAAAAAGTTTGGAGTATGTCCAAAACGACTATAAAAAATATGTTAAAGTGGAGGTTCAAAATGAGATTTAATATTCAACTTTTTGCCCACAAGAAAGGTGGCGGTAGCACCAAAAACGGTAGAGATAGTCAGTCAAAACGTCTTGGAGTCAAAAGATATGATGGAGAGGCTGTTCTTGCTGGTTCAATAATTGTTCGTCAAAGAGGAACAAAAGTATATCCTGGCGTAAATTGTGGACTTGGAAAAGATTACACAGTTTTTGCTACTTGTGACGGAGTTGTTAAATTCTCCAAAAGTGGCGATAAGAAAATTGTTAGTGTAATTGCAAAATAATTATATGACCTGATTATTCAGGTCTTTTTTTTGTCATTCCGCAGCATTATGTCATTCCGAGTGGTTTATATAGTTGTGTCATTCCGAACCTTTAGGTGAGGAATCCCAGAGATTTCTCGCTGTCGCTCGAAATGACAGAAATGGGGGCCTAAATGACAAGTAAATATGCTCAACATTACAATAAATATGGAACGTTTCGAGTCTTTTTTTATTATATTGTTGAGATTAAATAAAAATAGTGTTATCATATAACATATGGAAAATGAATATACAGAGAAAATTCAAGAAGAACAAGATATACATAATGAACTAGATGACAAAAATGCCAAAAAGCAAGAAATGAAGAAAAGTGCATGGCAAGCACTTAAATTTTTGTTATTTTCAATTTCTGCAGGTGTAATTCAAACAGTTGTTTTCACACTTTTAAATGAACTTTGCACTTTGCCTTATTGGCCGAGTTACCTCATAGCACTCACTTTGTCTGTTTTATGGAACTTTACATTCAACAGAAAGTTCACATTCAAATCAGCCAACAACGTACCTGTGGCTATGCTCAAGGTGTTGTGCTATTATCTCGTGTTCACTCCACTTTCAACTCTTTGGGGAGATGCACTTGAAAAAGTTGGCTGGAATGAATATTTGATCTTAGCCATGACAATGGTTATCAATTTTGTCACTGAATTTTTGTATAGCAAATATTTTGTTTTTCGTGAAAAAAAGAGTAAAAAACAAGATGCGTAACAAACTATATACATGAAAAAATTGTCAATTGTTTGTCTTGTATTTTGTTTAAGTCTGCTTACTGCTTTTGTACCAAATGGAGAAAATGTGGAGACATCTTATATTATTGTAATCAATAATTTTGATTTTGTGGAAGAGGATTACAAACAAAAATTTTTTGAAATCGATGTGCCACTTACTTTTGTCACGCATGATAGGTCGCTTTACAAAGAGGTGGACAATATTGTTTTGATTGATGCACTCAAAGTACCACGAACTATCATGTCTGTTGTTGCAACAAATTCTGCAAGCGAAATGAGAAACACCATGTACAGTGCAACAGATATCGCAAAGAAATTGGGGAAAGTCGTGGTGATTTTTGATGCAAAAACTGATGATAGTGAGCAGATATATTATGCTATTGTTGACAGTTTGGAGGTAATTAAAAACAAAGGCATGACTTTTGAGCATTTTGTGTTTTAATTTGACATAATTTTATTTATTTTTTAAACTAAATTTAGAGGTAGTTATGAGCAAAGTGGTGATAGTTGGTTGTGGAAATGTTGGAATGAGTTATGCTTTTTCACTTGTTACAACAAAAAACAAAGTGGATGAACTTGTTTTAATAGATGTATTAAAAGATAAGGCAGTTGGCGAGGCAATGGATCTTACCCATGCCACAACATATAATTCAAATCGTATAAAGGTACGTGCGGGTGAGTATGAGGAGTGTAATGATGCAGATATCGTCTGCATTTGTGCGGGCAGAAATCAGGAAGTTGGCGAGACAAGGCGAGATCTCATAAACAAAAATTGCAAAGTATATAAAAGCATAATTGATGAGATAAACAAGACGCAATTCAATGGCATATATCTCATCGCAACAAACCCACTTGATGTCATGACGTATATAACAAAGAAACTTTCAAACTTTCCAGCAGAAAAAGTTATTGGAAGTGGCACGGTGCTGGACACAGCAAGACTTAGATGTTTAATTGGTGACAAATTGAGCATAAGTCCAAAAAATATACACGCGTATGTTATTGGTGAACATGGTGACAGTGAATTTGTTCCATGGAGCAATGCCATTATTGGACTAAATAAGGCAACCGATTATCTAAATGACGATGATTGCTCAAAACTTTTGTATGATGTTCGCAATAGCGCGTATGATATCATAAACAAAAAGGGTAACACAAGCTATGGCATAGGTATGTGTCTTACAAAAATAACAAATGCCATATTGGAAGATTCAAACGAAATCATGACCATTTCTGCATATAACGACGAACATGACATATACTTTGGCATGCCAGCAATTGTTGGCAAAAGTGGGATAAAAAAGGTATTGCCACTTGACCTTTCAAAAGAAGAACAAGATAGACTCAATAAAAGCATTGACTGTATAACAGACACAATAAATCAAATAAAAGTATAGTTGTAAAAAAAATCCATTGCATTATTGCATGGAATTTTTTTTAATAAGGCAAGGTGACGAGGCTTATTTTTGATGTTACAATTGATTATTTAGTTGGAAATCTAATTTTTAGATTGTTTTTCTTGTGAATTCTCTTTATTTTTATTAGATTTTGTTTTTAAATTATTAAAGAAAAGCTTTGTTTTTTGCCAAATGGTTATGTAGTCGTTTTTAAAATTTTTATGGTCCCAAATAAGCGAAATTAAAAAGCATATCGGGGTAAGGTACACCATAACTGGTACAATCATCCAAAACCAAGGCAAATATTTTTCTTCGCCGGCATGTGCGCCAACGGGTACAGTTTTGAAAATTTTCGGGCATAAGGCGGTGAGTATAACCGCAAAACTTTCGTTACCGGGACCCCAAATTAGTGATGAATTTTTGTAGCCAATGTCAAAAAGTGAGTCATCACCACCACGTAGAGGTACAAAACCAAGTTCGCTTTGAAGTACTTGGTTTATCATAATAAATAGCATAACACCAAGTAGGCATATTGGTGCATAGATGACACGCTTGTAACTTAATTTATGTAGTTTAAAAAGTACCATTAAAAGTGGAACATACCAAAGCATATTGTGATGAATATAAAATCTTACAATGTCTAGCCACTCAGCCGCTTGATTTGTCTTTTGTAGTGGTTCTAGAGGATATAAAATAGATACAAGTCCGCTTAGTACTCCAATATAGAACATATAATCTTTAAGTTTATCACTTTTTGATAAAAAGAAAAAAGGAAACAAAAATATATTCGCCCCACAAATATTTACAAACCAACTATCTCTATACCATCTAGAGATGTCTGTTGAATATGGTGGAATAAATGCTTTTAAAAAATGAAGCAAAAGTCCAAACAGTAAAAAGCAAAATAAAAATATCTTTTGAAATTTAGGTGATTTATTTCTAAGTAAAAAGTATAACCCGACAAAACCACCAAAAGATAATATTAGTGCAACAAAGTACCATATATTAAACATTTGTATTTCCATAGTATAACTCCAAACAAATTATACATGATTTCAAATAAGTTGCAAATAGTATTTGCAAATTATTTTATTGTTTGATATACTTGGAATGGTGAAAAAATGAGTTTTAAAGATTGGTTATTTAGTTCATATGAAAATCCATCCATAAATGGTCAGTGGGGATGGTTACATATATTGACACTTGTAATATGTATTGGCCTTATTGTTGCCATAAGTTTGCTTATGCGCGGAAAGTCTACCAAAACTAAAAAAATTGTGCTTTATGTTATTGCTGGGCTTATTTTATTTTTTGAACTTGCGCGTAGAATAATAAACTTTTCAAAAAACACAGATTGGAGTGCAAATAATTTTTGTTATATTTTGATGCCAAGACCTTGGTGTGCAATTTCTTGCTGGGTGCTTATGGCAAGTGTAATATTAAATAAAACTTTCTTCTATAATTTTGCCAGCATAACATCGCTTATTTGTGCACTTATATTTTTTGCTTATCCAGGAGTTGGATTTAATAATCAATACATTTTATTTGAAAATTTATATTCCATAGCTACACACTCACTTATTTTAATTATGTCCATACTTTTAATAACATTAAAATTTACAAAGTTTGAATATAAAACAATTTGGAAAGAAGCAATTTGTTTTGCTGTACTGCTTTTATATGTTTTCTTTGAAATATATGTTTTAAAAATTGAAGCAGACCCTATGTACTTTATGCCAGGTAACGATGTTATGGAAATTTTATCACTTCCATATGGTGCATTTTTACCACTTTACATATTTTTTATGTTTATATATTTTAATATATTCTATCTTATAAATGACAGAAAGTCAGTAAAGAAATTATTTCAAAAAATAGGGCATAAACAAAAACAAGCATAAAATATTTTCATATAAATATAAAACCCAACCAATAAAAGTATTGGTTGGGTTTATTTTTGGCGGAAAGGACAGGATTTGAACCTGCGGTGGCTTGCACCACGGCCGCTTTCCAAGCGACTGCATTAGACCACTCTGCCACCTTTCCATGTGCTCGTGTTTAAGTCTATCATATAAAATTTAAAATGTCTAGTTAAAATATTGACTTTTTTTGTACGATTGTTATAATCAAACTAGAGGTAAATATGTGTATTTTTTGTGACATAGTCAGTGGCAAAATTCCTTGCTACAAAATTTATGAAGATAAAGATGTACTTGCTTTTTTGGATACTGCTAAAGATGTTGATGGGCATACTTTGGTTATCCCCAAAAAACACTATGAAAATATTCTGGATTGCCCAAATTATTTACTTCAAAAGACCATATTGGCAGTTAAAAAAATTGCCAAACACTATGTAAATGATTGTGGTTTTGATGGTGTGAATTTACATAATGCAAACAACAGTTGTGCAGGGCAAAGTGTGTTTCACTTGCACCTACATATCTTGCCACGAAAAAATGATAATCCTGTCAATTTCGTGCCTAATAATACTGCGAAATTTGAATTGAAAGAAATGCAACAAAAACTAAAGATGGAGAAATAAAATGCCACAGATATTTGGAATAGAGCACATAATTTTTATGCTTGTCAGTGTTGCAGTAATGGTAACTGCACTAATACTTATAGGAAAGTTCGTAAAAAAAGAGCGTACAAAAACGGTTATTATAGTAACCTGTGCACTCATTCAATTGACTTTTATCATTTGGAATAGACTTGCGGTAATGGAATATAGTGGTGGAATTTCTGAATTTTTGCCAACAACTTTTTGTGGTATAACAAGCTTATTATTCCCACTTGCAATGATATTTTGTAAAAAAGATAGTGGCATACTTCAATTTCTTGCAAGTTGTATGTTGCTCGGTGGAGTTTTAACATTCTTTTATCCTGATTTTATAGGTCAAGATGCCTCAATATTTTTTGACAAAACATTATCGGGATTGCTACATCACACAATGGGGATATTTAATTTCTTCCTCATCTGTGTAACAAAAAGATATAAGCCAAGTTTAAAAAAGTGGAATAGTTTGATTTTTGGACTTTGTGCTTATATGACGTATGGAATCTTCATGATATCGATGCTAGGGCACGATGATGCAATGTATATATTTCATCCTTTAATTGATGGAACTATATTTAACTGGGTGTTTGTTGGCGCAATGTTTATATTACTTTATACAATAGCTTTAATAATTTATGAACAAATTTCCTTAAAGAAAGAGGATAGGTGGGTGTATATAACTTATAACAAACTAAAAGCAAAATTCAGTAAAAAATAACATTTTTAAACTTTTGTCATTTTGAGCCAAGCGAAGAATGTTAAGATTTCTTGATTGTTGGAAAGACAAATATTTTAAAAAAAAATGGCATTTATTTGCCATTTTTATTTATTTTTTTGTTACCCTTGTTGTCGCAATTGCGAGTGCACCTGGTCCAATGTGACAAGACACACTTAGCGAAAGTGGATCAACAAATTTAACTTTTGATTTTGGAAATGCTTTTTCAATTTCTGCTTTGAATTTCATAGCTTCTTCTTCATTGTTGGTGTGGGCAATATCAATTTGCATTTCACCATTTTCATAATATTCTTTTAACACAGTCTCAAAATCTTTTTTAACTGCATTAATCATCTTTTGTTTTGCTTGGCTCATGTTTAGTGCTTTTGCAAATGAGTCTAACTTTTCTCCGTGAATTTGAAGAATTGGTTTGATATTCAAAATAGTGCCAATGAGTGCCACGGCAGGAGTAATTCTGCCACCTTTTTTAAGATATTTCAAAGTATTCACTGTTATGTAAATGCTACTGTCAAGTTTTGTGTTTTCAAGATAATCTTTAATTTCTGCCGCACTGTAGCCATCGTGTGCCATTTTTAATGCTTCGTAAACACTATCTTTTTGTGTGACTGAAATACGTTGGTTATCCACAACTGTTACATTTGGATATTCCTTTGAAAACTCAATGGCATTATGACATGACTCGCTTAGACCACTTGACATAGGTATGTAAACAACTTCATCATGGGTTTTGAGTGCATTTTCCCACATTTCTTTTACTTGGAAAGGTGATGGCTGTGAAGTTGAAATATCTGCATTTTCAGCCAACTTTTTATAAAAATCTTCTTGTGAGAGGCTGATTTCTTCAAAATATTCTTCTCCGTTTATGATAAATGGCATTGGGAGAACATATAAATCCTCGTTTTGCTCCGTAAGTTTAATACCTGAATTACTATCTGTTATAATTGCTATTTTTGACACAATATCCTCCTTAGTTTAACTTCTTTAGTATAAAGTATATATTTGAATTTTACAAGTAATTTTCTAGCACAAAAATAAAATTTTGTGTAATAGTAATATTTTATTAGTTGCGTTGTGTTTTTATTAATATTATGATATAATCGTAGTGTTAGGAGATTATTATGATTTTTGATGAAATTAAAAAAGCAAATATTTTAGCTATGAAAGAAAAAGATGGTGTTGCACACACAATTTACAGTGTGCTTATAAACAAATTCATGTTGGAACAAATTAAAAAACGTGAAAAGCATGAAGAATTTACCGATGTGGATGCAATTCAGATATTGCAAAAATCTGTGAAAGAGCTTGGGGAAGAACTTGAAAATTACAAAAAAGTTAACAATACCGAAGAAATTGAAAATATTTCAAAACAACTTGAGCTTGTAAGAGCATATCTTCCAAAGATGATGAGTGAAGAAGAAATAAAAGAAATAATCTTGTCACTTGAAGACAGGAGTATCCCATTTGTAATGAAATATTTTAAAACAAATTATGCTGGCAAGTGCGATATGCGTCTTGTTCAAGAAGTCTTAAAGAGTATATGATATGAAAGTTTTTGCAATTAGTGATTTCCACCTTTGCATAAGTGGCGCCAAACCAATGGAGATTTTTGGTGATGGATGGGCGAACTATCTTGAAAAAATAAAAGAGGACTGGCAAAATAAAGTAAACGATGATGATGTTGTTTTGATTGCTGGAGATATTTCATGGGCAATGAAACTTGATGAGGCGAAGCAGGACCTTGTATACTTTGACAATTTAAAGGGAACAAAAATATTTGTTCGTGGCAATCATGATTACTGGTGGCAAGGTATATCCAATGTAAGGCAAGCACTCAAAAATAATTGTTATGCACTTCAAAATGATGCCATAAAAATTGGAAATATTGTGGTTTGCGGAACTCGTGGTTGGACCGTTCCCGACAAAGACTTTAAAGATGATCAAGATAAAAAGATATATAAAAGGGAAGTTTTAAGGCTGGAAATGGCACTATTCCGCGCAGCAAGTTTAGCTAATGATGGTGATAGTATCGTTTGTATGCTTCACTATCCACCATATTCACAAAATAAAGGTGAGAGTGAATTTGTGTCTTTGTTAAAAAAATATAATGTTAAAGCATGCGTATTTGGTCATATTCACTCAAATATTGGAAAATATAAACTATATGAAAATTTATATGGCATTGATTTTTATTTGACATCGTGTGACCTTTTGGGAAACAAACTTCAGCAAATTAAAATATAAGTTGCAATTATTTAAATTTTATTCTAATATAAACCTAGGAGGGATTTATGGATGCAGGATTGGTTCTTTTAATTCTTAACATATTATTTGCAGTATTTTTGGTACTGGGCTTTATTTTTGGTTTTGTTAAAGGATTAAAAAAATCTGCACTAAGAATTGGATTTTTCTTTGTAGCAGTTATAGTTGCCGGTATCATAACGCCTTATATATCAAAACTGATTTTGGGCATTCAAATAACCTATGAAGGACAGCTCACATCAATTGAAAACATTATTCTTTCAGCAATAAACAGTTCAGAGCAGGTGGCAGAGTTGATGCAGGCAAGTCCAACCATAGCGACTTTAATTGAAAACTTTCCTATAATGCTTGTGAATTTAGTGACATTTGTTTTATTGACATATCTCGTCAACTTGGTTGCCTGGGTCATTTATTTGGTGGTGGCATCTGTATGTTTTCCGAAAGAAAAAGTCCAAAAAGATGAAATTGTCGTCAAAACAAAGAGCAAAAAACGCAAATGGCGCTGGTTTGGTGGACTTGTTGGTGCAGTACAAGGCCTTGCACTGGCATTCTTGACATTTTTGCCGCTAAGTGGAATAGTTGGATTATACAATGATCTTTCCACTGCTACCCAAACAGTTCAAGCGGACACGCAAGAAAGTTCAAACCTATCACTTTCAGCTCAATTGATCAATGAAAATATTCCAGAGGAATTTAAGGAATACATTTCTGCATACAACGATAGTGCCATTGCTAAGGTCAGTGGAGTGTTCGGTATTGATGATGCTATATTTAATCAGGTGGCATCTGTTACGATAGATGGTACAAAGATCTCACTTAGAGATGAAGTGGTGAACATAGCAAATGTTTACGACAATGTTGGATTTCTGATGGATATTGACTTTTCATCTTGGGAAGTTGTAAAGACTTTGAACTATGATAATTTGCTTCGTGCTGTGGATTATATCTTTAATTCTAACTTGCTTACAACTGCGCTTCCTGAACTTGTCGATTTTGGTATTGATAAAATAATTGAAATGCCCGAAATTCAGTCTAATGCAGATTACTTGTCTTTAGTAGAGACTATAAGAGATGAACTTCGCTCAGATGAAGGCATCAATGAAAATTTAAAAAATGAACTTGTATCCGTAATAAATACAGCGAAAATTGCTGCTGATAATAAAATTTTTGATCAAATTCCAACCGATGCTAACGTTTCAGAAGATGATATAAACGATATATTAGATATTTTGTCCATGAACGATAAAGCAGTTTTAACTCAAATCATTGACAACATTTTCAACTCTAAGATATTAAATAAAGCGGCGCTTTTTGGATTAAATTATGCCGTAGATTTCCTTGAAGAACAGTTAATTTTCCTTACCGATGACCAAACTATCGTTATAAATAATATTGATATAAAAGATGAAAATCTTACTTTGAAAAAAGGTGAAGTCACAAGCCTGCTGTCAAGTGCATTAAATATTGGAAAAATAATTTTAGACGAGAACATACAAGTTGTGGAAGAGAATATTTTGCAAATCTTTGACTTTAACCTTGAAGGTATAGTCACAAACTTAGGCACTATGATGAATGCAGTTCAAAACATGAACGTGTTTAGTCAGACTGGAATATATAATCAGATAGTTTCTGCATTTGCAAAAACTGAATATAATAACTATGTAGATTTCAATATTTTCAAAGGCGATAATGTTTGGTTAGAGGAAACACAATCACTTGCCAACGTTATTGATATGGTGAGACAATCTCAAATTATTAGTTATATTGAACAAACGGGAGAAAATCAATACACCGTATCTGACGAAAACATTACAAAGATTTTCCAAAATTTGACCAAAATGTCAGAAATAAATGGCGAGAGTAAAACATTGTTGCGTCAAATAATTGAACCAATTTATAACAGTGATGCCTTCAAAAAGTTAATCAAAGTGGGCTTTGAAAATTTAAACACAGTTATAAATGAATTGGGAGATATCCTTAAGGAAGGCACCGTGCTTGGTGATATAAACTATGATGCTTTGTATGAGGAAAATGAGAAAGAAAATCTTTTTGCCTTTGCAGACAACATAGCAAAATATGTAAGTACATTGGACATAAAACAATTCAAAGAAAACACATTTGAATATCTTTTAAGTTCAAATTTATCGTTGTTTGGAAGTTGTATAGATTCAATAAGAGCATCCAGTATTTTCTCAGATATTGAAACAGAAAATGGTGTTGTCCCTGGAATCTACACAAATCTTGTTGATACCCTATCAACCACGCAGCTGAATCAATTTATTGATTTTAATTGCTTTAAAGACAATCAATTTTCCTTCAATGTTGAATTTACAAATCTTCAACCTATCATTGATAAAATGCTTACAAAGCAAATAACTTATCAGGGTGAAACCTATAATTTGATCTCATATATTCTACAAGTTGGAAATCTTGAAAATATGCTTGACCAAATAAATAGTGACGATGTTAACCAAATATTTACACCACTTATGAACAACAGAGTATTTAGACCTATAGGTGTGTTGGTTGTAAACAGCATCAACTCACAAATCAAAGATTTTGTTGGCAATTTAGGTGTGAATATTCCTGTGGATATAGACGATTTGAGTGAAGATGAAGTGGCTGAAGTTGTGGGTGTTTTAGGTTCAGTTATAGATCTTGCTTCTGACATTATGACAAATACCTCCATAGAAGATTTGGTAACGGGTGAAAGTAGTGATCAATTGGCTGGCCTTTTGGAGCAACTTGAAGATAGTGCCAATAAACAGGGAGTATTTGAAGGTGCATACAATGCAATGCTTGGCTACATTCAGACAGATGAAACTGTGGGTGGATATGTAAGCGGCAAACTTGACCAATTTACAACAGATGGTGATATAGATTGGTCGTCACTCATACAAGATGTTAAAAATGAATACACAAAATAATTTTAATCACATCCCAATAATGCTAAATGGAGTAACATCGGGTCTAAACATTAGACCCGATGGTATTTATCTTGATTGTACAATTGGTGGTGGCGGTCACAGTAGTGAAATTTTGAAACACCTTGGCCCAAATGGTATGCTTATTGGTATAGATAAAGACGAAGATGCTATAAATGCATGCAAAAAGCGTTTTCAAAATATGAATAATGTCACCCTCATAAGAGGAGACTTTAAAGATGTTAAAAACATATTACAAGGTCTTAATATAGATTTACTAGATGGAGTCTTAATTGATCTTGGTGTTAGTTCTTATCAACTTGATACTGCATCTCGAGGCTTTAGTTTTAGATATGATGCGCCACTAGATATGCGAATGGATAAACGTCAGCAGCTATCTGCCTATGATGTTGTAAACAAATACTCTTTAAATCATCTAACGAGAGTAATCAAAGAATACGGAGAGGAGCAGTTCGCAAAAAGTATAGCCTCAAATATTGTAAAAAATAGGCCTGTAAACACAACCAAACAACTTGCACAAATAATTGAGCAAAGCATGCCTAAAAAAGTTGTATTTTCAAGAAATGGTGCGCATAAAAAAACGTTTCAAGCTATAAGAATTGAAGTTAATAAGGAATTGGATAATCTGTTTGAAACTGTTATGTTTCTAATTCAAAAGTTGAAAAGCAAAGGTAGAATGGCAGTGCTTACATTCCATTCGTTGGAAGATAGAATAATAAAGAATGCTTTCAAACTTTGTGCCACTGACTGTATTTGTCCACCAGGTACACCAATTTGTATTTGTGGGCATAAAAAAAGTATTAAACTTGTAAATAAAAAACCAATAATTGCATCAGAAAGCGAACAAAAGCAAAATTCACGCTCCACATCTGCAAAACTTAGGATTATTGAAAAACTCTAAAAAATATTGCCAAAAATTTTTTGATGTGATATACATAAGGTAATAAAATTGAAATAAAAGGAGTATGTATAATATGGATTTTAAAAACCAAAACAATGAAAGTACTCAAACCATTACATTGGAAAAAGTCATCCAAACTCAGGATGCGCAAAAAGAAGTTGAACATGTACATACTCTTCCAGAAATCAATTTGTTTTCCAGTGATTCATTGACAAAAAAAGTTGAAATAGAAGAAAGTTCACCAAAAGCTGAAAAAAGTGATGACAAACTTGAAAAACTAAAAAAACAAATCTTGGAAAATCAACGCGAAAAAGAAGAGAAAGAGAAAGAAGAGGCACAGCATACTCATGAGGACGTTGAAACTGAGCAAACTGATGCGGTGGAAGAAAGTGTTGAAAGTTTGTATAATACAAGCCTTATGATTGAACCAAGTGCTGATGAAGTAAGTATTGAAGAAATTGAAAGCACAAATAAAAGCAATCAGAAAGGTTATAAATTTAGGTTTCGATTACTTACGGGGGTGTTCTGTTGTCTAATGGCAATTTTGGTTGGTTGGATAATAGGCAATTCTATTGAACTTGCATCTACTTCTTCAAGTATTGCAACCGAATCCGCAACTTCGCAGGAGTATAATGTCAATATCGCGCAATATCTAAGTAAGATAGAAAAACTCAACGATGCAACCGACGATGTGCCACCACAGACGGGAGAGGGTTCGTTACTTCCTATTGAGGAGGTGATAACTATAACACCTCAGCCACTAGATGACCCAACTGAGTATGAGCAGGAAAGTAATTGGTTTGATAGTATTTGTAATTGGCTAAGACATTTGTTTGGAGGCTAATTTGCAAGACAAGGAATTTACATTACATAGTTTACGAAAGAGGATATCAGCATTTTTGTTAGCGATATCCTTTTTATTTGGTGCACTTGTGATAAGATTGGCATTTGTTTGTATATTTGGTAGTGAAAGGCTTCAAAATCTTGCCTTGTCTCAGTGGACACGTGACTTGCCTATAACTGCAGAACGAGGTAAAATCTACGATGTAAACGGGGCCACATTGGCAGTCTCTTTCACTTCTTATGATGTCTATGTTCGTGGTAGAGAGATAAAAGACGCAAGTAAAGTTGCTCAATTTTTGTCACAAAAATTGAATATGAGCTATGACTTGGTTTACAACAAGGCCAGTATTACAACTGTATCTGAGGTTTTGGTAAAACTTCAGGTGGATAGCGAAACGGCTAAAAGTATTGCACTTGAAAATTTAAGTGGTGTCTTTTTATCTGAGAGTATAAAAAGATATTATCCATATGGTGACCTTTTAACTCAGATATTGGGCTTTACAACAGTTGACAACACCGGTCAAGCAGGTGTTGAGGCATATTTTAATGATGCACTAAGCGGTGAAGATGGATATTTTTTAGTTCAAAGTGACCTTCAGGGAAAAGAGATAGAAAACTCTCTTCGTACCTACATAGATGGTGTCGCTGGTGACAATGTAACACTCACAATCGATGTCAATATACAAAGTATAGTTGAAAGTGTACTTGAAAAGGTGATGATTGAGCAAAAAGCCAAAAGTGTTTCATGCTTAATTATGGATGCAACAAACGGAGAAATTGTTGCAAGTAGTACAAAACCTAGTTTTGACTTAAATAATATCCCAAGAGATGACACTGCAAATCTTTTGGAAATGACACGTGATAAAATAGTTGTAGACGTTTATGAGCCAGGATCCACCTTTAAAATACTTACAATGGCTTCTGCAATAGAAAGCGGTAATGCGAAATTAAGTGATCACTTCTACTGTGGAGGAAGCGCAACAGTGGATGGTCAAAGAATTAGGTGCTGGAAATCAATTGGACATGGCTCAATTGACCTCACTCAAGGTTTGGTCAATTCTTGTAACTGTGTCTTCATGGCTTTAAGTCAAAGAATGGGAACTGACGTTTTTTATGATTATTTAAAAAAATTTGGCCTTGGCAGTACAACTGGAATACAAATAGCCTCAGAAAGCAGTGGAATACTTATGAACCAAGCAAATGTCAAAAATGTGGATCTTGCACGTATAGGTTTTGGGCAAGCAGTTGCAGTCACACCACTTCAACTAGTCACTGCAGTCTGTAGTGCAGTAAATGGAGGATATCTTTATACTCCTAGCATTATCAAAAATATAACATCAGTTGACGGTATAAAAAAATACACCAATGAAGCAGTAATCAAAAACACAACCATTTCTCAAAACACATCAAATGTATTAAATGATATGCTTAAAAAGGTTGTAAACAAGCAGGAGGAATTCAGTTTTGTTCCGGGCTATGATGTTGGAGGTAAGACGGGAACAGCTCAAAAATATGAAAATGGTGCCATTGCGCAGGGCAAGTATATTTCCAGTTTCATAGGAACTTATCCAGCTTCAAATCCAAAATATGTTATGCTTATACTTGTTGACGAACCGGGTGCAGGAGCATATTATGGCAGTGTTGTTGCATCTCCATATGGTAAAGAAATTTTAAGTCAAATCATATCTTATTTAGGCGACAAACCCGTGGCCGATGTAGAGGTTAATTATGTGACCATGCCTGACCTTGTTGGTAAAAGTTTGACAGATGCCGTATTGACATTGAACTCATTGAAACTAAGTTATGAAATTGACGGAAATGGAGGAAGCGTGCTAAGGCAATTACCTCCAGCCGGAACGCAAATTGATCAGAATTCCACAGTTATTTTAATAACTGAATAAAAGTAATAAAAAAATAACACAAAAAACAAAAAAATAAAGGAAATATCTTTTATGTGTCGAATAATGTAATTGTAATTTTGTGATGCGTAAGAGGTATTTTTTTTGAATAGAGGCTTTGACGAAACCTGGATAGAACAACTTAAATCAAAAAATGATATCGTGACAGTAATGTCGCGCTATTTGACGTTGACACAAAAAGGTAAAAATTTTTGGACATGCTGTCCTTTCCATAACGAACGAACGCCTTCAATGAGCATAAACCCTTTGGAGCAGTACTATCATTGTTTTGGTTGTAAAGAGCATGGGGACGTAATTACTTTTATTGAAAAGATTGAAAGTTGTGATTTTATGACGGCAATTGAAATCTTGGCAAAAAATGCCAACATGGAGATCCCAGCCTTTAAAGGTGATCAAAACTTGCAAAAGCGCAAAAAACAAAAAGAAGTTATCATGAATATTTTGGCAGAAAGTGCAAGGCACTATGAAGCTAATCTTTATGACCCTTCGGCTAAAAAAGCTCAAGAGTACGTAAAATCGCGCAAATTCACACGTACTTCATTAAACGAGTTTCATATTGGTTACAGCAAGAATTGGACCGATATTGTAACATTTTTGAAAACCAAAGGCTTTTCTTACGAAGATATGCTCGCGAGCGGTGTGGTTGAATATAAAGACAAATACTTTGATGCCTTTGGTGAAAGACTCATATTTCCTATATACAATATCATGGATGAATGCGTTGGATTCAGCGCAAGGAGTATTGTGCCAACAGACTATGCAAAATACAAAAACTCATCAAATAATTTGGTGTTTGACAAAAGCAAGACAATGTTTGGTATAAACTTTTTGAAAAAACTAAAACAACAACATAATCTAGATTACATAATCATAGTTGAAGGACAAATGGATGTAGTTGCACTTCATCAAGCAGGTTATAAAAATTGTGTTGCGTGTTTGGGAACAGCTCTTACGCCATATCATGCAAAACAACTTAAATACCTTTGTGAAAATGTGATAGTGTCCTTAGATGGTGACAGTGCGGGTCAAAATGCAACAGTTAAGACGATCGACACTTTGGTTGAAGGCGGACTAAATGTCAAGGCAATCAAAATTCCTGATAAAATGGATCCAGATGAATACATAAAAGCTAATGGCAAGGAAGCTTACCAAAAACTTCTAGACAATGCAATGGATCATGTCGTGTTTAAAATCTATCATAAATTGGAACAATATGACTTGAATAAAATTGATCAGAAGGCAAAATTTGTAAGCACTGCAATAAATATTGTCAATGAACTTAATACCAACAGCGAAAAACAGTTATACCTTGATGTGATTAAAAACTTGACAAATATTCCAATTGAAATTCTAAAACGTGATTTGGTTTCCTCTGTGAAACAGGATAGTGTGGAGGAAAAATCACATATTGAATATTTTGAGGATGCACAACTTAAAGCAGTTAAATTTGTACTTGCAAGTTTGTGTTTTAAAAAGGAATATGCAAATTTTAATTTTGATCTTCGAAAATATCTAAAAAATCCATCGTATATTAAACTTTATGACATCCTGTTGTCATACCATCAAAGCAATAAAGCATTTTTAATAAGCAACCTTTTCGATAACTTTGATGTAGAAAATGACGTTGCCATAAAGGAACTTATAGACTACAATTTTGAAGAAATTCAAAATCCAAGTCAGTATTACGAAGAATGTATATGGAAGATAAGGGAAGAATATTTAAAAGATAAAATTAAACAATATACAAAACAAATTGACACACAGGCAGATAATACTCAAAGATTGGAAATACTAAAGAAAATAAATGAAATTCAAAAAAAACTAAAGAATAAAAATTTGGAGGATTAGAAATTTGAGAGAAAAATTAGAACAAGAACTTGCAAAGTTAATTGAAATAGGCACCAAAAAAAGTTCTCTAAACGAAGAGGATATATATTTCCGTTTGCTCAAACATGAGGCATCAGCTGAAGAGATAGAACAGGTTATGCAAGCAATAGAAAATGCAAATATAAAAATTATCAAAGCTGAAAACCCAGATGTAGAGAAAGAAAATTTTGATGATTTAGTCAGCCAAGTAAGTGTTGATGACCCTGTAAAGATGTATTTAAAGGATATAGGGAAAGTCCCACTTCTTACCAGTGAAGAAGAAATTGATCTTGCAAAACGCATGCTTAACGGTGATGAATATGCAAAGGCAAAACTTTCAGAAGCAAACCTAAGGCTTGTGGTTAGCATAGCAAAAAGATACGCTGGAAGAACAAGTATGCAATTTTTGGATCTTATCCAAGAGGGCAATATTGGACTCTTGAAAGCCGTTGAAAAATTTGACCACACTAAAGGCTTCAGATTTTCCACATACGCAACGTGGTGGATTCGTCAATCCATTACACGTGCTATGGCAGATCAGGCTCGTACAATAAGAATTCCAGTCCATATGGTTGAAACCATTCACAAACTCACACGTGTCAAACGTCAACTTCTTCAAGAATTGGGCAGAGATCCAACTTTAGAGGAGATTGCCAAAGCCATGGATGTAACTGAAGAAAGAGTGGCTGAAATTCAAAAAATTGCACAGGAACCAATTTCAATTGATACTCCTGTTGGCGAGGAAGAAGACAGCAAAATGGCAGATTTTATTGAAGATGAGCTTGTTAAATCACCTGTTGAAGTCGCAACTCAAAATCTACTCAGAGAACAGTTATTAGGGGTAATTGAAACTTTGACCCCACGCGAGCAAAAAGTTATAAGACTTAGATATGGACTTGATGACTCTCATCCTAGAACTTTAGAGGAAGTAGGCAAGGAGTTTAATGTTACAAGAGAGCGTATAAGACAGATAGAAGCAAAAGCATTAAAAAAACTTAGAAATCCAAATAGAAGCAAAAAACTTGTTGACTTTATGGAGTGATGACTTTATCCTATAGAAAGGAGTAATTATGGATATACAACAAATTTTGGCCTATCAAAAACAAGATTTTGAAATTTTGAAACTTGAAAGGCAACTTGATGAAAGCGAAGATAAGAAAATTTATCATGCTATGATAAATGTTGTCAAAGATGCACAAAACAAATCCAACAATCTGGAAAAAGAAGCTGGACAACTGATAAAACAGTATTCAGATTTAAAAAAGGCATATGACGACAATATAAAAAAATGTGGCGAACTTGTCAATAAAAAAACAAGCGACATTTCTAAGGAAGAACTTGAAAAACTTGTTTCTACCACAAAAGGCATGATAGATAATATAGATATTTTAGAGAAAAAAATGTTGGCATTTGCTGAGCAGGTCAATTCTTGTCTTGGTGAGTTTGATGCTGCTAGAAAAAGGTACAATGATGCAAGAAAAAAATATACTCTTCATAAACAAGCATTTGAGGCTCTTTCAAACAAATTAAAACCCCAAATTGATAGTTTAAAACAGGAAATAAAAAAAGTTGAAGAAAATATGGATCCTACATTTTTGTCAAAATACAAGCAGCGAAGAGCGGACAAGGTATTTCCTATCTTTGTCCCAGTCGTTGATAAGGCCTGTGGTGGGTGTAGGATGGAATTGCCATCGGCCAATTTAGACAAATTAAAGCGCAATGGTTTTTTGGAATGTGAACATTGCCGAAGAATAATATATAACAATTAAAAAAACTAGGTTTGTCCTAGTTTTTTTAATCAGATAAGTGTTTTATAATTTCATCTTTAGCCAACTGATCGCAGCGGTTATTCAATTCATCATCACTGTGTCCTTTGACTTTGTTCCATTTTATTTTATGGTATGCATTCAACTCAATAAGCCTTTGCCAAAGCTCCAAGTTTTTAACAACTTTGCCTTCAGAATTGCGCCAATTTCTTTTTTCCCAAGTCGTAATCCAATCCTGCAAAAATGCGTTGACAACATATGCACTATCACTAAATATTTCAACATTGCACTTTTCAGGCAACATCTCAAGCCCTTTGATAACTGCCATAAGTTCCATCTTGTTGTTGGTTGTGTCGGCTTCAAAACCAGAGTTTTCCGTTACTTTTCTATTAAATTTAAGAATACATGCCCATCCCCCCATGCCAGGGTTGTTAGAACAGGCACCATCAGTGTATAAAATTGCTTTTTTCATAGTAATATCATTATGTTATATAATTTTCTTAAAGTCAATAGAATACGAAAAAAATCTTTAAAATGTTCCCAAATTATAAAAAAAAGCACTACGTTTGAGTGCTTTGTGAGAAATTATTATACTATTGTAATTATCATACCAACTAGTATCAGACACAATGCTACAGCTAGCAATATAAGGTAAATAGGGTCCTTACTGCTTGGATTATCCGTCTTCCTTGCTACTTTAGTTATTTTCTTTGCAAGGATAGACAAAGCGAAGCCCAGGGCTGCCAAGATAATTCCTACCAATTTATTAGGTGTTTGCAAAAACTCAAGCAATGTTGCCTCTAAAAGTAATGAAAACATATTTCCTCCTAACTCTTTCGACTTATTATAACATCTAAATAGCAAAATTACAATACAATTTTTTTAATTTGTTTAAAGTTTATGTTTTTTTTCACCAATATATGTTTATTTGAATAAAAATATAGGTGAGGTGTGTGCAATGCAAAATATAGCAATTTTGTATGGTGGAAAAAGTGTGGAACATGATATTTCTGTGTTAACTGCTCTTCAAGTTATGCAAAACTTAGATAAAAAAAAATATAATATTATACCGATCTATCAAACACATAACTGCGAATTTATAATTCCAGATGATTACACTAACCCCAAAACATACATAGGTGAAGTAGAGAAATTTAAGAAAGTTACATTCGCTTACGGCAAAGGTGAGGTTATTGTTAAAAATTTGTTTAAAAAGAGAATGAAGATAGATTGTGCAATAAATTGTTGTCATGGCAACAGCGGAGAGGACGGAACATTGAATGCTGTGATGAATTTGGCGCATATTCCAATCACTTCGTCATCAATACTAGGAAGTAGCACTTGCATGGATAAAGTTATTATGAAAGATATATTTAAAGCTAATAACATAAATTGCGTTGATTATAGACTGATAACTGCTGATGATGACAAAGAAAGCAAACTTGAAGAAATAGTAAATGCCTTGGGTTTTCCTCTGATTGTCAAACCATCAAATTTGGGTAGTAGTATTGGTATAAACAAATCAACAGATTTAAAGTCACTTTCCCAAGCAATAGAAATAGCTTTTTACTATGATAGTAGGGTAATTGTTGAAAAATGCCTTGAGGACTTCAAAGAAATAAACATTTCTTGTCTTGGCGATACACGGCCAGAATTTTCAAGACTTGAGCAGCCACTTTCATGGCAAAACTTTTTGGATTTTGATAAAAAATATACCGATAGTCATGCAAAGAAAATTTTAGATCCGAACCTTGGCAAGGGTGTAATAGATGAAATTAAAAATATTTCCCAAAAAGTTTGGAAAATTTTTGACCTCTCGGGAGTTGTCAGAATAGATTATATGGTCAAAGATGACGAGGTTTATATCAACGAGATAAACACAATACCGGGCTCTCTTGCATTTTATTTATGGAAAAATAAATATGATTTTTTTGAACTCTTAGACAAACTTATTCAAATTGCCATCTCTCGCTTCAATCGTCAAAATAAGCATAAATATACATTCACATCAAGCGTATTAGCAGATTACAAGCCAAATTCAATGAATAAATATGCGAAAAGATAAATAAACATTCTTCAACATATCTTATTGATCACCCTTGACACCTGAGGGTCATATTGTCTAATATTGTTTTTAATCAATTGCTTTTCATCATTGGATAAAACATAATTTTCAATGTTGAAATCTTTGTTTATGGAAATGCCACCATTTTTGCCAATACTAGAGGTGATCTTTACTCCCGACATGCAAAGGCAATCTATGTATCTATACACCGTCCTTGTACTTATTTCAAAACATTCTGCTATTTCTTTAGCAGTTGTTTTTTGTCTATTTAAAACAAATAAAAAAATTCCAAAAATCAAATATTGTTTCATCTTTCCTCCATGACTATTATAGCACACTTTTAACAAAAAACAAACATTTGTTCTATTTTTATAATTTTTTTTATTTAGGCATATTACAAATTTTGACATCATACATTAAAGTATCACACGGAGGTTATATGGAAAGATTTGAAATATACGAAGACATAAAAAAGCGCACCAATGGTGATATATATATAGGAGTGGTTGGACCTGTAAGAAGTGGTAAATCTATGTTTATATCACGATTTATGCAAAATTTGGTCATTCCAAATATAAAGAACGAACAACAAAAGGAAAGAGCGATTGATGAATTACCTCAAAGTGCTGAGGGTAAAACAATCATGACAACTCAGCCCAAGTTTGTTCCTGAAAATGCCATAAACGTGCATTTGGACAATGTTGATCTGTCTGTAAGATTGGTTGACTGTGTCGGATATCTTATAAGTGGTGCTATGGGTCATGAAGAAAATGATAAACCAAGATTAGTCAAAACACCTTGGTCAGAAAAAGAAATGCCTTTTGAAGAAGCTGCACGCATTGGAACTGAGAAGGTCATAACAGAACATTCAACCATAGGTATTGCAATCACCACCGATGGTACTATCAGTGATTTGCCTCGTTCGGCCTATGTTGAGGCAGAGCAAAAAGTGGTGGATGAACTCAAAAACACGGGAAAGCCTTTTGTATTAGTTGTAAATTCAAAGAATCCTAAAAGTGAAGAAACTCAAAACCTAGCAAAAAGTTTACAACAAAAATACGATGTCTCAACACTTGCAATAAATGTTAAAGAATTATCTGAAAATGATATTCAGGACATTTTTGAAAAAGTATTACTTGAATTCCCTATACGTTCTTTAAAGGTCAGAATGCCAGATTGGTTGTGTGCACTTGACGGCGACGATAAAATCATTTGCGATATAATTGAAGAAGTCAAAAAGTTTGGTGAAGGTGCAGAAAAAATAGGACAGATAGATAAAACCAATGTTGCCTTTTTGGAAAGTGAAGATTTTGAACCTCTCACTATTGGCTCAATAAGGATGGGTGAGGGCACAATAATGTTTGATGTAAAACCTCGTCAATCTCTGTTCTACAAAGTGCTATCCAATCAGTGTGGAACACCAATTCAAGACGATTTCCATCTTGTGCGCTATATCAAAGAACTAGCATTTGCCAAAACTCAATATGACAAACTTGCCAAAGCACTTGACGAAGTTGATGAAAATGGTTATGGAGTTGTTGTTCCAAAACTTGATAGCATGGTGCTCGAAGCTCCACAAGTGGTAAAACAAGGTGGAAGATATGGTGTAAAAATCAAAGCAACTGCACCAAGCTTGCACATCATGAAGGTCGATGTTGAAACCGAGATCAACCCATTGGTTGGGACAGAAGAACAATCAAAAGACTTAGTTCAATATCTTAAAGACGAATTTGAGACCAATCCAGAAAGTGTATGGCAGACCAATATGTTTGGCAAAACCCTTGAATCATTGGTGAGTGATGGCATTTCCGATAAACTCACAGCCATGCCACTTGAAGCGCAACGCAAAATGAGAAAAACTGTTGGCAGAATTGTCAACGAGGGCAAAGGCGGAATAATCTGTATCCTACTGTAAGCTAATGGTAAAACATTGTCATTCCGAGGGCTTTGCCACGAGGAATCTTGCCCGGCGCAATGATATTTCTCACTTCGTTCGAAAGGACATGTAGGCCATCGCTTGACATGATACCTTATAAACACTCGTATGCTAAAAACATACTAGTGTTTTTTTATTATAAATTAGTAAAAGACCCTGATTTTGTGTTATTTTTTCAAATATACGAAGAATGGTCGTGAAAATGTCAAAATACGCAGAATAATCGTAAAAAATGGCACAAAATCATAAAAGATTTTCTGTCATTCCGAGTGGCTTTGCCACGAGGAATCTCTAAACATTCTCAATGTCGCTGTTTTTATTATAAATTAGAAACCTCATTATTTTTATTGGAAAATTTTATTTTTTTGATATAATAATATCATGCAGTGGGAGTTAGAATTAATTAAAATTATTCAAAGCATACAAAATGGGTTTTTTGATATGTTTTTTTGGATAATAAGCTTATTTGCAAGTTTTTTGGGTGCATTTTTATTATTTATTTTCTTTTTATTTTTTGCTAATAAAAAATTTGCAATTTATTATGCGCTTTGCACCACAATTAATGTTTGTTTTAATTACATATTAAAATTTTTTTTCAATAGACCACGACCATTTGAAATTGATGCAAACATAATAAACAAAGCTGAGGCACTTGGTCAAAGTTTTCCTAGTGGACATATGATTTGTGCTACCACGATGATAATTTTTTTAATTATTTTTATTTTACAAAAATGCAAGAAAAAATGGACTAAAATATTTTTGGTAGCTTTGTGCATTTTATTTTTAATTTTTGTGGCAATATCCAGGATGTATCTAGGGCAACATTATTTCACAGATATTTTATCTGGCATATTGTTATCAATTATTTTAACAATTTCTCTTGCTAATTTAGTTAAAAAACAATTAATTATTTAATTTCATTGCTTTATTTCAAGTGATATATTTTGAGCGACACCACTCCGTGTCATGTCGAAACACATTCCTTTGTGTCATCCCAAACGAAGTGAGGTATCCATTGCATTTCTTGGGTGAGATTCCTTAGAACAAAAGTTCCTAGGGATGACAAGGGTCTGCGGTGTCTTGTCGAACATTGTGAGGCATTTCAGAGCCAAGGAATGCAGCGCATTCCTTCCTTGGAGTCGTGGCAAAATCGCCAACGAAGTGCGATTTTCGTTTGGCCACGAGAATCAGGCAAAAACAAGCACCAAGCACTACCTTTTGCCACTTGTGGCAAAAGTGTGCCGTCAGCGCAGTTTTTGCCTATGTGTCATTTCGAGCGAAGCGAGAAATCTCAATTTAATTTGTATTAAAAAGTTGCTTTTTTCATAAAATACATATATGAAAAAAGCTGCAGTCATATCAATTATTTTTGTGACTATTGCCATTGTGGGCATATATCTTTTTTTATGTTTAAGTTATATTCTTTATCCAATTAAGTATAAAGATACAATCATATCCTATTCATCACAGTATGAAGTGGAAAGCAATTTAGTTGCAAGTTTAATTAATGCAGAGAGTAGTTTTGATGCAAACGCAGTTTCAACAAAAGGTGCAATCGGACTTATGCAAATCTTGCCATCCACAGGGGAATGGTTAGCAAAAAAAATGGGAATTGAATATAGTCAAGATATGTTATATCTTCCAGAGTACAACATAAGGCTGGGGACATATTATCTATCATACCTAGAAAATATTTTTGAAGATACACGAGTTGTCTTGTGTGCCTACAATGCAGGGGAAGGCGTTGTAAGAACCTGGCTAAAAAACAGCGATTATTCAAGTGATGGCAAAACACTTGATGTCATTCCATACCAAGAAACCAAGACGTATGTTGAAAAGGTAGAGAAGGGGCTTGACATCTATGCAAAAAAGTTAAAATAAATCGTCATCTTCGTCATCTTCAATTCTTAATGCCTCTTTGTTTATAAGTTTGCTGTTTTTTGTAATCAATGGTGAAATACTATCATAGCCATATTTTTGTCTTATTTTGTCTATGGTATTTTCCAATTTATTTCTGTTGTTTTGAGTGTCAAACAAATCCATTTGCGTTAGGTTGTCACTGTCCAAGTTCGATACACTGATTCTTATGCTCCTAAGTGGACAGGTTTCTTTCCAAATTTGGTCAATAATATCCATAGCGGCAAGGTATATTTCTTTAGATGTATTGGTGTTTTTGGCTATAGTGTGACTTTTACTGCTCCAAGAAAGGTCGTTTTTTCTAATGCTGACAGAAATTGTTGAGCCTGCGAGATGCTTGGCTCTAAGCCTTGTTGCAATTTCATCACACAAAAACATGACAACACTTCTGAGTTCCTTTTTGTTTTTTACATCCACAAGTGTGGTTGTTCCATTTCCAACACTTTTTGCTATTTTTCTGTCGTTGACACTTTGAACCTCATCATCATCAATGCCTTGAACACTTTTTTGTAATTTTTCACCAACAATGCCAAATTTTTTTTTTATTATATTCTCGTCATATTTTGCCAAGTCACCTAAGGTAAAAATATTTAGTCTGTTTAATTTTGCCTCAAGTTTTCTACCAATACCAATTATGCTGCTCAGTGGAAGGTGATAGGTCATAGATTTAAAGTTATCAAAAGAAATAACCGTGACAGCATCCGGTTTTTTCATATCGCTACCGAGTTTTGCAAAAGTTTTTGAAAAGCTGATACCTACAGAAATTGTCAACCCCAATTCTTCTTTAACTCTTTTTCTAAGTGTGTTTGCCACATCCATGGCAGATCCAAAAAATTTTAATGTATCTGTTATATCAAGCCAACACTCATCAATTCCAAAAGGCTCCACTTTGTCGGTATATTCTTCATAGATTGATCTTATTCTTCTTGAATATTTTTCATAAACTTTATGGTGTGGTCGAACGCAAACAAGATCAGGACATTTTCTTTTTGCCTCAAAAATCACATCTCCAGTTTTAACACCGTATTTTTTTGCCAGTTCGTTTTTTGCAAGTACAATTCCATTTCTTTTACTTACTTCACCGGTCACGGCAACAGGTTGGTCTTTGATTGAAGGATTCAATGCACATTCGCAGGAAGCATAAAAATTATTGGCATCGCAATGAAGAATGATTTTTTTATTTTGCATTTTCTCCTCCTTTTGATATAATTATACTGATTTTAATATGACAAAATTAAGGGCTTTTTATGAGAATTTTATTTAAAAATGCAAAAATTTTAGATGCTGAGATAAGCAATTTTTTGCAGGGTCATGTTGTCGTTGAAGGGGATACTATAATTTATGTTGGTGAAATTATTCCAAAGTTGTCTTTTGACGAAATAATAGATTGTCACAACAATATTTTAATGCCGGGATTTGTGAATGCGCATTGTCATTCTCCAATGACTTTGCTTCGTGGTGCTTGTGATGATATGCCACTAAATAATTGGCTTTTTGATAACATTATTCCACTTGAAAACAAATTGACGGCTGAGGATATTTTTTGGGGCGAAAAACTTGCCATTTTGGAGTATTTGGCTTCTGGAATTACCTGTATAGAAGAGTGTTATTTTGAAAATGAAAGTATAATCAAGGCACTTAAACAATCTGGGCTTAGGGCAAGAGTGGGCTTTGGGCCGTCAACTCGCAAAGTGGAGAATTTGGTGGATTTTTTAAAGTCGCAATTAAGTCTTTGCGACGGCGAGATGATTAAGCCTTGTATCTATGTTCATTCAATTTACACAACCTCGAGTTCTGAGATTGAACAATGTGTGGATTTTGCTGCAAAATACAACTTACCCATGAGCATACACCTATGCGAAACACTTGAAGAGGTTGGGAATTGCACGGTGAATAATGGTGGGTTGACACCACCTCAGTATCTTGAAAGTTTGGGCTTTTTTGACAGACAAACTCTATGTTACCACTGTGTGCATATGGACAAAGATGATTTGCAAATACTATCTGACTATGATGCAAATATATGTACCTGTCCATCGAGTAATGTAAAATTGGCAAGTGGAATTGCTCCTGTCTATGCTATGCAAAATAAAAATATAAATATATCAATAGGTACTGACGGTGCGGCTTCAAATAACAGTTTGGATATGTTTAAAGAGATGTTTTTGGTAGCTACGTTATCAAAAGTGGATATATCTGATGCAAGTGTTGTCAGAGCAAAAGAAGTTTTGAAAATGTCAATAATAAATGGTGCCAAAGCTCTAGGATTTGATTGTGGCGAAGTTAAAGTGGGTAAAAAAGCTGATTTAATTTTAATCGACACACAAAAACCACACATGCAGCCAAACGATAATTTACTTTCACACCTTGTGTACAGCGCAAAATCTTCAGATGTATATTTGACTATGGTTAACGGCGAAATATTATACAGAGATGGCAAGTTCCTTCGTGAGGATGTGGATACAATTTACAAGAAAGTTAATGAAATCAAAGAGAGGTTAAAAAATGAATATAAATGAAACACTATCAAAAGAATTTGATGTTAGACTAGACAGAGTGGATAATATCGTCAAAATGTTAGATGACGGCGACACTATTCCTTTTATTGCAAGGTACAGAAAAGAGCTTACTGGAAGTTTGGATGACCAAATTTTAAGAGAGATGAACGACAGGCTAAATTATTTGCGTAACTTAGAAAAACGCAAGCAAGAAGTGGAAAATAGCATAAAAGAACAAGAAAAATGGTCTGATGAATTAGAGCAAAAACTTAGCCAAGCCAAAACTTTGACAGAAGTTGAGGATATTTACAGACCATACAAGCCAAAAAGAAAAACCCGTGCGTCGGTGGCGATAAGCAAAGGTTTGCAACCTTTAGCCGACATATTGCTCGCTCAAAATTTAACATGCGAGCCAAAAATTATTGCCGAAGAGTATGTTGATCCAGACAAAGATGTTAAAAATACAGAAGAAGCAATAAACGGCGCTTTGGATATCGTAGCTGAAATTATAAGTGATGACAGTGAACTTAGAAAAACATTGCGTGAGCTTTTACAAGTTCAAGCGAGCATAAAAACACAACTTCTTGAGAATGAAAAAAATAAGACTTATGAAATGTATGCAGATTACGCAGAACAGGTGTGCAAGATACCAAGTCATAGAATTTTAGCCATAAACCGTGGTGAAAAAGAAGATTGCTTGAAAGTAAATATAATTTTAGATGAAAAGTTAGCAATCAAAGATATAGAAAAAGTGTATCTAAAAGATAACGATTTTACCAATGAATTAATTAAAAACACTATCCTCGATAGCTATCAAAGATTGTTGTTTCCATCACTTGAAAGAGAACTTAGAACTGCTTTAACGGACAAAGCAAATGAACAGGCCATCAAGATGTTTGATGTCAATCTTCGCCCACTACTTTTGCAAGCACCTTTAAAGAATAATGTCATAATGGGTTTTGATCCGGGATACAGAATGGGTTGTAAAATTGCCATAATTGACCAAAAGGGCGACGTTTTAGACACTGCAGTCGTATATCCAACACCTCCACAGTCAAAGACTGAAGAAAGTATGGAAATTCTTTCAAAACTTATTTTAAAACATAAAGTCGATATCATAGCCATTGGAAACGGCACTGCAAGCAAGGAGAGTGAAATATTTGTTGTGGAACTTTTAAAACATATACCACGTCAAGTTTCCTATGCTATGGTTAATGAAGCAGGTGCTTCAGTTTATAGTGCATCTAAACTTGGCGCTCAAGAGTTCCCAGATTTTGATGTAAATTTACGCAGTGCAGTAAGTATTGCAAGAAGACTTCAGGATCCACTAAGTGAACTGATAAAAATTGATGTTAAATCCATAGGTGTGGGTCAATATCAACACGACATGCCACAGGCAAGGCTTACAGAGGTTCTCACCGGAGTTGTTGAAGATTGTGTAAATAGTGTTGGTGTGGATTTAAATACGGCATCAGTTAGACTTTTAGAGTTTGTTTCAGGTTTAAACACCAAAACAGCCAAAAACATTGTTGCGTATCGTAAAGATATTAAACATTACTCAAATAGAGAGCAACTTTTAAAAGTATCGGGTTTAGGACAAAAAGCCTATGAGCAATGTGCGGGTTTCTTGCGCATAACTGACGGCGACAATGTTTTGGATAATACCGCTGTTCATCCAGAAAGTTATGGCGCTGTAAAAATACTTTTAGACCATTTTAACCTTGATAGCGAAGATGTAAAAAATGGCAATTTAGCTATTTTGCCAAGTTTGATTAAAAATGAGGGAGAGGAAAAAGTAGCAAAACTTTGCAATGTTGGTATTCCGACATTAAATGATATAGTCACAGAACTTTTGCGTCCTGGAAGAGATATCCGCGAAAGCATGCCAAAACCAGTGCTTAGAAGTGATCTTTTGTCGCTAGAAGATCTAAAAGAGGGCATGGTACTCACCGGGACTGTCAGAAATGTCATAGATTTTGGTGCTTTTGTCGATATTGGGGTGCACCAAGATGGGCTTGTGCATATTTCACAAATTTGCGACAGATATATCAAACACCCTAGTGAAGTTTTAAAAGTAGGCGATGTTGTGACGGTCAAGGTCATAGGGGTTGATGTTGAAAAGAAAAGGATTTCACTAACCATGAAAGATGTTGAAAAGTAGATCTTGACATTCTAATTGTTTATGATATACTATTTCGGCAAGGAGATTTTATGACAAAAAGAGAATTAAAAAAGAAACAAAAAATGTTTAATATTTGGGCAAATGTGGTAAAGTATTCGGGATTAATAGTTTCTACTGCGCTTATCTGTTCAAGTTTCCTGTTAAGCGGTATTGGTGCAATCTTCGCAGTTATCGGTTGCGTAGCATGTGGAGTTGGAAGCATTGTCGGAGGAGTTGTACTTGACAAGAAAGCAGAAGATGTTTCAAAAGAAATGTTTATTGAAAAACAAGTTCAAGTAGAAAAATACAACCCAAAACAAGAAAAACAAACTCAACAACACAACAGTATGCAATTTCACGAAGCTCAAAATAATTTCAATATGGACTCACAACAAAAAGATGTTTCAAACAAAAATGATGAATTGTCTATGTAATTTAAACTCGCCACTAAAGGTGAGTTTTTTTATGTTTAAATGGTTGATTTATTTAATCTCTTGTGTAATAATTATTTGGTATGAAAAGTTTTGTAGAGCGTAGTCAACAATAAAGAAATTTTGATGCTTTTAATGCACTGAACATTATGCTTTTTGTAGGAGTTTTAGTTGCTTTTATAATATCAACTGTTTTTTGTATAGTTGACATTGTGGAAAATGTAACCACATCTTATATGCCACTTTTGCAAAGGATATTGGCAATATTTATTTTGTTCATTCCTTATCTTCTTAGGTGGATATTTAAAATTCAATTTCCATTGTCTGCCACAAGTTTATTTTATATATTTTTATTCTTAAGCATATACCTTGGCACATTTGTAAACCTATACAACATTGTATGGTGGTGGGATCTTGTGGTGCATTTTGCAAGTGGTCTTCTGTTAGGCTTTTTGGGCATGTTTTTTGTCAATCACTTGGGTAAAAAAAGTTCTGGTTCGGTCATGTATGTCTTTATATTTGTATTTGCATTCTCAACTGCTTTTGCTGGCCTTTGGGAAATATATGAATTCATTGCAGATATAATATTTGATATGGATATGCAGCACGCAGGTGAACTTGTCGGACAAAGCGCACTTTTTGATACAATGTTTGATATGATAGCTGGAGTTGTTGGAGCAATTGTGGCTGCACTTTGTTGTGCCATTTTGACATATAAAGATAAAAACTTTGCATTACAATTTAAAGTTACAAGAATTAAAAAACAAAAAATATCTCAAATAGAGGAATAATATGAAAGTCTATAATGTTTTGCATAGAAAAAAAGAAGAATTTATACCCATTAATTCCAACGAAGTAAAAATGTATGTATGCGGTATGACAATAAATGGACTTGCACATCTAGGTCATGCAAGGCAAGCAATCACATTTGATATGATATATAAATACCTAAAACTCAAAGGCTACAATGTAAAATATGCTTCAAATTACACCGATGTTGATGATAAATTAGTCCTTCAAGCAAAGCAAATGGGTATCTCACCCGTTGAACTAGCTGATGAGCGAATAGAAAAGATAAATACAACATGGAAAAATCTTGGTGTATCTGAACCAGATTATAGGCCAAGAGTTACCAAAACCATTCCACAAATCATTGAATTTATTGAAAATTTAATTAAAAAAGGCTTTGCATATGAAACCGGCGATGGGGATGTGTATTTTGATGTGAAGAAATTCCATGGTTATGGTATGCTTTCCAATAGAAAAATAGATGAACTTATTGATTCTGTCAGAATTGAAAGTGCAGATAATAAACGAGACACACTTGATTTTGCGCTTTGGAAGCACTCTGCAGGTGATGATTTTGGATTTTCTTCTCCTTGGGGCATTGGAAGACCAGGTTGGCACATTGAATGTTCCACCATGATAAAAACTTATTTAGGAGATCAAATTGACATTCATGGTGGTGGAAAAGATTTAATTTTTCCTCATCATGAAAATGAAATTGCTCAAAGTTATTGTGCAAATGATTGTGATTTAGCAAAATACTGGCTTCATAATGGATTGATTACAATAAATGGACAAAAGATGAGCAAGAGTCTTGGCAACTTCATGCTTGTTGATGATGTTTTAAAAACTTATGATAGTGAAGTAATTAGACTTGCCATACTGACAAACCACTACACTTCAACACAAGATCTGGGAGATGATGCTTTGGCTTTGGCTGAAAAAAATTTATATTATTTTTACAACATGCTTCAAGACATCTCACAATTTGAAATCAGCGAAAATATGGATTTAGTCAACAAATTTTTTGAAAACATGGATGATGATTTTAATAGTTCAAAAGTCATAGCAGATTTATTTGTTACATGTTCAAACTTTTCCAAAGCAAAAAATTCGCAAAATGCCTCCATAATTGCTTCATGTTTGCCATTCATACAAAATGTTTTGGGAATTTTTAAACAGTCTCCAAGTCAATTTATACAAAACATCAAGCAAAAATATCTCAAAATTTTGGGAATTAATTCCATTGAAATTGAACAAGCAATATCCTGCAGACAGAACGCAAAATTGCAAAAAAATTATGTCTTAGCAGATGATATTAGAAATAAACTTCTAGACAAAGGTATTATTTTAAAAGACACAAAAACTCAAACGACTTGGGACATAAAACAATTATATTAAAAGGAAAAAATATGAAAATAGGAGTAGTTGGCCTACCTAATGTAGGTAAGAGCACACTTTTTAATGCAATAACCGAAGCCGGTGCAGAAAGTGCTAATTATCCATTTTGCACAATTGAGCCAAATGTGGGCGTTGTTGATGTCAAAGATGAAAGGCTTGACGTGCTTGGTAAAATGTATAACACAAAAAAAATAACTTACGCATCAATAGAGTTTGTTGATATAGCAGGACTTGTAAAAGGAGCAAGCAAGGGTGAGGGGCTTGGCAACAAATTTTTAAGCCACATTCGTGAAGTTGATGCAATTTGTCATGTTGTAAGATGTTTTGATGATTCAAACATAATCAATGTTAACAGCTCTGTTGATCCAGTCAGAGATATTGAGATTATTAATTTAGAGCTTATTTTGGCAGATTTAGAGACTGTGAACAAAAGATATGACAAGTTATACAAATTAGCAAGAGTTGGCGAGAAACAATCAGAAAAAGAGTTAGATATTCTTAAGCGAATAAAACAAGCATTGGAAGAGGGCAAGAATGCTAGGACGGTTATCGCAAATGATGAAGATGAGCAAAAGATTATAAATTCATTCTTTTTACTAACCACAAAGCCAGTCATATATTGTGCTAACATAGGTGAAAATGATATTGGAAAAAGCAATAGCTATGTAGATGCAGTCCGTAAATATGCAGAAAGTGAAAATGCAAAAACAATAGCTTTGTGTGCAAAAATTGAGGAAGAATTAACTAAGCTAAATGTTGAAGATAGAGAACTTTTTAAACAGGAACTTGGCATTGAACAGAGTGGACTTGATCAATTAGTCAAAGCAAGTTATGACTTACTTGGACTTATGAGTTATCTTACAGCAGGTGAGACAGAATGTCGCGCATGGACGATAAAAAAGGGGACAAAGGCTCCACAGGCAGCAGGAAAAATTCATACAGATTTTGAAAAGGGCTTCATCAAGGCGGAGGTTGTAAAATATGAGGATCTCGTGGAATGTGGAAGTTACAATGCTGCCAAAGAGAAAGGTAAGGTACGAATAGAGGGTAAAGATTATGTAGTTCAAGACGGTGATGTAATGCTCTTTAGATTTAATGTTTAATAGTAACAAAAAACAACTCTTTTGAATATATCTTAGTACAAAGGAGTTGTTTTTTTATGGAAGATACTAGAAATGACACCCAAAACAACGTAGACGAGATAAATAACGATAATGCAGAAATAATTACACCAAATACATACAACTATGATTTATCTGCACTTTCTGAAGATTTGCAAAGTGCGAGAATTATTGCACCAGCTTATGCTAGCAGAAATAGTGAACTTGGTGCTATTTTACAATATGCTTATTATGCTATAATTTTGGATAATTTAGGTTATACAAATCAGTCTAGACAACTGATGCAAATAGCTGAGCAAGAAATGCATCATTTAAATTTGTTGGGTCAAACATTGATTCGCCTTGGAGTTAATCCAATTTACACGGCATATCCACCAAATAGAGATGGTTATTTTACAACAAGATTTATAGATTATGTGCAAAATCCAAGGAGAATTATTGAAGCGTCGCTTTGTGGAGAGAGATGTGCAATAAAACAATACGATGACATCATCTCTAGACTTAGAAATCAAGCTGTTATTGATATCATAAGGCATATAAGGGAAAATGAAGAAGAACATGTTGAAATACTAAATAGCATGCTGCCAACATTTTCTTAAAAAAAGGCTAACTTTTGGTTAGCCTTTATTTTTTTGTTTGTCTGCTTTCTTTTTCGCTTTTTCTTCTTTAATCCTTTTTTCTTTTTCAAGTTTTTCTTTTTTAACTTTTTCCAATATGATTGAACGTTGTACCGACAAAAGATATTCAGGAAGTTTAAACGATTCAATTTTTGCATTTAAAGCTTCTATTTGATTTTCAAGTTTTGTATGTCTGCTAGCATAAGCTTTAAAATCACGTTCAGACGATTTTGTAATTTGTTGTTGTCCAAGTGTAGTGCGTTGTTGTTTTAAATTTTCTTGATGAATTTGTTCAATTTTTTCAAGTTGTTGTTTTATTTCATTTATCTTATTTTCATACTCTTTAATCTTATTGTCACGAATTTGCTCTGCCTCACGTCTTACGACATCTCTATAAAGAGTTGCTTCTCTGTCATATTCACTTGCTTTCTTTCTTTCCCATTTCTTTATAGTAACTTTTTTCATGAAGTATGCACAGAGTGCGATAACCAAAGCCACAAACAAAATTGCTGTTGGAATTAGGTACCAAAATAGTCCTTCATTTCCCGTTTCATCGTCATTTTCAATATCGTCATTATCGTCATCGGAAGTAGCATCTTCTGCTGTTAATAGTAAAACTGATTTATCATCTGCAAATCTTTCAAGCGCATCGTTATATTCTGTTTCCTCAATGGTTTCAAACATTAGGTTATCAAAGAAGGCCTGTCCTTGAATCTCGGCACTTTCATTTAAAATTCCAAATTGTAGTTGAACAGAAGTTGTTGAAGATACCGTTACATAAATTGTATAAGTTGTCCATTCATCATTTGAAACAATCTCTTCAAAGTTTTTGTCCATACCGACTAAACCAAAAATTGCACCAAAGGCCAATTTTTCCTCATCACTTACGCCAGCTTGTTCTGTATTTCCCGTGAAACGGGTCAATACATTTACAGATACTTTATAATAGGTATTTGCCTGAAGTGATAGGCTTTCTTTTCCGGTTAGGGTATAGCGAGAAATGGAATTTGAAATAAATGCAGGCATATAGGTTTGTTCTGGATCATCTGTACTATTTGAAATTCCGTAAATGTTATTCTCACTATCAATCATTCCACCATATGCGACAAGATCACCCTGAGATGGATTTGATCCTTGTTCGAGATTTTGTTCGTACATATATGGGGTATGGATACCATACAATGAATCACTGGAAACAAAGTTGAAGTTTGTCAATGAAAAGTCCAACGTTTTATGTGTTTGAGCATACACTTCATATTGATCATCTGTCATTGTGCTATTTGTATCGAAACGAACATTGTCCACATAAAGGTATCCCACGACGGGATTTTCTTCTGTTCCTAAAGCAAGTCTTAATCTCAAAGTGCTTGTGTAGGTATCAGTGTTTATCATTAATGTGTAGTTAGTCCAATCATTGCTTCTAAGTCCTGTATCAGCAAATAAAGTGTTGCCGTCACCATCAACAATGTATACACTAAGTAGACTATTGTTTGCGTCTTGTGTAACGGTTTTATAATCAAATGAAATGGTCTGATAGCTGTTTGCAGTTGTGGTTATATCTGAACTTGTAATTGATTGATACGTTTCTTGGTAATTGTATAACATCAATACATTATTAACATCTTTGTCAACACCAAGATTACTTACAGTGGAAGGATTTCCTGGATTTCTAGCATTGCCATACTCTTGGCGATGAGTTTCATAAAGAGGGGAATGGGTGTTTATTATTCCATACATGCTAGATGTAGCATTTTCTGTTTCACTTGTCCAACTTGCAGGAGTAACAGGATATTCAAAATTTTTATCTAATGTATCGGCTTCATTAAAATTACCATTTTCAACAGTTGGTGAACCTGTTAATATACTAGGTGAAACTGAGATTGAATTTGTTGACGACGCATCATCAAATTGTGACCATGAAATAGCTTCAAAAGTGATATCATCAAAAACAATGCTGCCAGTTGCACCTTCTTCATTGTTTCCTAAACTAAGGACCAAAGAAAATGATGTTTTGTATAAATCGTGGCCTTTAACGTATATGCTGTATGGAGTATAGTTATTTGTTAGAACATTTGTAGTGTTAGAAGAAATGGTCACAGATTGTTCTACGGGAGTATAAAAACTTTCAGAATATTGCTCTCCATAAAAGTTAGATACATCGGTGCCTTCTTTCAAAGTAACATATGCATTACCATCAAAGTCATCACTAACTTTAGCCCAAATCGTAATTTTATACGTTTCATATGGTAAAACATCAAATGAAGAACTTTTGTATTGAATGGTTACGGGTTGATCTGAGGTCGAATATAGAACCAAAGCATAGTCGTTTTGCTCGCTGAGTGAGGAGCCTAAATACTTGAGGCCTAAACTTTCCATGCTCGCTTGATTTTGTATGCTAACTATTTTAGCATTGCCGCCAATTGGTAAATAGTTCTCAACTGTCCAACCAGAAAAATTGCCAGTTTCAAAATTGGCATTGTCTATCATGTCACCAAGGGTGTCTCTTAAATCAATTACGTTTGTTCTATTTAGTACACCACTATCACTACCTACATACTGTCCAGCTTCCTGATAGAAATAATTGCCAGAAAGTTGGGTGATGGTTATGTGATCAAAGAAAACCGCGTTTGTGCTATCGCTAGTCTTTGTGCCAAGCCAAAGTTGGAGTGAGATTGTTTGTTCTTCGATACCAGTTGCTATATAAAATCTATATTCAGTCCAACCATTTGTTGTGTAAGCCTCAAATTTGGTGTTTGCCGTGTCGTCGTCCAAACCTTCAATATAAATAGAGGCACGTGCATTTGTTTGCGTCAGTGTCCATATGCTGAAACGATAATATGAGTACTCGTCTAAGGTTATGTCGTTAGATTCATATCCAAGATGGTTTTGTGCATCGATTTGTGTAGCTGAATTTTTTGCATTGATCATCAAAATATGATCATCAAGCTCTGCATTTGGTTGAGTATAAGGTTTACTTGGATTTTGAGAACTTGTGAGAGAATAACTGGATGCGCGACTAGAAAATGTTTCAGAATTCACACTTATTACACCATTAGTTCCACTTGATGAACCAACTCTAGACCAACCATTTGGTGTGGATTGCAATGATGAAGTGGTACTTGAATTGAAATCACTGTTGGTTAAAGTAATTTCTTGTGATGCCATATTTTGTGCATATACAAAATCAGTATTTATGCCAGTGTAGAAACAAAGGCACAAAGACAATAAAATGGTTAAAAGTATAACTGAAATAACGTTAAATTTGTTTCTTGTGATAATCATATAAACATCCTTTAAAGTAAATAAGAATTAACTATGCTAGTATAAAGCATCTTATTAATATTTGCAAATATTTTTCGATATTTGTGCAACAATATTTTTATGAAAAACAATTTTTCAAAAAAGCAAATAGCTGTCCTTATCCTTTGTGGAGCATCCATTGGGCTTGTAAATGGATTTTTTGGAGGTGGAGGTGGGATGCTTTGTGTTCCAATTTTGGAAAGCTTTATGAAACTTGAAAGTAAACGTGCGCATGCGACAACACTTTGCATTATTCTTCCTTTAAGTATTGTCAGTGCAGTGATATACATAATCAAGAATGATGTCGACGTTATAAATTTATCTTGGGTAAGCTTGGGGACAATAATCGGTGGCATAGTAGGTGCATTATGGCTCAATAAGATTAACAATAAAGTTTTGAGAGTAATTTTTGCCATACTTATGCTTGGAGTAGGTATTAAGATGGTGATTTGATGTGGTATTTATTTATTATCTTTGGCTTCTTGGCAGGAGTAGTTGGAGCAATGGGTATGGGTGGAGGAACTTTACTCATACCATTATTGACAATTTTTAATGATGTTAGTCAAATTCTTGCACAAGGATATAATCTTTTGGCATTTTTACCTATGAGTTTAATCGCCATTTTAATTCATGCCAAAAACAAACTAATTGAGCCCAAATATTTGTACATTTTAATTCCTTCAGGTATAGTTTTCGCCATAGGAGGAAGTTTTTTGGCCAATTTGATTGACGGCGACATTTTAAAAATTCTATTTGGTGTTTTCTTAATTATTTTAAGCATTTTTGAGTTTGTCAAAATATTAAAAAAATAAACTTTAACAGTGGACAAATATTTATTGTTATGTTACAATAAATCACAGTTAAGGAGATGATAATATGGTTGACCCTAAAAAATGCATTTCTTGTGGCACTTGCCTGGGGATGTGTCCGGTAAATGCTATATCATATAAAGAAGGAAAGGCTTGGATAGATCCGAATATTTGCATAAAATGTGGCACTTGTGAAGCTGTTTGTCCAGTAAATGCCATTAAGATAAATAGATAATTGTAGAGGGAAAAATGGAAAAAATTGCTATTATTGAAATGAATGAAATTGATTTAAAACTTGTTTTAATGAATGTGGTACCTGGTGGATATTACAATGTTTTTGACAAGGTAAACGAAAACCTTAAACTTGGCCAGTCAGTTTTAAGTGAAGGAATAATTTCTTCAATTAAAATAACCGAGACATTAAATGTACTAAAGATGTTCAGAATGGTATGCGAAAACAATTCTATATCAAAAGTTATTGCAGTTGCTACGAGCTTTATTAAAGAGGCAAAAAATCAAAAAAGTTTCTTTGATGAGATATACAACAATACATCATTTTCTTTCACTGTGTTAAACATGGATGAGGAAATAAAAGCAATTTATAGCGGCGTCATAAACTATGTCGATGTTCCAAAAGGTGTTATAATTGATGTGGAAGCTAATTATACACATGTGATCAATTATAACAGACGAACTATATTGAATATTAAAACTCTACCATATGGTTGCGTAAGTTTGGCCGAAAACAAAGTTCCTTATTCGGAGATTATTGAAAAAGTAAACAATGATTTAGAAGGTATGGAAATTTTTCTTCCAACAGAACAAGATGTAATGTATGTTGGCACAGGTCAAACAATGATAAGCGTTGGAAAACTTGCAAAACGTGTTGCTCATTATCCACTTGACATTGACAATAACTATGTGGTTTCCTCCAATGTTTTTGATGCGGTATTTGATAAGGTCAAAGATTTGGATCTTGATCAAACGGTGAAATTAAAGGGTGTGAGTGAGGATAGGGCTGATTATCTTGTTTCTGGAATGGCAATATTAAAAGGCGTGTTGAAGGTTTTTAATGTCCAGAATATTTCTGTATCTTCAGGTGGTCTTAGTGAGGGATTAATCTATAATTATGTTGTGCCAGAGACAAACGACAAGCCACTTAGTGATATGCTTGCTTATAGTTTAGATAATATACGAGTCTTTTATGATATGCAAAAAAGTAATACTTTGAATGTTTACAATTTGGCGTTGATATTATTCAAGCAGTTAAAAGTAATGCACAAGTTGCCAAGAGGGTACATCAAACCATTAAGAATTGCATCATCAATGTATGATTGCGGTAAACGTATAAATTTTGATAACTATACAAAATATAGCTTGGACGTTATCATAAACTCAAAATTGAATGGAGTTTCTCACAAGGACTTGCTTTTGGCTGGGTTTGCTTGTAAGTGTCAAAACCTTGACAATTTATCTTTATCAGAGTGGGTTAAGTACAAGGATATATTGACTGAAGATGATTTGGATGCAGTTAGAAAGCTTGGGGTAATAATCAATTTAGCTTCAAAATTAGATAGTTCAAAAAGTGGAAACGTTCATGATATCAGTTGTGATATTTTAGGCGATTCAATAATAATGAAAACAATTGTAAAGCGCGATGCGGCATTTGATATTAGACAAGCTATGAAACTGGCAGCAGATTTCAAGAAAATATTAAAAAAGAATTTACAGATAATATAATTAATTTCTCATATCATCGATATGAGATTTTAGTTTAAGGAGTTGTATGAAAAAAAATACCTTTTTGCTATCTCTTATTTTACTTGTACTTTTTGCATTTTATGGGTGTGGTGGCAATCCGTCGCAAACTGCACCTTCAGATGTAGCTGCAAAAGTTATTGATAGTGTAGTGACCGTTTTTGTTGATAATGAACAAACAGATGCGCAGGTGAGCATGGGCAGTGGTGTGTGTATACGCGATGGAGGATATATTGTTACGAACTACCATGTAATCTACAGTGCACTTTCAAATGATAATTTGTCTATTTCAATATATTTAAATGGTCAAAAAAGCACTGGGTATGATGCAGAAATCTTATGGTCAAATTCAAATTTGGATGTTGCAATTTTAAAATGTGAAAAAAATGATATTCCTTATGTAAAAGCAATAGATAGGGTGATTAATAACCAAAATAAACTTCGTTTACTTGAACCGGTTATTGCTATTGGCACTCCAATTGATTTTGCGTATCAAAATTCTTGCACTTATGGCTATGTAAGTGGACTTGACAGATACACACTATCTGCTAGATCAGGTTTATTAAGCCAAAATGTATATGAAGATTTGATTCAGCACACTGCTTCAATATCCAATGGAAATAGTGGTGGTGGACTTTTTGATTTGAATGGAAATTTAATTGGTTTAAATACATTGGGTTCAGATAGTGGGAATGAAATGTATTTTGCTGTTCCAATTTATCCTGTGCTGCTTGTACTAGATAAAGTTATTGAAAATTATAACACAAATCAGCAATATGTTTTGCCCACTATTGGAATAAGTGTTATTGACAGCACTATTTGTGATATTTATAATTATGATTATATAAACGATAATGGACTTTACGTAACTTTGGTTGAAAATAATGATGGAAATTTCCAAGTTGGAGATGTTATTATATCAATTTCTCATGATGTTTTTACATATAAAATTGATTGTAGGAATGATTTAATCTATGCTTTAATGCAATTGTCAAGTGGTCAGCAAGTAACTGTAAATTTGTATAGAAATAATGTAGTACAAAGTGTTAATATTGTTTTAAATTAAAAGGAATAGTACATGCAAACAATTTTAGGGTTAGATTTTGGTAGTTCCAATATAGTTGTAGTCATGCAAAATGAAGGTTTGATTTTAAAAGAGTCAAACTTAGTATCAGTAAGAAGAACCACAAATGGGTACACGCTTGAATGTGTGGGCAATCAATCAAATAAACTTTTAGGCAAAACGGGAGACAATATTACAACATTTAGTCCTGTTGGTTTTGGTGAGATTGTAAGCTTTGATTATGCAGTAATATTATTAAAACAGTTGCTTGAGAAAATTCACTTAAAACCTAGTTTTTTAAATCCTATTAAACTTGTTTTACTCTTGCCAGTAGGGATGCAAGAGCAAGAAATCCAAAAGTATATGGAATTGTGCCATGCTGTAAAAATCAAGGATGTAGTAATTGTTCCGGGAATTATAGCCAGTGCATTGGGTGAAAACATTAATATAAGTGCCAATAGTGCAAAAATGGTTGTGGATATTGGTGGTGGAACTATTGATTGTGCTGTTATTAACATGAATCATGTTGTTTGTGGCTCAACACTTGCTCTCGGTGGTCGGACACTTGATAGTATGATTGTAGAGTTCATTCAAAAAAAATACGGAGTCACAATAGGTCTAAAGACTGCTCAAAACTTGAAAGAGGATATCGGCAGCTTATATCAAAACGACTCATCAACTATGCAAGTTTCTTGTATTGACAATGAAACTATGCTTGTTGATACCATTGAAGTCAGTGCAAAAGATGTTTTTGATTCTATGACTATGTTTTTGGATGAACTTATAAGGGTGATAGAGACGACCATTATACAACTTCCACCAGAACTGGCAGCAGATGTCACCAGGAATGGTATAACCATAACAGGTGGATATTCTAAAATTGTTGGTTTGGAAAAATACCTTAGAACAAAGTTGGGAATAAATATTTTAGTAAGCAACGAGAGCGATATTGCTGCACAAAAAGGCCTTACAAGACTTGTTAACAATATAAATCTTTTAGAAACAGTGACACAAAAATAACAAAACAAAAATAGCATAAAAGGGACATAATAGTACAAAATGTTCCTTTGCTTTTTTTTATTATGTTATTAAACTTAATTTTGAGGTAGAAATGGCAAGGAAGATAGTATTTACAAGTGGTAAGGGTGGTGTTGGAAAAACGACGGTGTGTGCCAATCTTGGTGCCACTCTTTCAAATCTTGGATTCAGGGTTTGCGTTCTTGACGTTGATATTGGACTTAATAACTTAGATGTTGTTATGGGTATTGAAAACAAAGTAGTTTTTGATATCATAGATGTTATTGAGAGCAGATGTCGTGCCACGCAAGCTCTTGTTCAGGATAAGAATTTTGAAAACCTTTATATATTACCTTCGGCTCATTCATATCGGGGTGAAGAAGTTTCAGCAAATGATATAATGGGAGTTGTTAAAAGTTTGGAGCCTAGTTTTGATTATATTTTTATCGATTGTCCAGCGGGCGTTGAACAAGGGTTTAAACGTGCAGTATCGTGTGCTACAGAGGCAGTCGTTGTAGTCACACCTCACATTTCAAGTATACGTGATGCAGATAAAGTGTTGTCAATACTCGCAACTTACAATTTAAATCAAAAATATCTTGTTGTTAATCGAGTTCGTGGCGATCTTATGATGAATGGCGAAATGATTGATGTAGATGAAATAATAAGATTTTTACATATTCCAGTACTTGGTGTAGTCCCTGAAGATGATGATATTGCAGCTCTATCCAGTATAGGTGCTTTAGGTGGAAGGGAATCAAATAGAGCTTGGATGTTGCTTGCCGAAAACTTACATAATGGAACACAGAAGGTTTATGATTGCAAACAAAAATATAGGGGTATTTTTGGGGCTTTTAGGCGAAATCTTAAAAGGAAGGTGTGATGTATGAAAGTTACGATTGCTCAAATTGGAGAAAATAGACTCAAAAGAGTTCTTGTTGATGACAAAGAAAATAGTCCAGAAAAATTATGTGAAGTACTATCCAGTGACATCAAAAATGTTTGTATGTGCTACATGGACGAACCAAAAGTAAATATTACTGCAGATATAACTGATGATGGAATTGAGTTTAATGTAGAAATACAGGCAAAAAGAGTGAAGTCAATTGGTGTTCTAAGTGTGTAGGTAATAAAATAAAATATATTGTGGAAAATTTGGGAAAACAAATAGAATGTACACGGGCATCACCAATTGAACTTGTTGTTTATAAACATAGAATAAACGAGGAAATTTTTTTGGCACATGTTTTAAATCTTAGCATTTTTGTTTCCTCAATTTTTTTATTTTTTAATATATTGAATATTTTACAAGTGGTGATAAAATGAAATATAAAATTCATCCACTTTTTATAATATACTTAATTTTTTTAATAATCATGGGACAATATGAGAGCATATTGATTTATATGTTGGTCGTCTCTCTTCATGAATTCGCACACAGTTATGTCGCTAGAAAGTTAGGATACAAGTTGGATAAACTTTTATTGATGCCATATGGTGTGTGTTTAAACTACAAGACTAATGCATTTCTACCAAAAGATGAAATACTTATAGCCATGAGTGGGCCGATTGTTAATTTTGTTTTGGCAACAATGAGTATAGCACTATGGTGGCTCTTTCCCATAACTTATAACTATACAAGAATGTTCTGTCTGGCGAATGTGGTTATGTTTACATTTAATTTTTTGCCATGCTTTCCACTTGATGGCGGAAGAATTCTGGCGGCCATTCTTACAAAAAAACACGACAGGAAATTTGCCATTAAAATCACTTTAATTTTTAATTTGTTAATTTGTATAGTATTTATATTGACTTTTATTTTAGGTCTATTTTTTAATGTTATAAATACAAACTTGCTGATTATAAGCCTGTTCTTATTTATAGGGATTTTAGAGCCTAATAAATCCACTTCATATGGTTATCTAAGTTTATTTTCTAATAGAAAAAACTTTTATAAAAAAAATAATCAAATTAAGTTTTTATTGGTATTGGGTACTGAACCTATATATAAAATAATGGCCAAGATGTCCAAATTCAAATTCAACATCTTTTATGTTTTATTAAATAACAATTCAATGAAAATAATTTCGGAAATCACAATTAATAATCTAGCAGTTAAATATAGCCCAACAATTACGTTAAGTGAAATATTTGAATAATTTTTGCACAAAATACTTGCATGAAGCAGACACTCAAATATATATACCAAACATTGTTTGAAAATCTCAAGTATGCAGAGACTAAACATAGTATAACAATGACGATTGCTTCGGCTGTAATAGCTTTTGCAAGTACATATTTTTCAAACAATCAATTAATTAATATTTTGGCAAGTGGTACAATCATGTTGGCACTTTTATCCATTATATATTCTTTCGTTGCATTGCTTTCGAGAAATGTAAAGATATCTCATGAAGAACGTGAAGTAAATCAAAAGAATTTGATGAGTTATAGAACGATTAGCCAATATACAGACATTGGATATGTGAAAAAAATAAAAAAAGAATATAATTTGCCAAAAGAGTATGAAATCGATGAAATGGATTTAGATCTGGCCAGAGAAGTGATCTCAATTGCAAAATTGGTTAGTATAAAATTTAGTTACTTTAATTATGCACTCTTCTTTCTTTTTTTGAGTATTTTGTGTACCATCGTGGCAGTTTGTATAAGAGGAAATTTGATATGATTGAGATGATGACCTTTTGGCTTTTAAGTATAGTTGAAGATGATCCCATTCCATATGAGATTTCTAGTATTTGCTTTTGTCATTACAAGCATTTGTTATTTATGGGGGGATGTGAGTATAAGCCTTTGCTCAATTATATGTTTGATTACTTTCCACTAGAAGCGCAATATTTTGATTGTGAACAACTTCATGATATCATTGGCTCAAAATATTATGACGCTATAGTAGTAGATGCAATAAATGAAAGTTTTTCTAATAACACCTTAAAACATGAGTTTCATAATAAAAAAATCTATTATGGTGAATATGGAAAGAAATTAAAATATTTATTTACCATTAAATAATTTTAAAGTGTTTTGTTTTTTTATAAAACTTTGATAAAATGTCTATGGAGAATTTTATGGAAGTTTTAAGAGAGTATTCTCAACTTGTAAACAAAACAAACGAAATTTTGTCTTATGACATTTCTTCAACCCCTATGCTTGACAAAATGTCAGACATTGATCTTGAATACATAGCAAATCACAGCAACTTTACTAGCGAAATAACAAAAGTGGGTGAATTGGCTGAACTTGTTTTTCAGTTAAATGACTATGTGCCTGCAGTGATGAATTATGTAAAAATTTTTCTATATGCCAATCATTTTACATATGTAATGGAATTCATTTCCAAACTTTATGCTAGTCATGTCAATGGAGCGAGTTATGTGAGCAAGGCCAAACCTTACAACATAAAAGAAAGGCTTTTTGACAGGTTTATCGAACTTGTTATCGTTGGAGAAATAGCTAGTGAGTTATATCTGCCATTGATTCTTAGTTGCATTTTTGAAGATAAATCACCGTTGTATTTTTGGCATGATATAGCTATGGAATATATGCAAAATTACATGAGAGAACACGAGGATGAACTAGATATTTTCATGACTGAAAGCAATCAATATATTTTGCAATACATAACATTACTTTTGTCTTTCAATACACAAAAGGGAATAAGCATAATTTTCAATGATATGTCTCATAAAAATATTAGTGAAGAAAATTCAGAATATTTCTTGAAAAAATATCTAAACGATACACTTTCGTATTTTGATAAATATCTGTCAAATTCAGGAGCGTTAAGATTCCATTACATTAAAATTCTCGCTGGAATTAAAAACAATGTAGAAGTAGACAGTAGACTAGAAAAAATATATGATGAGGAAACAGATGAAGAAATTAAAGAGTTTTTATCACATAGGCTTGGAATTAGTGAAACTTTAAGTTTTGGAACTGAATCGCACTTTAGTGTGCTTGCAAAAAGGAAAGTTAAACAACCTCAGGAACGTACACTGGGTATTGCATTTGAAAACTTACCACTTATTTTTAAAAGTGGAAAAGAGGCAAATGCAATTGATAAAACTTATTTAATTGATATTTTTAAAGAAGAAAAAAATTTACTTAATCTTTCTAGTTTAAAATCTTTATATGATGTATTCGACGAAAGTAGTTTAAATTCTTTTGTGGAAAAACTTTTTGATAAACATTGTAAAAATGAGGATATTCTTTCTAGCAAATGGTGTGTCAGAATGTTTGCTTTATTTTCAAATGGCTTGTTTGAGCGCAAGGTTTTTGAGTTTTTATATGCACTATACAAACTTAGTAGGTCAAAAGAGGCGAATTATTTAACTCTGTGTCTTTGCTATGCTCAAAAACCAAACTTTATAGAAATGTTAAAGAGATTGCAGCAATTTAATAACTTTAAGGTCAACATTGAAGAATATATCAAAATTTATTCTGTTAGCAATAAACGCAATGTTGAAGAAATCAAAGACTTAATATTGCCGGAAGTTCTCAGTGATAATGAGATAGAAAAAGAAGTGCAAAGATTGTATAATAATTTTATTTCTCACAGAACATACTCAAAGGAAATGTTTAACAAACTGTTTATCTATCATAAGATTTTTAATATGTTTGCAAACAGGCTGGTTTTTGGTGAATACAAACAAGGTAAATTGTATTCTATATTTTTGGTGAAAAATCAGGATATTGTTTACATATATGGAAACCGACAAGAGGGAGATGATGTTGTTGTTAGTTTGGTGCATACTTTAGATCTTGACGAAAGATTTGAAAACATCAATCTCAAACTAGAAAATGCACTATTTGAACAATTTCGCCGAAGTAAGATTGATATCAGAGATTTCAATCGCGCAAGCATGTCGGTTGGAAATTTTGTTGGAACAATTGTGGATGGTGCTGAATTCGTTAAACATTTAAAAAACCACGGTTTTGTTCCTAACATAAAAGATGGAGAAGTTCAATTCACCTCTATGGTTTGTGAGAACAATATTTTAAATTTACTTGTTGAGATTTCATTTCAAAAGCCTATAACTACAATCTCACCGGTTGCTACGCTTGACAGCATTCGTTTTTATAGGCTTAGTGAGGTCATGAGAGATCAACAAAAATATATAACTATTAAATCTCAAAGTTTGAGTTTGGGTGGGGTAGAGGAGCGATATTTTGACTATATATTATCTCTGATAAAGGACTGATAAATTCGACCAAAATAGTTAAAAATTGACAAATTTTGCAGTAGGCTATATTTTGTATCTTTGTTATAATATCTTTGTGGTTAAGGAGATATTATGGAAGGTAGAGATATTTTAAAATTTATGGCACAACAAGCAAAAAATAGGTTAAGAGGTAAAGACTTAAATTCAAGACAAAATGTCAAAACCATCGACATAGATAAAGATGATGATAAGTTATATTTGAAGGTTAAACAAACAATTGACAATGGATGCACGAATCCGTTGGCAGAATTAATTGATGTTAAATATTACAAATCACTTTCGCTTGAACAAAGAGAAAGATATTTCTTTTCTTTGGCTGATAAATATAGACAGCTTAAAAATAGGTATGAACATGAAAAACTAAAACAAGTCAATTAAAAAAACTTTGATTTATGTTGTATACTATGATATAATTAACACATGGATATTTTATCTGAGCTTAATGAAGCACAAAGGCAGGCACTCTTAAATATTAAGGGTGCTGTTTTGGTGACAGCTGGAGCAGGCAGCGGAAAAACTAAACTATTGACGCATTGTATTGCATATTTAATAAAAAATGAAAATGTAAATCCGGAAAATATACTTGCAATAACGTTTACAAACAAAGCAGCAAACGAAATGAAAACGCGTATTTTTGACATGCTTGGTGTAAGAAACGAAATTTGGATCTCCACATTTCACTCTATGTGTTTAAAGATGCTTAGAGAAAATGTTTCACTGTTGGATGGATACACATCAGATTTTTCCATTTATGACGAGAAAGACAGTGAAAAACTCCTAAAAATGGTGATAACTGATTTATCTTTACCATTGGATGACTACAAGCACTATACAACTGTTATTAGCATTTGCCAAAATCACAACATAGATATTGAAACTTATGTAAAAAATTCAAGACGTGATGAAAGCGATTCCTACAAAGTATATATAGAGTATGAAAAAGCTTTAAAAAGAAACAACGCAATGGATTTTGACCATATTTTGTCAAATGCCTATCAATTGCTTGTTAGCTATCCTAAAGTTTTGGATTATTATTCCATCAGGTTTGAATATATTTTTGTTGATGAATTTCAAGATACGAACAAAATTCAATATGACATTGTAAGACTGTTGTCAAAAGTTCATAAAAACATTTTTGTTGTTGGAGATGAGGATCAGTGTATATATACTTGGCGTGGTGCCAACTTCGAAAATATTTTTAATTTCAAAAACGACTTTGCGCCTGTGAAAGTTTTTAAGTTGGAGCAAAATTATAGGAGTACAAAGACAATCCTTGAAACGGCTAACAAATTGATCTCTAATAATTTTGAAAGGTTTGATAAAGTCCTTTGGACTTCAAATGAACAAGGAAAGAATATTGAATTTAACAGATATTATGATGAACAAAATGAAGCTGAATCTGTAGTATCCAAAATTTGGGCTATGCTTAATAATGGGGACTATAAACTGAGCGATTTTGCCGTTCTTATGAGAATGAATGCGCTGTCTTTGCCTCTTGAACAAAAGTTATTAAATTATAACATACCTTATCGGATATATGGGGGATTCAAGTTTTATGAAAGACAAGAAATTAAAAATTTGATAAGCTATTTAAGAATATTCACAAATCCAAATGATGAAACTGCTCTTTTAAGAGTTATAAATTTTCCTAGACGTGGAATAGGCGACGGTGCAATTCTTAAACTTAGAGAATATGCTAAGGACAATGATCTTGGATTAATCAATGCGATGAAGAGGCTTGCTGGAAACAGTAATGAAAATCACCAATTGTCAACGAAAATCAAACCTTTTATAGAAGTTTATAATTCGTTATACGAAAGCAAAAATGTCTTGTCTCTTCAAGAATTTACTGAGTCTGTTATAGATAAATTCAATATCAGAAGTGCCTACATGGAGCAAAATGATGAAAATACCGAAAAGCTAATGAACATAGACGTTTTTGTCAATTCAGTTGGTGAGTTCGAAAAAGCTAATGGAAATGCTACACTGTCAGATTATCTTGAAAGTATTACTATGGAAGCGGATATTGATTATATAGGAGATGAAACAGTAACATTGTCGACTATTCATTCCGTTAAAGGTCTTGAATTTAAGGTCGTGTTCATCATTGGGTTGGAAGATGGAATTTTCCCAATATCTAGAGCTTATGATAGCCAAAAAGATTTAGAGGAAGAACGTAGACTTATGTATGTAGCTTTGACACGAGCAAAAGAAAGGATATTTTTGTCATACGCACAGACAAGATATCTTCATGGCAAGAGATCTTATACTAAAGCTAGTAGATTTTTGGATGAGATGGACATTCAATTACCAACTACACAAAAAAAATATGATTATCATAGTTTTATAAACTTGCCAAAAGCCAATAAATATATTGAAAAACAGCCGATATTTAGTTCAACTTCTACACCCAATTACATTGTTGCAAAAAATGAAGATAGACAGAAAAAAGATACATCAGTTTATAAAATCGGGCAAATAGTTGAACATCCTAAGTTCGGCAAAGGTGAGATAGTTGACATAGTGGATGACGGGGTTTGTGCAGAAATTGTCTTTGAAAACTTTGGTAAAAAAACATTGATACTTGAAATAGCACCATTGCAAATTATATCTTGAGGTAAATTATGGAAGAAATGCAAAAATTGGTAGAATTGCTAAATAATTATGCTTATCATTATTATGTATTAGATAAACCTATTATTTCTGATGCTGAATATGACAAATTATATGATCAATTGCAGGACTTGGAAAAAAAATTGGGAATAGTATTACCAAATTCTCCAACAAACAGAGTAGGTGATACTGTTTTGTCCAATTTTACCAAAGTTACACACAAGATGCGCCTTTATAGTTTGGATAAGTGCCAGTCAACTGAAGGGTTAAACAAATGGATACAAGATGCTTTGGAAGAAGAACCCAATGTCGATTTTACACTTGAATATAAATTTGATGGCTTGACAATAGTTTGTACTTACAATAATGGGTTACTTGTTTCATGTGCGACTAGAGGTAATGGAATTGTTGGCGAAGACGTAACACTTCAGGTAAAAACTATTAAAAGTGTACCTTTGTCCATTCCGTTTAAAGGAGAGCTTATTGTTCAGGGCGAAGGAATGATAACGTTATCAAATTTAAAGAAATTTAACCAAAGATATCCACAAGACGCACTAAAGAATGCTAGGAACGCAGTAAGTGGTGCCATAAGAAATTTAGATCCACGCGAAACGGCAAAACGGAATTTGGATTGGTATTGTTACAATATTCTTTATGCAGAAGGGAAAAGTTTTTTAACTCAGGTTGAAATGTTTGAATTTTTGAAACAAAATGGTTTTTTGATTTCTCCATATAAATTATTTAAAACACCACAGTCCATAATTCAAGAAATCAAAAATGTAGATGACAACAAAAATAATTTAGATATTCTAATAGATGGTATGGTTGTCAAAATAAATCAAATTAAAATAAGAGATGAGTTTGGATACACATCAAAATTTCCTAAATGGGCAATGGCATATAAGTTCGAAGCGCAAGAGTTAACTACAATACTTAAAGATGTTATATGGCAGGTTGGTAGAACAGGAAAAGTGACGCCAATTGCTTTGATTGAGCCCGTGAATTTAAGTGGTGCTACTATATATCGTGCTACGCTCAATAATTATATGGATATATTGCGTAAAAATATTTCAATAGGTTCAAGAGTTTTTGTACGCAGAAGTAACGAAGTTATTCCAGAAATTATGGGACTAGCTCAAGAACTTGAGGGATCAATAAAGATAGATCCTCCTCAGAATTGTCCTAGTTGTGGCACAAAACTTGTGCACATTGGGGCATTGGATTTTTGTCCAAATACACAAAATTGTCCTGAACAAATTATAGATCGCATTACCCATTTTGCTAGTAGAGACGCAATGAACATTGAGGGTTTTAGAGATAGTACTTCAAATTTGCTTTATGAAAAAGGTCTCGTTAAATCTCCGGCCGATTTGTATAAATTGACATATGATGATCTTTTAACATTACCACTATTTAAACAAAAAAAAGCACAAAATTTACTTTCGGCAATTCAAAAAAGCAAAGAAGTAGAACTTAGCAATTTTATATATGCACTAAGTATTTTAAATGTTGGCATAAAAACGGCAAAGGATTTATCCAAATATTATAAAACACTAGATGATTTAATAAAAGCAAAAGAAGAAGATTTGGCAAAAATAAGAGATATTGGTGAGGTGGTCGCACACAGTATCGTCGAGTATTTTTCAAATGAACAAAATATAAAAATGATTGATGAACTATTAAATCTTGGCATTAAAATCACCAACAACAGTGGACATGGAAGTAATAGTGGAATCTTTGAAGATAAAACTTTTGTGCTAACTGGAACACTTGAAGATTTCACACGTCAAGAGGCGACATCATTGATAGAAAAAAATGGTGGACAAACCTCCTCGTCCGTAAGCAAAAAAACAAGCTATGTCCTTGCTGGAAAGGAGGCGGGAAGCAAACTTATTAAAGCGCAAAACTTAGGAATTGAAATAATTGACGAGACGCAATTTAAAAAAATGTTAAAATTATAAAAAAAATATTCACAAAAAGTTAATTATGTGATATACTTGTCTAGATTTTTCAAAAATGAGGTGATTGATTATGATGAATGAACCACCAATCGATGAATTGGTTAAAAAAATGGATGGCAATAAGTACAAGCTTTGTTGCGTAATGGCAAAGCGTGCTAAAGAACTTGAAAAACGCATTCCTGCTGAAATAGAAAAAAGTGATAAAAAAGCAATAAGCATGGCCGCTGATGAAATATATGAAGGCCTTATTGTCTCCAGTGATGATGTAAAATAATCCTCTGTTTTGAGGATTTTTTTATTTATATGTTTTTTTTCTTTATTTAATGTGTTATTATTGTTCTATGATTGCAGAAGTAATTGTTGACATTACAAACAGTATGGTTGATAAAATTTTTGATTACTACGCATCTGAGGACGTGACCGTGGGGCAGAGGGTAATTGTTCCATTTGGTAAGAGAAATATTCAGGGTTTTGTAATTAATTTAAAACAGGAAACAACCGTAGATGAAGAAAAACTTAAAAACATTATTTCCACTGTAGATGATTATCCATTGATTTTACCTGAACATATTGAAATTATGCATTTTATGGTAAAAAAATATCATCTACGCTTTGTCGATTGTCTTAGGCTTTTCATTCCTGCCCAACTTAGAAGCGAGAATGTAAAACCTCTTGTAAAAACCTATATAATTGTTAGTGGCGATCCACAAAAATTCAAAAAAACCGTAAGAAGTAATGCAAAAAACTTACTGGCATTATGCGAATACATCAAGCCAAATCAGTCATATCTAAAAAGTGAATTGGTCTCAAAATTTACTCAATCAGCTGTCTCAAAGTTAATTGAGAATGGAATTTTGAGGCAAGAAAAAATTGAAGAAAAACGAACTCCCCCATCAATTGACATTCAGTGTCAAAAGCATAAATTGACACCACTTCAACAAAGGGCAGTTGACGAAATTATCTCCGATAATTCAATTTCTCTTTTATTTGGAGTCACTGGAAGTGGAAAAACGGAAGTATATATGTCAGTTATTGAAAAAGTAGTTCAAAATGGTAAGAATGCTATAATGTTGGTACCCGAAATTTCTTTGACTCCGCAAGTTTTATCTAATTTTCGTGCAAGATTTGGTAACAATGTAGCAATCTTACATAGTGGATTGAGCGTAGGTGAGCGATTTGATGAGTGGAGGCGGGTTTTGTTTGGTGAAGCACATATAGTTGTTGGGGCCAGATCAGCTATTTTTGCACCTGTAAAAAATCTTGGAGTGATCATCATTGATGAAGAACACGAGACAAGTTATATTAGTGAATCAAATCCAAGATATAATACATTGCATATAGCAAAATTTAGGAGCGAGTATAACAACTGTCCTTTAGTACTTGCCAGTGCCACTCCAGATATTGCATCTTATCAAAAAGCACTTAGTGGTGAATATAAACTCTTAGAACTTCCTAAACGTATCAATGATAAGCCAATGCCCAAAATTCAAATTGTTGATATGCTTAGTGAAATCAGAAATGGCAATACTGGCATGTTTTCTAGTGCTCTATTATTTGAACTTGACAAATGCATCAAAGAAAAACATCAGGCAATGCTATTCATTAACAGGCGAGGTTACAGTTCTTTTATGCGATGCACGAATTGTGGTTATGTAGCAAAATGTACTGACTGTGATGTTACTTTGGTTTATCATAAAAAAGAGGACAAATTAAAATGTCATTATTGTGGAAAAAGATTTAAGGCTTTAACTATCTGTCCTCAGTGCAAAAGTACTGCAATAAGGAATGGTGCAATTGGCACAGAACAGGTGGTTAGCGCACTTAAGGAAATGTATAAAGATGTGCCAATTTTTCAAATGGATAATGATACGACACGCACCAAAAATGCCTATCAAAGAATATTATCGGAATTTGGGAAATCCAAACCAGGTATTTTGGTTGGCACTCAAATGATAGCAAAAGGCCACGACTTTTCAGATGTCACTTTAGTTGGTATCATAGATGCTGATCAAAGCCTTTACCACACTGACTATAAAAGCACGGAAAAGACTTTTGAACTTATAACTCAGATGAGCGGTCGTGCTGGAAGGGATAAAGTGGAGGGTAAAGTTATTCTGCAAACATACGCCCCAAGACACTATGCTTATAGGTTTATAGCTAATTATGACTATAAAAGCTTTTTTGACAAGGAACTTAACATCAGAAAAAACACAATGTTTCCACCGTTTACTACCATTCTTAGATTGCTTTTTTCTTCACAAAACGAAGAAATTGTTCGCGAAACCACAAAATTGTGTTATAATGATATTAAGCACCTTAGAGATGAATATTTGGAAGATTTCGTTTATTTGGATGCGATGAAAAGTCCAATTAGGAAAATAAAGAATAATATAAGATATCAAATATTGATGAGAATAAAACACACTCATGAAAATGAGATTATAGATAAAATTTATAAAATTTGTGACAAATACAACAAAGTCAGTGTCTTTGTGGAAATCGATCCACAAAATTTAAGCTAAAGGAGTAAATATATGGCAGTAAGAGAGGTAATACAAAAATCAGACGAATTGTTAAGAAAGACAAGCAAAGAAGTAAAAGTTTTTGATGAAAAATTGGAAGATTTGATTGATGATATGTGGGAAACGATGTATCTGAATAATGGAATGGGTCTTGCGGCAGTTCAAGTTGGTATACTTAAAAGAGTTATTGTTATGGATGTCAACAATATGAAACTTGAACTCGTAAACCCCGTAATTATCAGTCAAAGTGGTTGCGATATTGAGGAAGAAGGTTGTTTGAGCTGTGGCAAAATTAGAGGAAAAGTTAAAAGGCCTATGGTTGTAACGGTAAGTGCACAAGATAGATTTGGATTCCATTTTACAATAACTGGGGAAAAATATTTGGCTAGATGTCTTTGCCATGAAATAGACCATTTAAATGGCATTCTGTTTATTGATAAATTGGAGAAAGATTAACATGAAAGTTATATTTTTGGGTACATCAGATTTTTCTTGTATTTGTCTTGATTATATTTTAAAATCAAAGCATAGTGTTGTTGCTGTTGTGACTCAGCCTGATAAGCCATCCGGTCGTGGACACAAACTTGCTCAGCCAAAGATTAAAGAGATGGCTAAAGAAAAAAATATTAAAGTGTTGCAATTTGAAAAAATTAGGCGTGACGGGGTGAGCAGTTTAAAATCACTTAACGCAGATATTATGGTAACAGCTTCATATGGGCAAATCCTTAGCCAAGAAATAATTGACATATGTCCACATAAAATCATCAATGTGCATGCGTCTTTATTGCCAAAGTATAGAGGAGCATCCCCAATCCAATACGCATTAAAAAATGGTGATGAGATAACTGGCGTTACGATCATGGAAACTCAGGCGGGTATAGACACAGGAGATATGCTGTTGAAACAAGAAGTAAAAATTGACCAAAATGACAATTTTGAATCTTTGACGGTTAAACTTGCCAATTGTGGAGGCTCTCTGGTTGTTTCTGCATTGGATGCTATAGAAGATGGCTCAATAACAAAAACTAAACAAAATGAGGATGAGGCAACTTACACAAAGATGATAAAAAGCGATGACATGATACTAAATTTTGATGATGACGCAAAATCGTTAATTAATTTAACGCGTGCACTTTCACCAAACTTGGGTTCCAAGATGACAATTAATGGTACAATATTTAAGGTGTTTGAAATTAAAAAATCAAATCTTGAGCCTGATCACGACATAAAAAATGGCACTGTCGTTTTGTCCTCGCCAAAAGATGGGCTTGTAATCAAATGTAATGACGGTGCTGTTGAAATTTTGCTTTTGCAAGCACCTGGTGGTAAGATAATGACATCAAAAAGTTATCTTAATGGCAAAAAAATAGAAGTAGGAACTGTGATTAATGAATAGTTTACTAGATTATTCTTTTCAAGAGATTTCAGATATATTAAAACAATATGGTCAACCATCGTACAGAGCGACTCAATTGTATGATGCTATCTATTCGTATAAAGGTGAAGATAAAATCACCAACATCCCAAAATCTTTAATTTCTTCTTTGAGTCAAAATTATAATTTTTTGCCTCTGACCATTTATAAAGAGTTAAAAGGTAGTGATGGTACTATCAAGTTTTTATATAAACTTGCTGATGGAAATCTGATTGAGGGTGTGCTTATGCGCTATAAGTATGGTTACACTCTTTGCGTTTCAACGCAGGTTGGTTGTAGAATGGGTTGTAAGTTTTGCGCATCCACACTCAACGGTCTAGTTAGAAATTTGAGTGCTGGGGAAATTGTTGCCCAGGTACTTTGTGTCAATGCATATTTAAACGGAAGCAGGCAAAACAGGAAAATAACAAATGTGGTGTTGATGGGGAGTGGTGAACCTCTAGATAACTTTGATAATGTATTAAAGTTCATCAAGCTTATTTCAGATGAACATGGGATAAATATCAGTCAAAGAAATATCTCATTGTCAACATGTGGTCTTGTGGACAAAATCGATCTGTTAGCAAAACAAAAATTACAAATAACATTGACTATTTCATTGCATGCACCAAATGATAATCTAAGAAGACAGACAATGCCCATTGCAAATAGGTATTCTGTCAAAGATGTCGTGAATTGTGCAAAGAGATATTTCAAAGAGACAAAACGTAGAATTGTTTTTGAATATGCTTTAATTGATGGGCAGAATGATAGTTTTAAATGCGCTGATGAATTGGCATCATTGTTACATGGGTTTTCTAATCATGTTAATTTGATACCTCTAAATGAAGTCAAAGAAAGAGGCTTGAAGGGAACAAACAAACACCAAGGTTATGCCTTTATGGAGAGGCTAAAAAGTAAAGGTATAAGTGCTACAATGCGTAGAACCATGGGAGAAGATATTGAGGGCGCCTGTGGACAATTACGTGCCAAAGTTATAAATATTACACAATAGATTGTGTTATGCTTAATTGCGTAATACTGAATGTGGTGGGAGTATGGATATTGTTGTAAAAAAAATCGCTGATAATTTTTGGGTAAAAACTAAGGATGGTATAGTACTAGCTAAACCTCGCGGAACAATGAAAGCAAGGGGAATTTTTGTGGGTGATAAAGTAAAATTAAATTCTCTTCATAGTGATATTGTAATTGAGCATATTGAAAAAAGACATAATTTGCTCATAAGACCACCTCTTGCAAATCTTGATCAACTTGTAATAGTCTTGTCGCCAATGCCAAAACCAGATTTTTATGTGCTTGATAAACTTATGTTATTTTCATATGCATACGACATTGAACCAATACTTGTTGTAAATAAACAAGATTTATCTGATGAATTAAATGATTATGTTACTGAGGTTTACAAGCCAATTATGAAAGTTGTACTTGTTTCGGCCAAAACGGGTTATGGCATTGAAGAATTAAAATTTTTGCTAAGAAATAAATTAAGTGCCTTTGCCGGCCAATCGGCGGTAGGAAAAAGTGCACTTATAAATTCAATTATGGGTGAAGTTATTGCCAAAGAGGGTGAAATTAGTAAAAAAGTAAAACGTGGGAAAAATACAACGAGGCATTGTGAAATCTTTTGCAAAGAAGATATACTTATTGCTGATACAGCGGGGTTTACATCACTTGATGAAACTTTGCTTCCAATTCCATATTATGAACTTCCGTTATATTATAAGGATTACTTACCATATATGTCTAGATGTAGGTATTCTGACTGCAAACATATCAGTGAAGACAAGGCAGAATGTGCAGTTAAAACCGCAGTTTGTAATGGTCAACTTGACAAAGCGAGATATAACCGTTACACTGAAATATATAAAATATTAATGGATAAATGGGTGAGGACACATGGATAATTTGATTGTAGCACCATCAACAGATCCAATAAAAAATGTTAGTGAAATAATTGAATACGCACGAAGTTTGCAACATTGTGCTGATTTTTTACATTGTGACATTATGGACGGAAAATTTGTTGAAAATAAAACATATACATACAAGGGATTAAAAGAGGTTAACCAAAGGACAACAATGCCATTGGATGTGCATTTGATGGTGGAATCACCTTCAAAGTGTATTAAAGATTATTTATTAGCTGGGGCAAACATTTTGACAATACATTTTGAAGCATATAAAAACAAAAAACTGTTGGTTAGAGACTTGAAATATATAAGGAAAAAGAAAGCATTGGCAGGTTTGAGCATTAAGCCATCAACACTGGTTGCTGATATTTTGCCTTATCTTTGTTTTGTAGATGTTATTTTGGTTATGAGTGTTGAGCCGGGTAAAAGTGGTCAGGAGTTTATAGAGGATATATATAAAAAGATAGTTGAACTAAGCAAAGTCAAAAATGATTATAAATTAGATATAAAGATTGAAGTTGATGGAGGAATAACACCACCAATCAGTCAAAAACTCAAAATGTTTGGTGCCGATATGGTTGTTAGCGGAAGTTACGTTTTTAACAGCGATAACAAAGAGTTGGCAATTGATGAACTGAGGTGACACCAAGAGTAAGGAGCTTGCATATTATTATACAAGGAGAAAAACCATGAAGATAATATGCGTGAAAGCACCAAAAATATTGGCTGGAATAATTAAATTTATATTCAGAAAATCTGTTATAAAATAATAATTACATAAGCATAAAAAAACTCACCGAGAGGTGAGAATACTTATGCTTTTTTTGCTGTTTTAATGCATTTTGTGCAAGCCTTAACAGTTTTTTCTTTTCCATCAACGTTGATGGTTGTCTTTTGCAAATTTACTTCATATGTTCTGTTTGATTTACGATTGCTGTGGCTTACATTATGACCGGACATTTTTCCTTTTCCACAAATTTCACAAACTCTGCTCATAATTTCCTCCGCTTTAATTTTTAGATCTCGCATATGTTATCATTTTTTTTTTAATAAATCAAGAGTTTTAAAGCATTTTTATGAAAAATCATTAAAAACACTTGAAGTATTTGTTTTTTTGATGTATATTATTGTTGCGTTTCGTATGCTTAAAAGGAAACAATCTTGGTAGAAACAAATAATTTCTATGGCAAAATAACCATTTCAGATGAAGCGATTGCAACAGTCGCCGGTTTTGCGACACTAGATTCTTACGGTGTGGTTGACCTTGTATCGCGCAATCTTAAGGATGGCATACGAGAATTGTTAGTTAAACAACCATATTCGCGTGGTATAAAAATATCAAATGTAGAAAATAGAATATCCATCGACATTTACTGTATTTTAAAATACGGTATTTCAGTCAGCGCTGTGGCTGAAAGTTTGAAGAAAACAATAAAGTACAGTGTTGAAGACTTTACTGGTATGATTGTAGATGCTGTGAATATACATGTCGTTGGAGTTAGAGTTTAGGAGATAAAAATGCAAAAGTCCATAAACGGCGCAACTTTTAGAAAGATGATATTCGGTGGCGTTTCGCTACTCGATCAAAATAAACAATTAGTGGATTCACTCAACGTGTTTCCAGTTCCTGATGGTGACACTGGTACAAATATGTTTTTAACCATGAAATCTGCTGGAAATGAAGTGAACAATTGTCAGGACAACACCTTCCAAAGTCTTTGTGACGCATTTTCCAAGGGTGCACTTCGTGGTGCGAGAGGAAACTCTGGTGTCATTACTTCACAAATTGTAAAGGGTATGTGCACCGTGCTTGCAAATGTTGAAAACATCACAACAAAAAATTTCGCAAAAGCGATGACCGAAGGTGCTAAAGTCGCATACAAAGCAGTTACAAAGCCAAAAGAAGGAACAATTCTCACTGTGATTAGAGTCATGAGTGAGCAGGCAGTTGAAATTGCTAAAAAGGTCAGTGATCTTGAGGAGTTTTTTAAGCGAGTTCTTGAAAAAGGAGAGGAAACACTTCAGCAGACACCTGAAATGTTGCCTGTACTGAAAAAAGCAGGTGTTGTCGACTCTGGTGGAAGAGGATTAATTGTAATTTTCACTGGTTTTTACAAGGCGCTTATCGGTGAAACAGACTTTTCTGGCATTACGTTCAGTGATGGACAACCAGTACAAACTGCAGATGATGTGATTGCTGATATAAACAACTTGGCAGAAATTGAATTTGGATATTGCACCGAATACATGATCATCAACATGAATAAAAAGACAACGGAGGCCGATATTGAAAAGCTCAAAGAAAAGCTTATGGCAATAGGGGACTCTGTGTTGTGTATTGGTGATTTGCTGTTGGTTAAAGTTCACGTTCACACCAATCAACCTAACTTGGCGCTTGGCTATGCACTTGAACTTGGCGAATTATATAATCTTAAGATAGAAAATATGCGTGAGCAAAATCGTGAACTTAAGAAAAAGGCTGGCCAAAAACAAGAGAATTTAAAAGAACTTGGCATGGTTTCTGTCGCTCCTGGTAAGGGAATAGCAGACCTTATGAAGGACTTGATGATTGATGAAATCATTCAAGGTGGTCAAACTATGAATCCAAGCGCTGCAGATATCGCGCAAGCAGTGGACAAAGTCCCAGCAAAGACTGTTTTTGTTTTCCCTAACAATAAGAATATAACACTTGCATGTGAACAGGCAAAAGGGCTTACAACGAAAAATCTTGTAGTTATACCAACAAAAAATATACCTGAAGGCATTTCAGCATCGCTAGCATTTAATCCAGAAGGCAGCATTGAAGAAAACACAGAGAGTATGAACAGTGCTTTCAAAAATGTTAAGAGTGCCTCCGTAACATATGCAGTTCGTTCTACTCACGTTGATGGATTTGATTTGTCTGTCGGTGAGATCATAGGACTTGATGACAAAACAATATTGGCAAAAGGCGATTTGGTAGGTCCAACAACTGAAGATTTGATCAGCAAAATGATTGATGAGAGTGTTGTAAGCATTACGCTATTTTATGGTGAAGATGTCAATGCACAAGATGCCGAGGCACTTCGTGACACTCTTGCAAACAAATATCCTGAGTGTGAAGTGACCATCATAGACGGTGGGCAGCCGGTATATTATTATATTATATCTATGGAATGAAAATCAGAAACCTGCATTAAAGCAGGTTTTTTTTGTTGTATAAAAATGTTTAGTTAAAAACAACAAAGTTAGACAAATCAGAATAATTAATAATAAAAAAAAACATAAGCTAATAAAAAAACATTATTTCAAATAAATTATGATATAATACAATATTAAATAAAAATAACAGAAGATTATTAATAATTTGTAAAAAAAAATAATAAAACCAAATAAAAATAAAGAAACATAAAAGAATACAAGGAAAATTGATATAAACAAACAAAAACTAACAGGACGTTTTTAATTTACTTTCAATATTATTTATGTAAAATACTTGCAATATTTTTGTTGTTGTGATATATTTTTTTAGTCATTCATTGGCAAATTAACACCCAGTGTATATTTTTTTGCCGTTGCCGATGCAGTTTTGCAGGTTGCAAAAAGAGCGTTAAAACATTGGGGAAGACTAAAAACAAGGAGGAAAAATTAATGTCAGTTATTTCAATGAAACAACTTCTTGAAGCTGGTGTACACTTTGGACATCAGACAAGAAAGTGGAATCCAAAAATGGCTAAATACATTTTTACAGCTAGAAACGATATCCACATCATAAACCTTGAGCAAACTTCTGAACTTATTGATAAGGCTTACAACTTTGTAAGAGATGTAGTTGCTTCAGGCAAATCAGTACTTTTTGTAGGTACAAAAAAACAAGCACAGGAAGCAGTAAAAGAAGAGGCTCTTCGCTGTGGTATGTACTATGTCAACAATCGTTGGCTTGGTGGCACTTTGACAAATTTCAAAACCATTAGACAAAGAATTGAGAGATTGAACAAACTCAATCAAATGGAAAAAGTTGGCGAGTTCGAACTTTTGCCTAAGAAAGAGGTTGCATTACTTAAACATGAAAGGGAAAAACTTGAGACTAATCTTGGTGGCATAAAAGATATGCACGAAATGCCAGGCGTTATCTTTATTGTTGATTCAACAAAAGAACACATTTGCGTTAAGGAAGCCAAGGCACTCCATATCCCAATGGTGGGTTTAATTGATACAAATTGTGACCCTTCAGATATCGACTATGTTATACCAGGTAATGATGATGCTATCCGATCAGTAAAACTTATAGCAAGTGCAATTGCAGATGCTGTTATTGAGGCTCGCGAAGGAGTTTCAGTCAATAAGGAACAGGCAGAGGATGAAGATGTTGATATAAGTGCAGTTTTGGCAGAAGTTAAACCAACAGAAATTAAAGAAGAAGATGAAGAAAAGCCAAAGAAAGCTAAGGCAAAAAAAACATCTAAAAAAGCAGAAAAAGAATCTACAAAATCAGTTGACTCAGAAAAATCTGCTGAACCTAAAGCTGAAGAAATAGTTGCCGAAGAAGCAGCTATTAAAGAGACTGAAAACAAAGAAGAAAAAGGAGAATAACTATGTTTACTGCTCAAGATGTTGTTAAACTACGTGCTAGCACAGGTGCTGGTATGATGGATTGTAAAAAAGCTCTTACCGAAAGTGATGGAGATTTTGACAAAGCAGTTATTTGGTTAAGAGAAAAAGGCATTGCTGCGGCTGCTAAAAAAGCTGATAGAATTGCTGCAGAAGGTGCAGTTGGCTCATATATTCATATGGGGGGCAAAATTGGCGTTTTGGTTGAAATTAACTGTGAAACAGATTTTGTCGCCAGAAGTGAGCAATTTTTGACTTTACTTAAAGATGTTGCTATGCAAATTGCTGCAGCCAATCCAAAATATGTTCGAATTGAAGATGTTCCAGCAGAAGAAGTTGAAAAAGAAAAAGAAATTCTTACTCAACAATCTCTAAATGAAGGCAAACCAGCAAATGTTGTTGAGAAAATGGTTGAGGGTAGAATACACAAATTCTACAAAGAGATTTGCCTTTTGGAACAGGAATTCGTAAAAGACACTTCAAAAACTGTAAAAGAAGTTATTAATGAAGCTGTTCTCGCCATTGGTGAAAAAATCAATGTTAGAAGATTTGTTCGCTATGAAATGGGAGAGGGACTTGAGAAACGTCAAGATAACTTGGCTGAAGAAATTGCAAAAATGACAAATAAAAAATAACATCAAATGCCCAACATGTTGTTGGGCATTTTTTTTGTTTTATGCCATGACATATGTTACTTCTGTCATTCCGAGGAATCTCACCACTGTGTCATCTCGAACCTTCAGGTGAGGAATCTATGAGATCCCTCACTTTGTTCTGGATGACAGGTGGGTGTGTTTCAACATAACACAATACCCCTGTCATTCCGAGATGCGATGCATAACTTCCTGTCATTCCGAGGAACTTTTAGTTCCGAGGAATCTTTGAGATGTCTCACTTCGTTCGACATGACAAGGAGTATATTGCTGGATATAACACAAATGCGGTGGAATATGACAAAATGCTAAATTACCTTATTTCATTTGATTTTATTGTTGTTTTGTTGTAATATAATTTTTAGTTAAAATAATGTAAGGAGTATATATGCAAGACGAACAAATGGTAAACGATGTACTTGATGGCTATGAAGAGGACTTAAAAAAGGCACATGCACACCTTATTGGCGAATATCAAGTAATTCGTGCTGGTAGGGCAAACCCACACATACTTGACAAGGTTATGGTGGAATATTATGGGGTTATGACTCCACTCAATCAAATGGCAAATATTCAGGTTCAAGAGGCGAGGGTGCTTGCCATAAATGTTTGGGATCAAAGTCAACTTAAAAATGTTTCAAAAGCCATTCAGATGGCAGACTTGGGTGTTCAGCCAACAGATGATGGAAAGATTATAAGGTTGATATTTCCAGCATTGACTGAGGAAAGAAGACGTGAGATTGTAAAGCAGGTTAAAAAGCTTAGTGAAGAGACTAAAGTAACCATGCGTTCTGCTAGACGTGATTGTTTGGATATGTTCAAACAAATGAAAAAAGACAACATGCTGAGCGAAGATGAATATAATAATCTTGAAGACGATGTTCAAAAACTTCAAGACAAATATATTGGCTTATGTGACGAAGAGTGCGAGGCAAAAGAAAAAGAGGTTATGGAAATATAATGGACTATGTTTTAATGCCACTAGACACCGTGCTAACCATTTTGAGAGATAAGGGTATTAAATGCCGCACTGTGTGCAACAATTACAACATAAAGGGTGATACTTACCTCGTTACAAATGTTTCGCATAGTGGTGATAGTGCTACTATAACTTATGGCGAATTTTTGTTTAATTTAAAGGAAGATTGATGTACAAAAAAATTGATATGCAAAATTTGCCTAAGCATATAGGCATCATTATGGATGGCAACGGCAGGTGGGCAAAAAGACGCCTTTTGCCAAGGCTTGCAGGACATAAAGCGGGAGTTGATGCTTTAAAAAGAGTGACTCAAGCTGCGAAGGATTTAGGTATTAAAGTTATGTCTTATTTTGCCTTTTCCACTGAAAATTGGAAAAGGAGCAAGGAAGAAGTTGATGGCATATTTGATTTGGTCTTGAAACATCTAAAAGAAAATTATGATGACTTTGTGAAAGGTAATACAAAAATTATGACAATGGGTGACATATCCAAATTACCAAAAGAATTGTATGACCTTTTACTTGATGTCACAGAAAAAACAAAAAACAACACTGATTTTATAGTCAACATTGGTTTAAATTATGGCTCTAGAAGTGAGCTTGCAAGAGCCTTTACAAATCTTGCCCAAAAGGGTAAAGTTGAAATCACTGAGGAGGATATAAGATCTGAACTTTATACAAATGAACTCCCAGATCCTGACCTAATAATTCGAACCAGTGGTGAGATGAGACTTTCCAATTTTATGTTGTTTCAAAATGCCTATGCGGAATTATATTTTCCTAAAATACATTGGCCTGATTTTGATGAAAGGCATTTAAAAAAAGCCATAATAGAATACCAAAGGAGAGACAGACGTTTCGGTAACGTAAAACAGGAGAAAAATCAATGAAACAAAGAATAATAACAGGTGCAACTTTGATTGCCGTTTTGATACTTGTATTACTTGCAAGACAATTATCAACATACATTTTTGATGCTTTCATACTCATAATTGCCATGTATGCATGCTATGAGACAAGCAATCTTTTTGCAAAAATGGGAGTTTACAACAACAAATATTTTGCTATTGCATATCCACTGTTCGCATATGGTCTATTCATTCTATGCATTAATTTAGATATGCGTTGGTATATGCTGTTACTTTTGGAACTTGCTTTAATAATAGTTTTTGTTATGGCACAGTGGTTTTTCAGTTTGTTTACTTATAAGCGTACTAAAAATGAGATAGCCACAAGAAATCTAAAACTTAGGGTGGAAAGTTTTTCAATTTACAAAGCTATACAAACCATGTATATCTATTTCTATCCAGCCATACTCATGCTGTTTTTTGTATTTATTAACGATATATCACAGATGTCGGTCTATTTTTCCACTTTCACAGATAGTGATTTGTTTTTGATTAGTACCTTTGGATTGATATTGGCATTCATAATACCAGTATTTACCGATACATTTGCATATCTTACTGGTTCATTGTTCAAGGGGTCAAAACTTTGTCCAAAAATAAGTCCAAATAAAACCATTTCTGGCGCAATTGGTGGTGTGATTTGGGGAGCTATTTCAGCAGTCATTTTATATCTTATCTTTAACGCCTTTCCACAATATAACACCGTTTTTGTACAAGCTGGCTTCGCTTTTTGGCAGTCTATCATAGTTGGAGTTGTCGTTTCTATAGTTTGCGAACTAGGGGATTTGTTTGAAAGTTACTTGAAGCGAAGAGCCAATGTTAAAGACTCTGGTGACATATTGCCAGGTCATGGTGGTGTTTTGGATCGCATGGATAGTCATATTGTCTGCGCTCCACTTATATTTATATTTTTAGTGATAATGTTGTAAGGAGTTTAAATGGGAATTTTAACTACGATTGGTTATGTTATACTAGCCATATGTGTATTACTTTTGATGGTGTTAATACACGAATTTGGTCACTACTGTGTTGGTAGGTGGCTTGGTTTTAAAATTACAGAATTTTCAATTGGATTTGGTAAGGCTATATTTTCCAAAGTCAACAAACGTGGAGAAAAGATTTCGCTACGTATTTTTCCACTAGGCGGTTACTGTGCATTTGCTGGAGAGGGAGATGACGATGAGGAAGATAAAAAAGATGACAAGAAAGATGACAAAAAAGATTTAGAGGTTAAAGAAGAAAAGACCGAAGAAATTAAAGAAGATAAAAAAGAAAAAACAAAAGAAAATAACACAACCAAAAACGCACAGACAAATGACATTATAAAAGAAATTAACGACATAACTGATGACAAGGTCACAAAAAAAGTGGAGGACCACACTGGTGACTTTATCAACCAAAAACCTTGGAAAAGATTGCTTGTCTATATGGCAGGCGTCGCTTTCAATTTCCTAAGTGCCATATTGTTTTCTTTTATTCTTTTAATTTCATACGGTTATGATATTCCAAGGGTTAAAACTCTAGACACAAATTATGCAAATCTCTATCAAGATTTACAAGAGGGTGATATAATCTGGGGTGTGAACGGTACAAGAATTAGTTTTGCGTTTTCCGGCACACTATCTGAACTTTTAAGCGAGGCAGGACCTGACACAGATATCGTATTAGATATTGAACGCGACAATCAAAGAATGGAAGTCACCATAAGGTTGGCACAAGAAACCATAACGAATGACAATGGTGAAGAGGAAACAAGACTTGTTGCTGGTTTCACCACTGAAGCTTATGTCCATAATTTTTGGGAGGCTCTTGGTCGAAGCTTTGAACTTGCCGCAGGCTTTGCTTGGGTGGTACTGAAAGGATTTTGGCAAATTATTACTGGCCAAATTGCATTTTCAGAACTTGGTGGATCAATTTCCACAATTGGTATGATGTCGGAAATTATGCAAACAAGTTTTGCAAACTTCCTAATTTTGTTGCCGCTTCTTGCTGCCAATTTGGCGGTATTCAACTTCCTTCCAATACCAGCTTTAGATGGCGGTCATGCAGTATTTACTCTTTTGGAATTGATATTTAGAAAACCAGTAGTTAGCAGAAAAGTTGAAAATTATATTCACTTTTATGGCCTGATTGTGTTATTATTGTTTGTGGTGATAGTGGACATAGTTCACATTGCCGTCGTGGGGCTTTAGGTGGAAATTTTAAAAAGGATAAATGCAAAATTTGCAAATAAATATGATTTCTTAAAGGTGCTTAGTGTTAAATACATTATGGGCTCTTTTGTGGAAATCATTTTTTTATATCCAGAAAGTTGTGAAAATTTTAGTGACGATGAAAAAAAAAGTTTGAGCGAATTCGTAAAAAACCAATTAAATTTATCCTGTGATGTTAAAATCAAATTCAAAAAAAGCTATTTAGATGAATGGCTGATTAAGAAAAATTTAATAGATTTTTTAAAAACCACTTTTCCATCGATGTTTGCATACTATGATGAACAAAAGATAAAAGTAGAAAGACATGATGATAAAATAAATATCGAGATCTCACTTTTAGATGTTGTATACAACTATTTTATGGACAACAATATAAAAGAAAAAATTACGGATAATTTAAACAAAAATTTTATTGCACAGTTTGGTGTTGAGATTGTCATGGATGACTCACAGATTGACCAACAAGAGTTAACAATGCACGAAAAATCTGTGATAGAACATCTGCCTCAGGAAAAAAGAATTGAAAGATATCCAGTTTTTGATCCAGTACTTTTGTGTGGACAAGAAATTACTCCAATGCCCGAGCCAATTAAAAACCAATCAGAATCAAAAATTGCAGTTATTTTGGCTGGGAAAATTTCAAACTTGAGTGACAAAACATATATTTCGAAACGCAACAAACAAAAGGGATTGAGTGAGCAAAGTCACTATTTAACTTTTACACTCACAGATCACACGTCTAGTATTGATGCAATATATTTTGCAAATAAAAGCAGTTATAAAAAGGTTAGTGTACTCAAAGATGGTGACGATATTTTAATTGTAGGTGACATAAAAAAAGACTATGATAAGAAAAAGTTATATGTAAAAAGTATGGCTTTATGCGAAATTGACAAATCTTTAATAAAAGAAAATGAAACAAAAGAACAAGATATCGAAGAACCAATATTGAAAAATGTACATATTGAAGAATATAAATATGTTAAGCCATCTCCATATGTTCTCGACCGTCAAGAAAATTTGTTTGATGTCAAGCCTTCATACAATGATTATATCACCAAAAACACCTTTGTGGTCTTCGACTGTGAAACTACTGGACTAAGCTGTACTTACAATGAAATTATTGAAATAGGAGCTGTAAAAATTGTAGATGGGCTAATAAAAGAACAGTTTCAGACTTTTATTTGTCCAGAGAATGAAATCCCAGATGAGATTACAAAACTTACAACCATTACAAATGATATGGTCAAAGATGCACCAAACTCAAGTCAGGCAATAACAGACTTTTATAAATTTTGTGAAGGAAGTGTTTTGGTTGGTTATAACGTGGATTTCGATTTGGGATTTATTCAGAATACTGCCAAAAAAGCCAAACTGCATTTTTATAATGAAAGTGTTGATGCAATGGATATTGTAAGAAAAAAAATGTATTTGTCAAGATATAAACTAATCAATGTTGTTGATGCATTGGGTCTCACCCTAAAAAATGCGCATAGGGCAATTGCCGATGCAATTGCAACTGCTGAAGTATTTTTAAAACTCAATGAAATGTAATTTTTTTAAAAAAATGATTGATTATTAATATCATATGTGTTAGACTATACTTGCTAGATTAAGAGTGGGCAAAACTTGCCCACTCTTAATTGTAGAGGGAGAAAAATGCCAAGTAAAGTTGTTGAATTGTGTAATGAAAAAGTTTGCCCGATCATTGAATCACTGGGTTATGAGGTGGTTGAGGTAGAATATAAAAAGAAAGTTGATGGGATGAACTTGACTTTTTATATTGACTCTAAAGATGGCATAACTGTAGAAGATTGTGAAAAAGTAAATGATGCCATTTCAGATTTACTTGATGAATTGGATCCGACTGTTAATGCACCTTACATTTTAAACATAAGTTCACCAGGGCTTGACAGACCTATCAAAAATTACAATGATTTTGTTCGGAATAAAAATAAAAAGTTCGAGATCACTCTCTACAAACAAAAAGACGGCAACAAAAAATTTGTGGGCTATTTGAAAGATTACACAGCTAGTGATGTTGTGATCAGTGTGGATGAAAAAGAAGTAACATTTCCACTTTCAGATGTCGCTTTGATCAGTCCAGTTATTGAATTTTAAGGAGAAAAACATGATAAACAAAGATTTTTTTCAAGCATTAGAAGAACTTGAAACAACAAAGAAAATCAATCCAGACCAATTAATTGAGGCCTTGGAATCTGCTCTTACTTCTGCATACAAAAAGATGTATGGTGAGGCTAAAAGTGCACAGGTTAAACTCAACCCTGAAAAAAACACCATTAAAATTTTCAGTTATAAAACAGTGGTGGAGGAAGTTGAGAATCCGGACAAAGAAATTTCTTTAGAAGATGCAACCAAGATAAAGTCAAGTTACAAAATTGGTGACATAGTCACGCAAGAGGAAAATACGAAAGATTTTGGACGAATTGCAGCACAAACAGCTAAACAAGTTGTTATGCAAAAAATAAAAGAAATTGAAAAACAAATTACTCTTGGCGAACTTGCCGAAAAAGAAGATGAGTTGTTGACTACAGTTGTAAAAAGGATTGACCAAAAAGTGGTTTATGTTCAAATTGCAGGCTCACACACAGAAGGAGTTATGCTTGAGCAAGACCAAATACCGGGCGAGGTCTTTCATGTCAATGACAGAGTAAAAGTTTACGTTAAAAAAATAAAAGAAAGTTTTAAGGGTGTGCAGATTCAAGTTTCAAGAAGTAATGTGGGATTTCTTAGAAAATTATTCGAAATTGAAGTTCCAGAAATAGAAACTGGAGAAGTTGTTATTAAAAACATTGCTAGAGATCCTGGAAACAGAAGTAAGGTTGCAATTATGGCAACCAAGCCTCACATAGATGCATTGGGTGCATGTGTCGGTAACAGGGGAGTTCGAATCAATACCATAATGAGTGAAATCAACGGAGAGAAGATTGATCTCGTGCCTTATTCTGAAGATCCTTTGGAATATATAGCAAATGCGCTGAGCCCTGCAAAAGTTTTAAGTGTTGAGATTAACGAAAGTTTAAAATCTTCAAGAGTTATTGTTCCAGATGATAAATTGTCTTTGGCAATAGGAAAAGGTGGACAAAATGTGCGCCTTGCTGCCAGACTTACAGGTTGGAAAATTGATGTTAAACCGGAAAGTTCAGTTAAATCTGAATCTCAGGTTAAAGAAGTTGAATACGAACTTACCGATCTCGGTGATGATGAATACAGCTTTGAAAGTCTTGAAGATATTGACGATATTGATGGTGAGTGATGGATGTTCAAAGAATGTGTATTGCTTGTAGGCAGAGACTATCTAAACAAAACCTTGTTCGACTTGTAAAAGTTGACAACAAACTTGTAGTCGACAATAAACGCATGCTAAATGGCAAAGGTGCTTATGTCTGTAAAAATTGTTTGTCTTCACTTAGCACGAAAATATTAAATAAAGTATTTAGATTTAACGTAAGTGAAGAAAATCTGATTAATATCAAAGAGGTAACTATTGACAATAAAGCAAATTAACGACATTAAAGGAATAGTCAACATAGCAAGAAAAGGTGGCTTTGCTATAATTGGTCAAGACAACTTAAAAAAATATTGCAAAAAAATATATTTAGTATTATTTAGAGACGATTGTGGTGAAAGCTTGATTAGCATAATAAATAATTTAAAAACTAAAACAAAATATGAAAAAATAAAATTGAAACATGATGAGTTTACAACGATAACGAATATTCCTGCATGTAAAGTAGTTGCATTTAAAAATAAAGCATTGTCAGAAAAAATCATAGAATGTATAAGAGGTGAAAACATTGGCTAAACAAACGGAAAAACAACAAAATGGATTAAACAATTTAAAAGCTATCTTTGGGCTTCAAAGAAACGGAACAGTGCAAATTCTGCTTCGTGATTTAAGGTCGTCAAAATCTCAATTAGATGAGTTAATAAATTCATTAAATAATGAGTTACAAAGAAAGCTTAGTGCAACGTTAGATAATAATGCACAAGGGATTACAGAAAGCCAAGAAACTAGTAGTCTGGCTCAGAATGAAAAAAATGCCAATGTAAATAATAATGGTTTAAACAAAAATCAAAATATTAAGACGGTTTTCGACAAAAAAAGAGATTTTTCTCAAAAACAAGATAGAAATGCTAGTAATAAAATGCAACATGCAAATACAAACAGACCAAACCAGAATCGTTACAACCAAAACAATAGGCCATTTGGCACTAGAACGGGTACCAAAAATTTTGTTAGTTCAAAAGCTAATTCATTCAAAGTTTTTGAACCTATGGAAAGTAGCAGTGTACTTTCACAACCAGAAAGGAACTATGGTAATAAAAATAAATCCAACAGGACTCTTGATGAAAAAAGGCAAACTAACAAAAAATCTTTATTAAGAAAAAACTTTATTGTTGATGATAGTGTAGATTTTGATGGCGAAAGGATGGGCAACAGAAAACTTGCAAGGAAGAAAAAAGAACAAAAGACCTTTGTTGCTCCCAAAATTGAAAATGCGGTTATTACAACAGAAGATGTAACAGTGAAAACACTTTCTGAGAAAACCGGAAGACCTGTAACAGAAATTATCAAACAGTTAATGATGCTCGGGATAATGGCCAACATCAATAGTTCTATTGATTTTATGACAGCAGAATTGGTTGCCGGAGAATTGGGAGTTAAACTAGAACAAAAAATTGAGAAATCCTATGAAGAACAACTGATGGATGACGTCAAAGAACATGAACAAAATGATGTAGATATGGTTAAGCGTCCTCCTGTAGTCGCCGTTATGGGACACGTTGATCATGGAAAGACTTCACTTCTTGATGCTATTCGTAAGACAAATGTTGTGGCCGGAGAAGCTGGCGGCATTACGCAGAAGATAGGTGCATATCAGATAGAATATGAAGGGGAGAAAATAACCTTTATTGACACACCAGGTCACGCTGCTTTCACGGCAATGCGTGCAAGAGGTGCAAAAGTAACTGATATCGCAATTTTGGTTGTTGCTGCTGACGATGGAATAATGCCACAAACTATAGAGGCAATCAATCATATAAAAGCAGCTGACGTTCCTATGATTGTGGCAATTAACAAAATAGATAAACCCGAAGCAAATATCGAAAGAATAAAACAACAGCTTGCAGATAATGGTGTTTTACCAGAAGAATGGGGTGGCGATGCGATTTTAGTTCCCGTGTCTGCAAAGCAGGGGTTAGGTATTGATGATTTGCTGAAAACTATTTTACTTGTGGCTGAAGTTTCAGAGTTAAAGGCAAACCCTAACACAAGTGCAACGGGGTCAGTTTTGGAAGCGGAACTTGATAAAAACCGTGGTGCTGTTGCCACAATTCTCGTCCAAAATGGTACTTTGAGAGTAGGTGACTCTATAATCAGTGGAACGTCATTCGGTAAAGTGCGAGCGATGTTTGATGAGAATGGAAAGCCGGTTAAATCTGCTGAACCAAGTATGCCTGTGGCTGTTCTTGGTTTGGATAGTGTTCCAAATTCTGGTGATCGAGTTTTTGCTGTTGATGAAAAATTGTCAAAACAAGTTATTGATGAACGAATTGCAAAGGCTAAGGAATTACGTTCAAAATCTACTAGTGGTGTTTCACTTGAAGACTTTATGGACAAAGTTAATGAAGGCAAATTAAAGGCTTTAAATATTATCATCAAGGCAGATGTTCAAGGCTCTGTTGAAGCATTAAAACAATCGCTAACAGCTATAAAAAATGAAGAAGCAAGGGTTGTTTGTATACACAGTGGAGCAGGCCCTGTGACCGAATCTGATCTATTGCTGGCTCAGGCATGTGCTGCTGTTGTAATTAATTTTAATTTGAAATTATCATCAAAAATTGAACAACTTGCTGAATCAATGTCAGTTCAAATAAAATCATATAAAATAATCTATGAAGTTGTTGATGAGATTACAAAAGCGCTAAATGGTATGTTGTCTGTAAAATACGAAGAACAAATAATAGGTCATGCTGAAGTAAGAATGATGTTTAAACTTTCAACAAGTGGAGTAGTTTGTGGTAGTTATGTGACAGACGGTAAAATAACTAGAAATGCTTTTGTTAATGTCTATCGTGGCGAAGAAAAAATTCTTGAAACGAGTATTGTTGCCCTAAGAATACAAAAAGATGATAAAGCAGAAGTTTCATATGGTTTTGAATGTGGCATAAAACTTAAAGACTCACAGGGTGTAAAAGTAGGGGATGTGCTAGAAGTGTATCAAAAAGTAGAAATAAAAAGAGGTTAAATATGAACAATATTAGGACTCAAAGAGCCAATTCTGAGGTTGAAAAAGTTTTGGCCGACATAATTCAAAACAGATTAAATGACCCACGTCTAAGTGAATTCATTACTGTTACCTATGCACATCTCTCTGTGGATTTTAGGCACTGCAAAGTTGGTATAAGTGTTTATACGGGGGATGAGAATGTCGTGATTAAGCAACTGCGAAAAAGCGAGGGGTATATTAAGCGCGAGCTTGTTAAAGAGGTGAAATTGCCTTATACTCCCGAATTGACATTTGTTTTGGATGAAGGTGCAAAACACAGTGATAAAATAAACGAAATTCTAAGTACTTTAGATATTCCAGAGGAAGTGGATGAAGAAACTGTTCAAAGCGATAATCAAGAGGATTAAAAATAGTAAAAATGTGGCAATATTCGGACATCAATCGCCTGATGGTGATTGTATTGGCAGTATGTTTGCCATACATTTTTTGTGTGAAGCGCTTGGTAAAAATGCTGATGCTTTTGTTGATGATGAAATATCTTGCAGATTTAATTTTATAGATACTTCATTCATAAACGGCAAGACTTTCGATGAAAAAAATTATGATTTATTAATCTCTACAGATGTTGCTGATAAAAAGCAGCTGGGAAGTTATGCAGCTGCTTTTTGCAATTTTGATAATAAAATAGTCATTGATCATCATTATATCAGAAACCTAAATAGTGATCTCAATGTTGTCATTAATTATGCTTCGTGTTGTGAAATAAATTTTGAAATTTTGAATACATCAAAACAAAAGTTGGATAAAAAAGTCAGCACATTCTTATATATGGGGATTGCAGATGATACAGGCTGTTTTTTGCATGATAACACTAGTGCACATTCACATTTGGTGGCTTCACAATTATTGAGTTTTGGTGCTGATTTTAAAACTATTAATTATCATCTTTTTAAGCTCGTTACAGAAAAATCATATAAAGTCAAAAAACTTTTGGATGATATTCGCCAAAGGCATAATGATATAAATTATGTAGTTATAAGAAAAAAGTTTTTTGATGAAAACGGATTTCAAAAGTCGGATATCGGAGATTATGTCAATTATCTTTTAAACTTTGAAAATACAAAAGTTTCATTTGTCATGACCGAAAAACAAAACAATATTTATTCATTAAGTTTTAGGAGTATAAAAGGATACAACGTTGCTAAAGTTGCACAACATTTTGGTGGCGGAGGGCATGCACAGGCATGTGGTGCCGAAATTAAGGGAAGTGTAGAAAAGAATGTAGAGAAGATACTCAATGAACTTGATATCCTCATTAAGGAGACTGGTGATGTTCGATAAAGACGGAATTATTGTATTGAATAAGCCTACTGGAATGTCTAGTAATAAAGCAGTTCAAATAGTGAAAAGTATGTTAAAACCCAAAAAAATTGGACATATGGGTACACTTGATCCATTGGGGAGCGGAGTGCTGATATTGGGAATAAATAAGGGAACAAAATTATTTGATAGATTTTTAAATGAAACGAAAACATACAGAACAATATTTTATTTTGGTAAAGAAACTGATACATTGGATAGTGAGGGTAAAATAATCAACACCTGCGATAGAGTAGTTTCAATTAGTGATGTAGATTTGGTTTGTAAAAAGTTTATTGGAGAATTCGATCAGCTTCCTCCAATTTATAGTGCAAAAAAAATAAACGGAAAAAAAGCATATGAACTTGCAAGAAAGGGGGAGGAAGTTAAACTGAGACCAAGGCGAGTTACGATTTATGACATAAAAAATTTGGGAATGGTGGCTGGTAACACGTACGCTTTTGAAATCACTTGTTCTGGGGGGACTTATATTCGTAGTATTTGCAGAGATATGTCAAATAAATTATCAACATGTGCTACTATGCTTGCGATAATACGCACAAGATGTGGAGAATATGATATTTCTAGGAGTTGCACTTTGGAAGATATCAAAGTGGGATCATTTAATTTCATAGAAACAAAAGAGGTAAAAGTAAATGAATAACAAAACAAGATTTGGTCCTTCGGGAAACCAAAAACTATTTTATGATGAAGGACACAAACACAGTATAGAAGCACCTTTATGGCTTGCGTCTATGGGGCTTGATGCATATGAATTTTCTTTTGGCAGGGGCTTTACTATAAAGGAAGAAACCGCATCCAAGATTGGCGAAGAGGCTAGAAAAAATGACGTTTTGATTTCCTGTCATGCGCCATATTATATAAATTTAGCAAACCCTGACCCTGAAATGATCCAAAAGTCATTTGGATATGTTAAACGTGGTTTACAGTTATTGGATTGTTTTGGTGGTATTGATTATGTTGTTCATATAGGCTCATGTGGTAAGTTGACAAGAGAAGAGGCTTTAAATAATGTTCGACGTAATCTTGTCAAACTTATTGATGAACTAGAGAAAGACAATTTATTAACCAATGGAAAAAGATTGTGCTTAGAAACTATGGGGAAGCCTCAGCAAATAGGCACATATGAAGAAATTATAGATCTTTGTCGTATCCATCCTTGTTTGGTTCCCACTTTTGATTTTGGGCATATTAATGCTTTGACGGGCGGTAGTTTGAAAACCTATGATGATTATAGAAAAATTCTGGACCATGCCTTGGACAAACTTGGTGATCGGGCAAAAACATGTCACATTCATTTTTCTAAAATTGAATATGGTACAAAGGGTGAAATCAGACATTTGAATTATGATGATAACATTTATGGACCTGATTTTATGCCTCTTGCAAAAGCACTTAAAGACTTAAAATTTACACCAACAATTATTTGTGAATCAAAGGACTTTATGGCGACTGACAGTTTGATTTTAAAGGAGATTTATGAAAAGGCCTGACGTAAAAGTATTTGTTAGTGATATTTTTCAAGAAAAGGCTTACTTGATTTATAGCGATGGAAATGCAATTGTTATTGATCCGGGAAATTGTTATAATTCTATAATAAAATTTGTTAAAAATAAACATCTAAACGTGTTGGCAGTTTTACTTACACATGGTCATTTTGATCATTGTATGTCATGCAAAAGTTTTCAAGAAAATGGAGTTTTGGTCTATATTCATAGCTTGGACGCAGATAAACTATATACCGATGGTAATTTGGCCAACATGTTTGGCATTCATTTTGATAAGTTATTTGCAAATAGGACCATAGAAGAAGGAGAACTTTGTATTGGGAACTTTGAATTATTGATTTTGCATACACCTGGTCACAGCGCAGGAAGTGTTTGCTACATTATCGATAATTATTTGTTTAGTGGTGATATAATTTTTGAAAATGGTATTGGTAGAACTAATTTTTATGATGGTGACTATAAACAATTAATGCAAAGTATACAAAAAATTAAGCCATACTTAGATAATGGGTATAAATTATTTCCAGGTCATTAAAAAATAGTTGCATTGGTTCGCTTTAATATGTTAATATAACTTGGATAAATTAAAGGAGATTTTATGATAACTGCAGGAGATTTTAGAAAAGGTGTCACATTTGAAATGGACGGTAATGTTTACACCGTAGTTGAGTTCTTACATGTTAAACCGGGGAAGGGTTCTCCATTTGTAAGGACAAAACTTAAAAATGTTATAACAGGACAGGTTATTGAAAGAACTTTCAATCCAACGGACAAATTTCAAGTTGCTGTGATTGAAAGAAAGGAAATGCAATATCTTTATCATGAGGGGGACTTGTATTATTTTATGGACATGGAGACTTATGACCAAATTCCATTTAATAAATCTCAAGTAGAAGAAGCCATGAATTTCATGACAGAAAATATGATGGCGACGGTTCAGTTTTATAAAGGTACGGCCTTCTCTGTTGAACCACCGACATTTGTTGAACTTACAATAGTTGATTGTGAACCGGGCATTCAAGGGGACACTGCAAAATCTAGTTATAAGCCAGCAACTCTTGAAACTGGCTATGTGATTGGGGTTCCACTTTTTGTCAATAATGGTGAGAAGATTAGAGTTGACACAAGAGATGGAAGTTATATGGAACGTGTAAAATAAATAATAATTCTTTGTCGAAATATGCAATACTTTGATGTATTGCGTATTTTTTTTGTAATTGGTTATTTTTTGTAACGGGTTTTTATAAATTGTTATAGGAGTAAACTATGTTACAAGAAATACTATCCGAACAAATATCCAATATTTTAAATTATAAAGTTTCTATAAATGAGTTATCAGAAATTCGTCTTCGAGCCAATAAGCCTATAGTGGTGTTCGTTAAAGGACAACCATATTACATAAGCGAAAAAGGCCTGTGTTGCAATATTGACAATGCTCTTTTTTGTACTCAGGAAATGATTGCAGATGTGGTTTATAAGGCAAGTGATTACTCTATTTACTCCGTTAATGAACAAATCAAAAATGGTTATATCACAATGTCAAATGGTGTAAGGCTTGGATTGTGTGGAAATGTCGTAGAGGAAAATGGACAGGTAAAGACAATTGTCAATTGGTCCAGTGTTAACATAAGAATTCCGCATCAAATAAAAAACATGTCTCTATGCGCCTTTGAAGATATTGTTGATGAAACTGGCATAAAGAATTCGCTGATAATATCCCCACCCGGTGCCGGAAAAACTACTTTTCTTAGAGATTTTTTATATCAATTGTCTGCACACAATTATTGTCTTAACGTTTGTGTAATTGATGAAAGGGGAGAAATAGCTGGTGGAGAAAATAGCAAATTGGATATAGGAAATTTTTGTGATGTGGTAAGTTTTTGTAGCAAACCAATTGGTTTTATGCAATGCATTAGAGCAATGAATCCTGGATTAATTGTCACTGATGAAATCGGTAATAAAGAGGATGCAAAATGCTTAATTGATGCAATGAATTGTGGAGTTAAAGTTATTGCAACTGCACATGCATCCAGTATAGAAGAACTAAAAAGAAAGGATTTTTTCAGTGACTTGCCTCAACATTATTTTCAAAGATATGTACTGTTATCAAAAAGGGATGGGCCAGGAACTTATGAGGGGACATATAATGAAAAATTTGCAAAAATAGTTAAGTGGTGAAATATGACTATAATTTTGATTGTAATTATTATATTTTGTTTTGCTTTAATAGGTTTTAAATTTTCATCTTATTACATAAATAGAAAAAAGTTTTTTTCATCTTTAGTCCTTATGATGTCTAATATGGAAGCCGATGTGGTGTTCAGTAGAGATAAACTATCCAACATATTAAAAAAAAATATAGAAATTTGTGCTAGCAAGGATTTGGCATCTCTTTGTCAAAATATAGTTTCAACGATTGAAAATAAACAGACCGTGGATTCGAAAATGTTTGAGAATATCAAAATATTGAAGGCTGATGAAAAGCAATTATTATACAAATTTTTTTCATCTTTGGGGAGGTATGATGTCTTAGCTCAAAGTAAGGAGATAAAAAGTTATCAAACTGCTATTGTTGGAATGAATGTGAAAGCAGAGGAAGAATGTAAAAAATATTCAAGTTTATTTATCAAACTTGGCATAATAATGGGACTACTGGTCTGCTTACTCATAATTTAGGAGTTAATATGGGTGTTGAAGTAATTTTTAAAATAGCTGCCGTTGGCATTTTAACAACTGTGGTTGGACAAATACTTAAACAAAGTGGCAAAGAAGAAATTGCTACATTTTCAACACTGGCTGGTTTAATTATTGTATTACTAATGGTATTGGATCTCATTAGTGCACTTTTTGATACTGTACGTAATCTATTTGGCCTTTAAGGAGGTATTATGGACATTATCAAAATTGTAGGAATTGGACTTGTTACTGTAGTTGCATCAATGCTCGTAAAACCTATAAAACCCGAAGTAAGCATTATCATTGGTCTATGTGGTGGAATTTTAATTCTACTTCAAACAGTGAATTATATTGTAGACGTAGTCGATGCATTTTACAGTATTGTTGAAAAAACTGGATTAGATACTGGCCTTTTAAAGACGTTAATAAAAATTATTGGGGTAGGTTACTTGACAGAATTTTCAGCAAACGTATGCCAAGATGCTGGATCAAGCAGTATTGCCGATAAGATTTTGTTCGCTGGAAAAATTATAATACTTGTTATTGCTTTACCAATAGTTACAAGCATTATAGAAATAATCATGGAGATTTTGCCATGAAAAAATATATTGCGCTTTTTATTCTCATAGTTTTTGTCGCAATTCCTTTTGCCTTTGCACAAAATGTAAACGAAACTGTTTATTGTGATGATCAACTAACTTCCTCTGAAATTGAGGACATCATAGAAGATAGTGTTGAGTCACAGCTGGGTGATTTGGATTTTAGCGAATTGGAAGATGCCTTAAATTCATTGGACAATACCGGAAAAGAAATATTTGGAAACGATTCGTTTTTAGATAAAATTAAACAAATTATTACTGGGGAATTCGCCCAAGGACAACAATCAATTTGGACAAGTATATTAAATTTATTCTTTGAAGATGTTTTGGCATTTTTGCCCATTTTGTCTTTGGTGATTGCAATTGCTGTTACGTTTAGTTTGGTTAGTGCATCCAAGCCGTCGTCAAAAAATAAATCAATTGGAGATATTATCCATTTCGTATGTTATGGGGCAATCATAGTAGTTTTGGTCGGCTATACGGTAAACATGCTTACACTTACTTCCAATACTCTTCAAAATATAAAACTACAAATGGATGTTGCTTTTCCTATACTCTTAACTATATTGACTGCTATAGGTGGTGTAACTTCTGTAAGTGTATATCAACCCGCTGTGGCAGTGTTAAGTGGTACAATTATTAATGTTTTTACCAAAATATTAATGCCAATTTTTATTTTTCGTTTAGTTTTCTCAATTGTTGGGAATCTTTCAAACAATGTTAAATTAGATAAATTTACTTCATTCTTTTCTAGTCTGTTTAAGTGGATTATAGGTGGAGTATTTACCATCTTTTCAGCATTTTTGGCAATTCAGGGAATAACGGCGGGTAGTGTTGACGGTATATCTTTTCGAACAGCGAAATACGCTATCAAAAACTCAATACCATTATTGGGCTCTTATCTTTCCGATGGACTTAATCTTATCATAGCAAGTAGTGTTTTAATTAAAAATGCTGTAGGTGCAGGTGGGCTTATATTGATGTTTGCTACAATCATTGTTCCTGTGCTTAATCTTATCGTGTTTATGCTTAGCCTTAAATTAGTTTCAGCGATATTAGAGCCTATAACCGATGCAAGAATATCAAATTTTATATCAATGCTTGCGAAAAGTATTTCACTTCTTATTGTTTTGATTCTTGGATGTGCATTTATGTATTTGCTTTTAACTGGTATGATAATGTGCACTGCCAACTTCTTTTAAAAGGAGAAAAAAATGAGTATTTCAGGTTGGATATTGTCAATAGCGGGTATTAGCATTTTATCAGTTTTAATAGACTTGTTTTTGCCCAACGGCGAAACAAACTCACACATCAAAACTGTTTTTAACTATGTGATAATTTTTGTAATAATTGCGCCGCTACCAGCTCTCATTAAATCTGATTTTGATACCTCATCTTTGTTCACCGAAACAGAAATTGTCCTTCAAGAAGATTATATTTATCAATTAAACAGAGATAAACTTACAATGCTTGAAACGGGGATTGAAAAAACTCTGGATAGCAGAGGGTTAGAGAATGTTGATGTATCAATTTCTGCCGATATTTTTACTACCGTTATGCAAATTGAGACGATTTATGTCGATTTTAGTAATTTAGTTATACGCACTGAAGCAGAGCATATAGATATAGAGAATGAGGCTGTTGATGTGATAACTTCATTTATTGAGATAAAAAAGGAGAATATAGTATTCAGTGGATACTAAGCAAAAAAAACAAAATTTTTGGGACAAGATTAAAGGCATAAAGCACTTCGAGATTATTATCGTCGTAGCATTTTGTGCAATTTTGCTTCTTATTTACAGTTCGACATTCTCTTCTGATAATCAACAAGAAAATACATTAACAGCACTTACAACAGAGGAATATGCGAACTACCTTGAGAATAAATTATCAAATGTACTCTCGCAAATAAGTGGGGCCGGAAATGTTAGTGTAATGATTACGCTATCATGTGGAATAGAGTATGTTTATGCGACAAATACAACAGAAGAAACCACAACTCAAACCGTTGCAGGTACGACCACCACACAGACAACCAAAACAGAAGAAATTATTTTGGTATCGGTTTCGGGTAAAAATTCTCCAATAATTATAAGAGAAAATTTGCCAAAAGTAAGCGGTGTGGTTGTTGTGAGTAGTGGAGCAAACAACATAAGTGTAATGCTTGAACTACAAAAAGCAGTGATGGCATTACTTGAAGTCAATGCAGAAGATATAGAAATTTTGGTAGGAAAATAAAAGGAGTTTATTATGTTAAAGAAAAGAACAAAAATTATTATTTTAGTAGCGATGGTTTTATTGTTGGGAGTTACTGGATATTTGAATATTGCTTTAAACAACAATGCAACAACTCCAACTACGGGTACCGTCACGCAGATGAACTATTTTGATACTTATAGGCAGGATAGACAAACGACTCGCGATCAGGAATTATTGTATTATGATGCTATAATAAATTCTGAAGACTCAACAGAAGAGGCCAAAAGCAATGCAGAAGCAAAAAAGCTTGAAATAGTAAACCAAATGGAATCTGAACTTGTCATGGAAGGTTTGATAAAAGCTAAAGGGTTTGAGGATGCAATAGTTACAAACTCAGCTAACAATATAAACGTCATTGTCAAGTGTGCTAGCCTTGAGAGCTCACAGGTTGCCCAAATAGTTGCAATTGTTCAAGAGCAAACTCAAAAATCCATAGATAATATCAAAATAATTCCTGTAGAATAATTGCAAAACCTTTTTAAATATGTTATATTATTTCCAATTGGTGAAAACCTAAATATAACAAAGTGAGGGTATTTGTGACACAACTTTATAGCGAGCTTGGTGAAGATAAAGGAAAAATAACTTGCGATAGAAATATTTTGTTATCAATCATCTCTTTGGCGACAAAGGAAATCAGTGGTGTATCGTCTTTGCAAGATAGTTTTTCTATGAAACTAAAAAAATTATTTTCAAAGTCTGACTCCACTGGTGTCAAATTAAAAATTGCCCAAAATGGACAATTATTAATTGATGTTTACATTAGAATATTTAGTGGAAACAGTGTACCTGATATAGCATACAGGGTGCAAGAAAACATAAAGAACAACATTGTTTCAATGGTGGAGATGAGAGTAAATAAAATAAATATCCACATTGTGGGTGTTGACTTTAAAACAGAAGACCAAAACTAAATCCACTTTTGTGGATTTTTTTAAAAGTGAGGATATATGCGCACATACGCAAGAGAGATGGCATTTTGTAAAGTATTTGAATCTTTATTTGATTCCACAACAAATGTGGATGGTATTTATGATTTTACTTCACTTAAAAATGAAGAGGATAGAGAATTTGCGACTACACTTTTAAATCTTTGTCTAGAACATAAAGATGAAATAGAGGACACTATCTCAGCCTGTTTGAAAGATTATAGTTTGCAAAGGTTATATAGAGTGGATAGGGCGATTTTGTGCCTTGCTGTCGCAGAGATAAAATATTATAAGCTAACGCCTTTTAAGATAGTTATAAATGAAGCTGTTAATTTGGCTAAAAAATATGGTACTGAAAAAAGCTATTCATTTGTCAATGGCATTTTAAAAAATATTGTAGAGGAAAATTGAGTGGAGCAGAAGCCATTAACAGTTACTCAGATCTCAATGTACTTCAAGCAAATCTTTGATGCTGAGGAATTGTTGTATAATATAAGAGTTGTTGGAGAGATTTCTGGACTGAGCGTGGTCAGAAATGTCGCTTATTTTGTGTTGAAAGACGAAAATGCAGCAATGTCCTGTGTATGCTTTGAAACAACAAATTTCTCTTACAGCAACGGAGATAAAGTAATTTTAACTGGCACACCTCGTTATTATGTCAAGGGTGGAAAACTCAACTTTAATGTGCAGAGGATTGAAAAGTTTGGACTGGGTGATTTATACCAACAATTTTTAATATTGAAAGCTAGGCTTGAAGCTAAAGGTTATTTTGACCAAGAGCACAAAATTGGTTTGCCACCTACAATAAAAAGGATAGGTGTTGTTACGAGCAAGGAAGGCGCTGTTATCCAGGATATAATTAACATTCGTACGCGTCGTAACCCTTACATCGATATCGTATTATATCCTGCTAAAGTTCAGGGAATTGGTGCCGAATATGAAATTGCCAAAGGTATTAAAACACTGGATGGTTATGATGTTGATGCAATAATAGTGGCAAGAGGCGGTGGCTCACTTGAAGACTTGGCACCTTTTAATACCGAAGTCGTGGCGGATGCAGTATATAATGCAAAAAAATTTATTATGTCTGCTGTGGGTCACGAAACTGATTACACAATATGCGATTTTTGCAGTGATATGCGAGCGTCAACGCCAAGTGCAGCCGCTGAGCTCTTGTGCGCAGATATTAATGAACAAAAAAGAACTTATAATTCTTTGATCATAAGGCTTAAACCGGCTATACAAAATATGTATATTGATAAGCATACTCAATTCGTGGGCCTTGTAAAAAATTTGATATATAACTTTTCAGATTTAAATTCACGATCAAAAAGTGATCTAAAAAACAACTTGGTTAAATTTAAATATTTGATAAACCAATTTTATGGTGATAATTATAATAAATTTTTCATACTGCAAAATAGACTTTCGAAACTAAACCCTAATGAGATTTTAAAACTTGGTTACTCTGTCGTTAAACGAAATGATTGTTACATAACATCTGCTAGAAGTTTAAATATTAGTGACATGATAACAATAAAATTTTCAGATGGTGAAGTTAAAGCAAGAATAGAAGGAGAAGAAGAATGAATTTTGAGCAACAACTTAAAAAACTCGAAGAAATAGTGTTAAAACTTGAAAGTGGGGAATGTACTTTTGATGAAGCCACTTCGCTATTCGAAGAAGGCAAACAAATTGCAAAAAGTTGTGCGAAGTTGTTAGATGACAATAAAGGCAAAATCACTGAACTTAGCACCGAGCTTGACACTATAATTGAAAAAGATATGAAATAACAAAATGGTTGAAAAATAATATAATTTATGTTATAATTATCTTGAAGGTGCAGTATTCTAGTCAGGCTAGATCACTTGGAAGTTGATAAAACAAGCAACGAAGGGCACAACTGTGAAGTTTCTGGTGCGTGCTTTGATTGCCCAAATTGGGGTGCGTGCTGGGAGTTAAGATTATTGGGCGAGTTATAACGGCATATAACCCCCGACCCAGTTTTCGTGGAGACCCAAATTGGTGCCAATTTTGGTACTGTTTGGGGAGAACCTGCATTGCGGTTAAAAAACGGCTGTGTGCAGAGTAGCCTGCTTTGAGTGAATTTGTAGGGATAATGCGCTAAGGTAATTTGGAGATTAGGCCAATCTTTGAATCTACTTTGCATTTGAAATCAAGTTTGCAAAAAAAGCTAAGAGTGGTTTAGACTGTCAAGGAAAACTTCTAGACTGTGACTTTGAAAGTCAAACATTTTGGGGATTATAGTGTGGTCTTAGTGGCGATTCGGTGTTGTACTTCGCTTAAAAGGAAACTGCCTGTACGGTGACGATGGGTGCGAAGTTTGGGGAAATCCTACCGAACCTATGCCACAAGGTTTACTCAAAATGTTACCTTCATTTTTTTGTTTAAAAATATTATAACTTAAAAGGAATTGAAGTGAAAACTAAACCCAAGCCGAAAAACAAAACGGTAAAAAAACAAAGTCATTCGCAAATTATATGGTCTTTAAAAGTGCTTATACTTTCATTTGCGCTGTCCATGTGCTTTGGTGTGCTTAGTGAATTTTTCTTAAGTGGCACCGGTGTAATTATAGCTGTGTTGGTAATTGTCGTCTTTATGTCCATATCAATAATGACTGATATGATTGGTGTGGCTGTTACAGCTGCGGACATACAGCCTTTTAGGGCCATGGCTTCTAAAAAGATTAGAGGTGCAAAAGAGGCAATAAAATTAATAAAGAATGCTGACAAGTTTACTAGTATTATAGCAGATGTTGTAGGCGACGTATGTGGAATCTTATCTGGTGCTGCTGGTGCGAGTATTATCATGAAAATTGCTATTGATTCTGAATCTGCTCTTGGAATAATAATTGCATCTTTGGTCAGTGCGGTGATAGCTAGTATGACAATTTTTGGAAAATCTCTTGGTAAAAAGTATGCTATGAAAAATTGCAATAAAATAATGCTTGTCGTGGGTAAGGTATTAAGTTGGTTTACACCTCAAGGAAAAAAGAATAACAATAAGCAAGATAAAAAAGAGTTTAAGGAAAGTAGTGAAGAAGTTATTGAAGCAAAGACAGAATCAAAACAAGTAGTAGAATCTAACAATATAGAGATGCAAAATAATAAAGAAGAGAATACCCTGTAAAATGGTATTCTTTTTTTATGTTACGATGGTGCATACTTATAAGAGCAATATTTTATAATTATAAAATTGTTGAATAATCATAAAAAATCAAATGAATAATTATGCAAAAATCGCTTGCATAATTATAAATTGCATTGTATAATAATTCCAAACAGGTTGAATAATTATGCGTGAATAATTATTCAAAAACGGCTGTATCCCTTATAAATAAAGGGTTGTAGGCTTTGGAGGAAATACAAAAGTGGCAAGATCATCAAGACAATCTAAGATTTTAGAACTAATTTCAACAAGAGATATAGCATCTCAGGATGAGTTAGTTGCATGCTTAAAGGCAGCTAATTTCGACATAACTCAAGCAACTATATCTAGAGACATCAAAGAGTTGGGACTCATCAAAATACAAACCACCGATGGCAAATACAAATATGCCTTGATGGATGGAACTGACCAACAGGTTTCTAACAAAAACATTTCCATTTTCAGGGAATCTGTTATCTCCATAAAACCGGCAGGTAATTTGTGTGTGATAAAAACTGTAAAAGGTTTGGCAAGTGGCATTTGCGCGATGATTGACAAATTAAATATTGATGAAGTTTTGGGTTCTGTTTATGGGGATGATACGGTCATGGTGATTATGCCAACTCCTCTTTCTGCACAGAAAGCAAGCAGTACATTTGAACAATTTATAAGATAGGAATTTTATGCTACAAAAATTATCGATAAAAAATTTTGCAATTATTGAAGATGTAAGCCTTGAGTTTTGTCAAGGTTTTAATGTTTTAGTCGGCGAAACAGGTGCCGGAAAGACCATAATTTTAAAAGCATTACAATTTGTACTTGGCAATAAGGCGCAAAAAGAAGATATAAGAAATAACAGCTCAAGTATGTCAGTTAAAGCCACGTTTGTGGATGTCAATGATACTATAACAAACAAACTAAGGGATTTTGATATTGAATGTGATGGTGTTCTTATTGTTTCTAGGTCCTATGATGTTGACGGAAAATCTAGTTGTAAAATCAATGGCGAAACAGTTACCGTTGGCATGCTGAAGCAAATAGCTGACCTATTGTATGATATCTATGGTCAACATGACAATGTAGAACTTTTAAACAGCAAAAATCATTTGGTTTTACTGGATAGTTTTGATGAAGCTAATCTTAACCCAGTAAAGGAAGAAATATCTAAACTTCTTGTGCAGTTGAAAGATATAAATTCAAAAATCAATCAAATTGGAGGCGTGGGCGAAGAAAGAGAGAGAACATTGGATCTGTTGAGATACCAAATAGATGAAATCTCCAATGCTTCTGTTAAAATAGGCGAAGACGAAGAGCTGGATAATCAAATTTCTACTTTGTCAAATGCTGAAAAAATTACATCATCGCTAAATCAGGCTTTGCAGTCGATTGCTTCTTCTAATCTTGAACCTGCACTAACTAACCTCTCATCGATTAGTAACTATTCTCAATCTCTTGAACAAATTTATGAAAGGTTTAAAAGCGTTATAATTGAAATAAATGATATTCAAACAACACTTTCAGAAATGTTAAATTCTGCCAATTTTACATCAGTTGATTTAGATAATTTAGTTGCTAGGCAAGAACTTATAAAAAAATTAAAAAAGAAATATGGTCCAAAGATTGAAGATGTACTAAATTTTTTAAATAGCGCACAGCAACAATATGATAATATTTTAAATTGCGAAAAAGTACTTGAACAATTATCTTTGCAAAAAAATGTGATTTTATCCAACTTACACACTGAAAGTATGAAATTGCATGAGTTAAGAAAAAACATAGCTTCTAATCTAGAACAAAAAGTTCAATTAGAATTAAGTGATCTGAAAATGCAAAATACAATTTTCAAAGTCAATTTTAAACAATTGCCAAGTGTTATAGATTGTAATTACACTAAAGATGGCCTTGACGAAGTAGAATTTTTATTTTCAGCAAATAAGGGTGAGTCAGAAAAAAAACTTACCAAAGCTATATCTGGTGGCGAAATGAGTAGATTTATGCTGGCTTTAAAAACTGTACTAAGACACAAAAATGATGTAGCAACACTTATTTTTGATGAGATCGATAGTGGTGTTAGCGGTGAAATAGGCTTTAAGGTTGGCTGCAAACTAGATTCGCTGGCAAATTACACTCAGATCATTTGTATAACTCACTTGCCTCAGGTTACAGCCCTTGCGGATAGGTTTATTTACGTTTATAAAGAAGTCGAAAATGATATTACCGTTAGTCATGTTAAATACTTGGATGATGAACAAATTATAAGCTATTTATCTACACTCCTGGGTGGATATGACAGTCAAACATCCAAAATGCATGCAAAAGAACTTTTGGAAAAGTCAAGGAAACAAAAAACCACTGAATAATTAATTTAAAAGCAAATAAACTACCTTATAGACTTTGAGGTGGTTTTTTTATGTTTAGAAAATTTATATTAAAATTTTTAGGTATAATACTCGCTTCTTGTTTTTTGCTTACACTTTATAACGTGGACTTTGAAAGTATTATTGCCTTACAGGATAATACACCAATTACACTGGATACTTTGGAAAAATTAAACTCTGAACATCTTTTAGGAGATTTCGTAGATACAAAACTAACAGAGGATATTTGGACCACTGGAGGTGTTAAGGAAAAAAATACGTCTTTGGTCGTAAAATTGTTCGGTTTCATACCAATTAAAAAGACTACTGTAGTTGTGTGTGACGATGAATCAGTTTATTTAGGAGGAATACCGCTAGGTTTTACCGTATCTACAAAAGGTGTAATAGTGGTTGGATCAAATAGTGTCTTGACAAAAGATGGAAAACAGTCAAATTCAGAACTTGAAAACGGAGACATAGTGACAAAAGTAAATGGCATAGATATCTTTAATGTTGAAGATATAAAAGAACAGTTAGCACAGTCAAATGGTAATGCTGTTCAGGTGACTTATATTAGGGATGATAAAGAAAATACATGCGACTTAACACCCATCCTTGATTCTCAGACCAATGAATATAAATTGGGTATTTGGATTAGGAATGACGCACAGGGAATAGGTACATTGACTTTCGTCACTGAAGACAATGATTTTGGGGCACTTGGTCATGCTATAACCGATTTTGAAACTGGAGCCAAAATACCAGTTAATGATGGGAAAATTTATCCGTGCACTATGCTCGGCATAACAAAAGGTAGTAAGGGCAAAGCGGGAGAACTTAGATGTCTTTTCGTTCAAGGCTCCATGTCAAACGGATCAATAGAAAAAAACACAACATGTGGTGTTTTTGGTGAGGTTAGTGATACTGCTCAACTGGTAGATCAAAACTTGACTTGTCCAATCGCCTCAAGATTAGTAGTAAAAGTTGGTAAAGCAAAACTTATTAGTGCAGTTAGTGGGATAAGAGAAGAGTATGATATTGAAATAATAAAGACTTATAATCAGCATTCTTCAAGCGACAAAAGTTTTATTTTCAGGGTAAAGGACGAGCGATTGCTGGAGCTTACAGGAGGCATTGTTCAAGGAATGAGTGGTTCTCCTATCGTACAAGATGGAAAATTGATTGGTGCTGTTACACACGTCTTTTTGTATGATCCTACTAAAGGTTATGGTGTATATGCTGACTTTATGTTAGATGAGGTTTCTTGACGAATATTTGTATTTTTTGTGAATAGACATATAATATGAAATCAAAAGGATTTACAAAAAATCTTTATTCACTTAAATACTCACTTCGTGAATTTTTGGTACGCAACAAATTCAAAATCATTTTTTGCGTACTTTTTTGTGTGATAGGACTTTTGACTGGTATATTTACTGCAGTAAAAATAATGGGATTAGATGAGGAAGAAATTTTTGAAAGTTTTAATTTGACATATCAACTTGAAGACTTAGAAAAATTCTCAGCAAATTTTTTTACGCGACTATTATCTTATGAATTGGTCCTAATCTTGCTAATGATATTTTCTCTTCATCCGGCTTTGTATCTATTTGGGTGGTGTCTACTAGCATATAGAGCATTTCTCATAAGCATTAATTGTATGATGATAATATTATGGTTCAGCTTTAATGGCATAATTAAGGCACTATTAATTTTATTGCCGTGCCAGTTATTGATGTTATTTATAATGATTACCTTTTTTTGCTATGCTTGCTCTCAGATTAGAAATTGTAAATATCAAAAGAAAAAGATCTTCAGTGTCTTATTTCCATTACTTTTGGCTTCACTGGCACTGACATTGATTAATTTACTTGAAACAATTTTGCTATTTATTTTTCGCAGTGATGTAATTCTTGTCATTTAATTGACATAATTTTTAAAAATGAAATATACTAAAAGCATGATAATGTTAGATAAGGCAGAAAAAGCGCTAAGAAAACTAAAAAAGAAATATGCTATATCTCAAGTTGACTATGCAATAGTGGCAGGGTCTGGGTTGATGGATGCCGTAGTTGATCTTGAAAATGTTGTTATAGTTTCTTATGATAACTTGGGTTTGCCAAAAAGTAAAGTAAAAGGGCATAGCGGCAAGTTTATTTTTGGCACATATCAAGGTAAAAAAATAGTTGTTGTGTCTAGAGTGCACTTTTATGAATATGGAGATATGGCCAAAGTTCGATTGCCTTTTGAGGTAATCGCCAAACTTAATACAAAAAAAGTCATATTATTAACATCTTCTGGCGGAATAAACAAAACTTTTAGAGTGGGAGACATAATGCTTATTTCTGACCATATAAACTTTACGGGACAAAATCCATTAATCGGTATAGAAGATTTAAAATTCACTTCAATGACGAATGCTTATGATAAAGACATGTTTAAGGCAATGGAAAAAATTGCAGATGAACATGATATAAACGTTAGACAAGGTGTCCATATTCAATTTTTGGGTCCAAGCTATGAAACAAAGGCAGAAATTGCTTTAGCAAGAAATTTTGGAGTTGATAGCGTCTCTATGAGTACGGTGTTTGATTGTATAATATGCAATTATTTGGGCATAAAAGTTGCAGGCATTGCCAGTATTGTAAATACATTTACCGAGGATAATCAGCAACTGAATCACACACAGGTGCTTATTGATGCAAAGAAGACATGCCAAAAGATAAAAGTTATACTTAGTGATCTATTAAAAGAATAAATTTAAATTATTTGAAAAAACTACTTCTGATAAAGGAGTAGTTTTTTTATGAAAAGGTTAGTTATATCAATAATTTGTGTACTATGCATAATGTTAATATCAACATACAGTAGTGCTATGCCGCTTGTATTTGCTGATAAAGAAATTTTAGCAAGTAATGCAAAAGCATCATTGTTGGTAGATTTTGAATCAGATACAGTTCTTTATGAAAACAATTCAAATGCAAGGTTTCCAATTGCAAGTATGGTAAAACTTATGACCATTTTGCTGACATATGAAGCTATTGAGTCTGGGAATTTGACATTGGACACCATGATAACCACTTCAGAAAATGCCTCTGGAATGGGAGGCTCGCAAGTGTTTATTGATCCGTATGTTGAGTATAAAGCTGAAGATTTGTTAAAAAGTGTTGTAATGGCATCGGCAAATGATGCAAGTGTAGCATTAGCAGAATTTATTAGTGGGAGCGAAACGGCCTTTGTAAATGCGATGAATAAAAAAGCACAAGAACTCGGAATGAAAAACACGTTTTACGCAAACTGCACAGGACTTCCTGCTCCCGAACAATATTCTTCAGCATACGATTGTTTTTTGGTTTTAAAACAACTCATGAAATATGACCATTATCACACGCTTAGCACAATTTGGATGGATAAACTTGTGCATCCATCCGGAAGAGAAACTGAACTTGTAAACACAAATAAGTTGATCAGATATTACAAGGGCTGCGACAGCGGCAAGACTGGTTCAACTTCAGAAGCAGGATATTGCCTTACTGCTTCTGCCAAAAGAGATGATTTTAGACTGGTGGCAGTTATCATAGGCTCAAAAAATGGGCAACAAAGATTTACAGATGTGTCAACATTATTTAATTATGGATTTGCAAACTACGAAAACAAATTGGTTTTAGATTGTAGTAAGCCAGTTGTTGAAAATGTTATGGTAAAAATGTCCAAACAAAAAGTGACCAATGTTTATGCAAAGGAAAGTTATTACGGACTTTCTAAAAAGGGAAATCCAAATGAGTATGAATTCAAATATGAGCTTCAAGAAATAAAAGCACCAAAGAAAGCAGGCGACAAGGTGGGCACAATTCTTATTACCAAACAAGGACAAGTAGTTAAAGAAATCGATTTGATTATAAATGAGGACATACAAAAATTAACTTATTTTGATTCGGTAAAACGAATAGCTGAAAATTGGTAAATAAAAGGTCGGCAGTTATGCCGATTTTTTATTTAACTTTTTTCTTGCAAATTTTTCTTTTGGTATGTATAATACTTAAGTATGTTATACCAACTTATAGGCTCTGGAATGCCTTTATTAGAAATGTTAGCTTTTATTCTTGCGTATATGGTTGCACTTATGTTTTGTTTTTGTGCCCACGAGTTTTCGCATGCTTACGTAGCTTACAAGCTTGGAGACCCAACTTCTAGAGCACTTGGACGGTTGACTTTAAATCCTTTGAAACATATTGATCCACTTGGCTTTTTGTGTTTAATATTATTTGGCTTTGGTTGGGCAAAGCCTGTTGAAGTTAATCCACTGCACTTTAAACGATACAAACGCGATATGGCACTTGTGTCAATAGCAGGAGTTACGTCCAATTTGATTTTGGCATTTGTATTTAGTGGTATTTACTTTTTTGTTAGCCCATTGCTTGTAGGCTCAACAAATTTATTTTTAATATTCATCGACTTGTTTTTATACTTTATGGTAATTTTAAATCTTTCACTGATGGTCTTTAATTTATTGCCAATATATCCATTGGATGGCTTTAATTTCATTAAATCATTGACAAGACCAAATAATGCATTTGTAAATTTCATGTTAAAATATGGAACTATTGTACTTTTAATTTTTCTTATAACACCAATTTTTGATTATGTTTATTACTATGTAACCAATGGGCTATTGTGGGTATTTAGTCAGTTTTGGGGGTTATTTATATGATTAATAAAAATTTAGATGATGAATTGGAAAATGTAGAATTTACTAATTCAGTGTATAAGGTGCATTTGGAAAATTTTGAGGGTCCCTTAGATTTATTACTGCAAATAATTAAAGACAATAAGATGGATATTGAAACCGTTAAGTTGGCAGATCTGACAGAACAATATTTGGATTATATAGCTGATATAGATAAACTTGATATGGAAAATGCAAGTGAATTTATCGAAATTGCAGCACAACTTATCGAAATTAAGTCAAGGACACTATTGCCATCGGAGGCAGAAGAGCAAAGTGAAGATGACCCTGAAGTAAATCTTTTGGCAAGATTAAAAGAATTAAAATTATTTAGAGAGGCCAGTGAAAAACTGTCAAAAGAAGAAGACTTGAATAAGATGTACAAGAAGCCGGACAAGATGGCTGGAAATGTTAAAATTGTGCTTAAGGATATGTCATTGGATCTTATGCTTGATGCCTTTGCAAAGATGATGGCAACAATTCCAAAGAGAGTTATAGAAGAAGAGCCTAAGCAAATTGTCAAAGATAGATTTACTGTCGCTGAAAAGATCATCTCCATAAAAAATATCATTAGGGAGAAAAAAATGGTTAAGTTTACTGACTTATTTGAAAAGAACTTAACTAAAAGTGAGTTGATTAATACATTCTTGGCATTATTGGAATTACTAAAACTTCAAATAATTAAAGCACAACAGACAGATATTTTTGGAGAAATAGACATAATCCAAAACGAAGATAAAGTAAATGAGGAGATTGACATTGATGAACAACTTAAAGGAAGTTATTAAGGCAATACTATTTGTTGCTGGTGAAGGTGTTGATAAAGAAGTTATGCAAGAAAAATTGCAGATAACTAGTAAACAGTTAGACAAAGCAATTGAAGAATTAAAACAAGAGTTAAAAGAAGAGAATGGTATTCATTTGATTGAATATAGGCAAAAGATTCAACTTTGTTCAAATCCAAATTATGCAGAACTAATTTCTACTGTTTTAAATCCTATTAGAGAAAAGGCACTGACCAAGGCAGCCTTGGAAACGGTGGCAATTATCGCATACAAGCAGCCTATAACCAAACTAGAAATTGAAGAGATTAGAAAAATTAATTCGGCTGATTATGCAATTCAAGTGCTTTTGGATAATCATATGATAGAAATAGTTGGCAGAAAAGATGCTGTTGGCAAACCTTATATGTTTGGTACCACTGATGAATTTTTAAAAAGGTTCAATCTAAAGAATTTAAGCGAATTGCCAGATTATGAACAACTTCTTGAAAGAATTGAAGTTATTCGCAATGAGACTTATGATAATCAACTTTCAAGCGATGGACTCTATAGGAATTATGAAGTTCCGGATGAAGAGGAGGTTCCGGACTTTTTGAAAGACGAACAGAATTTACAAAAAATAAAAGCACAAGACAACGAAATGCTTGATAAAATAGATGAGATCTTGAAAGAAAATAACATTCAAAGAATGGACTTTGCCCCAAAACAAGAGCAAGACGTTAACTAATGGAATAAATTTTTTATTTAAACAAACAATAGTGATATGGAAAGTTTATATTTTCTCATACCACTATTTTTTGTTATAGTATTTATTTTTCCACTTGCAATTAGGCTTAAGTTAGCAGCTGATCTCAACCATAACCAGGTAATTGTTAGTGTATTCTTGTGGAAAATAAAAGTAATTACAATTAAGTTGTACATTAGAGATAATAAAATTTATCTCTTAACAAAGAAAAAAAAGAAAGAAATTGAAATTACACTTTCCATTAAACAAATTTACTTTGTAGAGCAACTTGGAGAAAACTTGAAGGACAAAGTTAGACCAAAAAAAATTGTATTTTGGGGAAAGATTGGGCTTGATGATGCTAAAAACACTGCTGTAACTTGTGGAACTATAATAATTGCAGTTAAAAGTATATTTTCTTATGTAAAGAATTATAAGCCAACATGTTCTATGCAGGCAAATGTGCAACCATCCTATGAGCAAAATGTATTTATGCTATGTGCATATCTCAACTTTTCAATTACTTTGTTCGACCTACTTTTTAGTTTAATAATCTCATTGTTCAGTTTAAGGAGTAAGGCATATGGAAGACAATCAAAACTATCTTGATGATCTTATAAATTCATCCATCGACAAAATCAAAAGTTTGGCGGAAACAAATACAATTATCGGTGACCCTATAGTCAGCCCCACAGGAAAAATTATTGTACCGGTAAGTAAAGTTTCTGTTGGATTTGTCGTTGGTGGAGGTCAGTACAACAGCATAAATAAAAAGCTACCATATCCTCTTGCCGGAGGTAGTGGAGGAGGGTTATCTGTTACTCCTATTGGCTTTATTGTGGAAGATGAAACTTCTATAAAGTTTATTGATGTTGAAAATAAAACTGCTTATCAAACCATATTAAATTTAGCGAATGTAATTATAGACAAACTTGATAAGAAGGTAAATAAAAATGAAAAGTAAAGTAATTTTGGTAGTTTTGTGTGCGATATTTTGTCTTGCATTTTTGTTTTCACCAAGAATAAATAGCGAAACCTATGCTGATACCAGTGCACAGGCAATGGTGGTTATTGAAGCAAATTCAAATAGAGTTTTAATGTCTAAAAATGAAAATATCAAAAGGGCAAATGCCAGCACAACAAAAATTGCGACTTTTTTAACGGTCCTAAAACATTGTAAAAACTTTGATGAAATTGTTGAAATTGACGATAGGGCAATTGGAATTGAAGGAACATCTATCTATTTGCGTAAAGGTGAAAAACTAACTGTAAAAGAACTACTGTATGGAATGATGCTGGTATCGGGTAATGATGCAGCCACGGCATTGGCCCTTCATATAAGTGACAGTGTAGATGACTTTGCACGGTTAATGACTAAGGAAGCACATGCTTGTGGAGCACTAAATTCAACATTCAAAAATCCACATGGGCTTGATCAGGATGGTCACCAAACGACGGCATACGATTTGGCTCAAATAACTAGAGAGTGCTATAAATATCCAATATTTGAAGAGATAGTTACAACACAAAATGTCAAAATTCCAAATGGTGACAATGGTTACAGATATTTGAAGAATAAAAATAAACTACTTTGGTCATTAGATGGATGCGTTGGAGTTAAAACCGGTTTTACAAACGATGCAGGCAGATGTTTGGTGAGTAGCGCGAGACGTAATAATATGCACTTAATATGCGTTGTATTGTCCTGTGGACCTATGTTTGAAGATAGTGCTTATATGATTGAGCAATGTTTCTCAAATTACTCAATGTCAAATATTTTGCCACCATATAATTATATCAAAAGTATACCAGTTTCCAATAGTGAGAAAACAAGTGTAAAAGTTTACACACAGCGTGGCTTTATGTATCCCTTAACAAAGGAAGAAGAACAAAATATAAAAATAGAAATAGACGCACAAGATGTTCTAGTTGCTCCAGTGGAAAAGGAACAAATTGTTGGAGAAATTAAAATATATTTGGATAATCACTTGCTATTTTCCGAAAAAATCTATACTATGGAAGATGTAAAATCAAATAGGATTTTGGATGAAGTAAAGAGGATTATAGAAAATTGGTGATGATGAGAATAAACAAATTTCTGGCACTTTGCGGTGTTGGTTCAAGACGTAAAAGTGAACAATTCGTAAAAGATGGAAAAATAAAGATTAATGGCACAATAGTGACATCATTATCAACTAATGTGAAGATAGGTAAAGATATTGTTGAACTAGAAGGTAAGGTTTTGACCTTGCCTTCTAGTTATGTTTATTATAAACTAAACAAACCCAAAGGTTATCTTTGCACTGCAAATGATACAGTGGGTCGCAAAACAATATTCGACCTTATTGAAAGTCCAGTAAGACTTTTTTCTGTAGGTAGATTGGACTATGATACAGAAGGGTTGATAATACTCACAAACGATGGTGATTTAGCACACAAATTGACTCATCCTTCCAAAGAGATTGAAAAAGAATACATAGTTAGGATTGAAGGCAAAATACTTGAAAGCGAAATGGCAGTTTTAAGGCAAGGTGTGGTGGAAAATGGAATAAGAATGCCAAAGGCTAAAGTAAATTTAGTTGAATATGTTGGAAATGATGCCAAGTTAAGTGTTATAATACATGAGGGACAAAATAGGCAAATAAGAAGAATGTTTGAATGTATAGGAAAAAACATAAAACTTCTTAAGCGTATAAGAATTGGTAACGTAAGGTTAGGTGGATTACCAAGGGGGAAATACAAACCATTAACTGATTATGAATTAGCTCAATTATTAAATTAAAGGAGATATTTTATATGATAATCACATTGGATGGTCCGGCTTGTTCTGGAAAGTCTACATTAGCTGTCAGAACTGCAGAAAAATTAAACATACATTTTTTAAATACGGGAATGATATTTCGCGCAATTGCGTATTTAATAAATGAAAATGGTGGCGAAAATTTAAATGAGCAAGAAATTGGTAAGTTATTATCTTCTGCCAACATAGATGTTGAATTTAAAGAAGGAAATCAAATTGTATACATCAACGGCATAGACACATCTAATTATGTTTCGCTCCCAAAAATTAGTTATTTGGCTTCTCATTTTTCTAAATTGGGTATTGTACGCGACATAGTGAAAAATATACAACATAAATTTGCAACAAAGTATGACTTGGTTGTGGAAGGTAGAGATATTGGGACAGAAATTTTTCCCAATGCAGAATATAAATTCTTTATAATTGCCGACATAGATGCAAGGGCAAAACGAAGATATGAAACCTTAAAGCAAAAAAATAACGATGTTACTTTACAAGAGGTAAAAAAGGATTTACAAGAAAGAGATTACGAAGATGCACATCGAGAGATTAGCCCGTTGAGAAAAGCTGATGACGCTATTTTGATTGACACAACCTACGACACTATCGAAGAAAGCCTAGATAAAATTATAAGTGTTATTAAAGGGAGATAAAAATGTTTTTTTGGATTATCAAGTTGCTTGCTTTCATACCTTTCTGGCTCATTTATCCAACCAAAATAAAAAAATTGGGCAAAATACCAAAGGGCAAAGTTGTTTTTGTTGCAAATCACAGAAGCAATTTAGATCCACTTATCATGCTAAACATGTTTTGGAGAGAACAACATGTAGTCGCAAAAAAAGAATTATATAAAAATAAATTACTCGCAGCATTTTTAAAAGGAATGAAAACCATTCCTGTTGACAGAAGTAAGGTTGAATTAACTACAATAAAACAATGTCTCAGTGTACTAAAAAAAAATAAAACACTGACAATCTTTCCTGAGGGAACAAGAAATAAAACGGACAAACCATTGATAGAAATAAAAGAGGGTGCGGGGTTGATCGCCATTAAAGGTGATGCTCCTATAGTTCCGATTTGGATAAAGAAAAAACCAAAACCGTTTTGTTTGAATACAATTTATGTAGGTGATGCTATCCATTTGAAGAAAGAAGATTTACAGCATAGCAATGAAATTATTAAAAATGAACTTCTTTCTTTGCGCGAAAAGACATTGAAGAAAAATAAACAATCGAATAATAAATAGTAGACAAATTTCTTTCATCCTGCTAAATTATAATTAGGAGAAATGATGGAAGAAGTTAAGTTTGATTTAAACGAAATTGATAAAACTTTTGCTAGATATAAAAAAGATGACATCTATGATGGTGTCGTCATTTTGAAACGTGATGATGGCGTCATATTTAATATTGGTGGAAAAAGTGATGCGTTTATATCAAAAGAAGATTTTGATAATTTTGAGTCAATAAAAGTTGGAGATAGATTTAAAGTTGCCATTTTGGGTAAAAAAACTGAAGATGGAATGATTTGTGTATCTAAAAAAATTGCAGATCAAATAATCATTGGTTCCACAACGGCAGAAAAACTTAAATTTGGATCAGAGGTTTCATTTTTTGTAACCGGAATAAGAGAAGGAAATCTGATTTCAAAACTTGGTGTATATGAGGTCATTGTTCCTCATGACGAAATTGATATAAGAATTAAACATTTAAATTATTATTTAAACAAACAGCTCACTGGTATTGTTACAGAGATAAACCGCGATGACAAACAAATTGTTGTTTCTGTAAAAATGCTTAAAGAACAATTACAAGAAAGTCTGGAAAATCAATTTTGGAGTAGTATTTTTATCAATAAAGTAGTCCAAGGTAAAGTAGAAAAAATTATGCCTTACGGTGCATTTGTAAACGTAGAGGGAATTTCATGTTTTATTCATATTTCTGATATTGCCTATGAACGCGTAGAAAATATTGAAAAATATTTAAAGGTTGGGCAAACGTATACTTTTAGAGTTATAAAAATTGACAAGATAAACAAACGCGTCTCTTTGGGCCTTAAGCAACTTTCAGAAAATCCAAGAAAGGCTATTTTGAAGCAGCTTAAGGTGGGTGAGAAATATCTTGGAACGGTTACTAAAATTTTAGCATTTGGTGCAATAATTAAATTGAATGAAATCAATGTTTCGGGATTGCTACACATATCAGATGCCACAACTGAGATAGGTAAACGTATTTATGAAGTTGTTAAACTGAATCAAAAGGTTGAGGTTGAAATTAAACAAATCGATATTGAACGTGATCGGATTAGTTTTAAGTTGTAATGTTTAAGGAGCTGCTAATGAATCTATATGTTATGCGACATGGTCAAACAGTATGGAATGAAAGAGGCATTTCGCAGGGTAGATCTCAAAACAGGTTGAGCAAAATTGGGAAAGAGCAAGTGCAAGAAAGAGCAAAAGAGTATGCACATGTTAAATTTGATATTATTTATGCTTCACCTTTGATGAGAACCATGCAAACAGCGAACATTATGAATAGATATCACAACGTAAATATTCAAAAAAACAATAACTTAATTGAAATTGATCGTGGTACTTTTACTGGTAAAATGTTTAATGATTTAACAGATGACCAAAAAATATTATTTATGAAAAATGATGAAGGTTGTAAAATGGAAAGTTATAAACATTTGTTTGACAGGGTGAAAATATTTGTTAATTTTTTGAAATATGATTGTAGATATGACGATGTATTAATTGTTACGCATGAAAGAGTTGCAAGTTTTATTGAACACATACTGACCGATACATACCTGGATTTAAATGACAAAAAAACCTTTATTACATACAAAAACGCTGAAATAAAGTCCTTTAAGTTTTATTAATATAAAAAACAGCACAATAATGTGCTATTTTTTATTCATCCAACTTTTTTTCTGCTTCTTGAATTTGCTCTTGCAGTTTTTTAATAGAAAGTTTTCTATTTAAGGAATCAAGCCTTTTCTTTAATTCAATTTCATCATCAAAATTCGGAGCAGGAGAATTTTCATCTAGTACTATGATATTTTTGCGATTTAGTCCTGTAATTTTAAGTCCAACAATAAATGCAATGATTCCAAAAATTTGCGCACCTACTATAAGTCCAATAGGTAATAAGTAAGATATGTAGTCCAAATAATTAACTTCAGACATCCATACATATAATGCTAGTGCTATAAGACCAACAAAAGTAAGCAGTGTTATAGTATAATAAAATTTTGCCAGTATGTATTTGTTTCTAAATTTTTTTGTTGTTACAATGTCAATTATAATTAGAAGAAACATCATAATAGAAATGCACAACATAACAATATCTAACCAAAAAATTGCTTGATTGTCACTCGTAATAAGATTTTTTATGCTAAGAAAAATAACTATGGCTATGCTTATCAAACTTATAAATAACAAAGTTCTATAAATTAAAGATAAAAGCATTCTCTTCTGTTTATTATCCATATCATTCACTCCCAAGATTATTCTACTATAATTACGCCTATATGTCAACTTAACAAAATTCACTTGCAAGACTTGCATAAATTTTATATTATATAAATTGGAGAAAATAATGAAAGTTGTTGTTATTACTGGTGCATCGAGAGGAATTGGAAGTGAAATGGCAAAAGTTTTTGCGTCAAATGGATATCACTGTGTGATATGTTACAACAATTCCGAAATGATGGCCCAAAAAATTTGTAAAGATATTATACAAAGTGGTGGAAATGCTATTACAGTTAAAGTTGATTTAACCAATAGCGAGGAAATAAAATCCATGATAGACTATGTCATCATGTCATATGGACACATTGATGTATTGATAAACAATGCAGGTATAGCACATAAAGCTTTAATAATTGATGAAGAAGAAAGTCAAATAAGAAATATAATAAATACAAATCTTATAGGTACAATTGACGTTACAAAGCAGGTTTTGCCATTTATGTTAAAAAATAACGGTGGAAAAATAATTAATATTTCATCAATTTGGGGAGAGGTTGGAGCGGCCTGTGAATCAATTTATGCTGCCTCAAAGGCGGGAATAATTGGATTTACAAAGTCAATTGCCAAAGAGTATGCTTACAACAATATCACGGCCAACTGCATTTGCCCAGGTGTAGTTGATACTGATATGAATAAAAATTTAACAACAGAGGAATTGACTCAGTTAATTGAGGATATACCACAAAAAAGAATGCTTAAATGTGAGGAGGTGGCAAACCTCGCATTGTTTTTAGCAAACGAAACAGGTGATTATATAACCGGACAAAGCATTGTTATGGATGGAGGCTTTCTTTTATAACTGTCGCTGATAGGCTCCAGGCGAACGAAAGTTCTGTAGTGGGTTTCTGAAAAAACAATAAAAGCACAAAAAGTTTGAGCAAAAAAAAAGAGGAGCTGTTCAGCGAGCAAAGCGAGCGCTGATAGGCTCCAGGCGAACGAAAGTTCGCAGTGAGTTTTTCAAAAACTCACAAAAATTTTGGAACAAAATTTTTACTGGAGCTGATGATGGGACTCGAACCCATGACCTGTGCATTACGAGTGCACTGCTCTACCAACTGAGCCACATCAGCATATTAGGGGAAATATCCCCAAATTAACGAAAACAATTATACTACACTTTTTTATGCTTTCACAATTTATTTTGTAAACTTTTTAAATTTTTCTAACTATGGCCACCACTTTGCCCAAAACAGTAATGTTCTTACCAAAGATTGGTTGGTATAGTTGATTCGCAGGTTGCAATCTAATGCCGTTTTTTTCTTTAAAGAAATATTTAACGGTGGCCCCTTCTTCTATTAAAGCCACAACTATTTCTCCGTTTTCCGCATCGTTTTGAGCATGTACAATAGCCAAATCACCATTATTAATACCTGATTCTATCATGCTATCGCCGTGAACATGCAAGGCAAAAAGAGAATTATCATCATAATTTCCAATCAAAGTTTTTGACATTGATATATAATTTTCAATATTTTGTTCTGCCAAAATAGGTTGTCCGGCCGCAACTTCTCCAACAATAGGTAAATTAATTGAATTTTGTTTTGGTTTGACTATTTCAATACTTCTACTTTTCGAATTTTGCCTCTTGATGTATCCATTTGATTCCAATCTGTCAAGATATTCTTTTATTGAGTTTATTGATTTAAGTCTTACACCGACCGAAATCTCTCTATAGGTTGGGGGATAACCAAAATCCTCAATATATTTTTGCATAAAATTTAAAATATCTTGCATCTTTTGCTCTGACTTTTTCATAAAGCACTCCAATATTAGAATAACATTTTTAAATACAAAAGTCAAACATTTGTTCTATTTTCTTTTAACGAAGTTTTACTTTATCTGCAACACTTCTACGTATATCTTCGCTCATAGCAGCATAATGCCGTTTAGTAGTATTTACATCTTTATGGCCTAAAACTTCTGCTACGACATAGATATCTCCCGTTTTACGGTAAAGATTAGTGCCATAAGTGCTTCTTAATTTATGGGGTGATATTTTTTTCAAAGGTGAGACTATTCTTGCATATTTTTTAACTAGATTTTCAACAGCTCGTGTGGAAATCCTTCTCTTTTGCAGAGATAAGAATAGAGCATTTTCTTTTACATTCTCAAGAAATTTTTCTCTATCGGTAACCCATTGCGAAAGGGCATTTTTTATTTCATCTGAAAAATATAAAATGACTTGATTTCCACCTTTGCGTGTCACTTTAAAAGAATTGTTTTCAAAGTCAACGTCGTTTAAGTTAAGCCCAACGCATTCGCTAACTCTTATTCCGGTCCCCAAAAATAGGCTTAAAATAGCGATATCCCGAGTTCGAGTATGCTTATTAAATGCCTGTTGGCGTTTAGACATATGTTCAGGCACATCTGCTTCGTTTATAAGTTTTGCTACCTCGTCGACCTCAAGTCTGACAATGTCCTTAGTGTGGATTTTTGGAGTATCAACTTTTGAAGCAACATCAGATTTTAGATTATCATGTTTATAATTATACTTGAAAAAACTTTTTACACTAGCAATTTTTCTAGCTTTGCCTTTTTCGCCATTATGATAATATTTGCCATTGTATTCATAGTAGGATAAATAGCTTATGTATAGTTCGATGTCTTTGGATTTTAGGTTATCCAAATCTAAAAAAGTTATCTCCTTAACATTTTTGTGAAAAATGTTATTAGCTAGATAATTAAAAAAAATTTCGAGATCTTTGCTGTAATTAAGTCGAGTTAAAGGTGAGGTATAATTTTCAATTGACAAGAAAAAATCAAGGCAATAATCCGGAAGCTTAGATAGGCTTCTGCTTATACCTTCACGGCACTTTTGTTCACGTTCATACAAAAAATTACTCATACTTATGTTTATTTTATCAAAATTAATTTAAGTTGTAAACAAAATAATTGACTTGTCATATGATTTCAGTTTATTATTAAGTAAATGAAAGCACAAAATTTTTCTTTTGATAAGTCTTATATAGATACTTTCGCGAATGGTATAAATTCTAGTTATGCCATAAATGCTTATACAAGATTAATTAATATTTTAAGTAATGCTATGAATGAAATTTGCGCTAAAAAACCAGTAGTAACAGGTTATGAATGTGAGATAGTAAATGAATGTTTAACTAATTCAGAAACGCAAAATTCTTCACTTGACGTCTTCATGAGTATAAAATCTCCACAGTTGGAATTAGAGCTTATAAAATTTAATAAAAATCTCTTAAAAAAATTTTTTACGCGTCTGAAGTTATCGTGGAAAAATGCAACATATAAACCTAAAAGACGCAATAAACGAAAAAAGCAACAAAATTCGATAGAAAATGATAAAATACTTACAAAAACCTACACTTTTAGTAGTTTTAAAAATGAATTGATGATAAATCTAGCGAATTATTTTACTGATAAAACGATGTTATACATCAATAATTTTGGAATAACAATTCTTTGTGCTGAAGATTTAGGCATGAATATAAATTTATATATCGGCTTTTCCAATGGCGAAAAATACACATTGTATGATGAAAAGAACATAAAATTGATTTACGTAGAATTTAAAGATAGGGAAAAAAATATTTTAGCTAAAAATAAATCGACAAAGGGCAAATTTGTGTCGGCTCTTAGAATTTTTAATGGATTATATAGAAACATTTATACAAAGGCAATAAATCAAATTTTATTAGAAAGTGTTTTATACAATTGTCCAGATGATTTATTTGTTGAAGATACAAATTTTAATATGCTTGTTAAATTATTAAATTTTATAAATTGCAATACTATGCAAAATTTTTCGTCAATTACAGATATACAAAAAACAATTAGTCAGGACAATTTAATAACACAAAGTGCAATATTAGAATTATCAGATTTTTTAAAAAATTTAGCCAAGTTGATATAGATATTGTTCAAAATAGGCATATTTATTCGCAAAAGTTGCCTTTTGCGAATAAATAATAAAGTCAAAAAGGGACTATAACATTTCCCCTATTGTTAAAATTTAGAACTGATTAATTAAAACAGCTCCAAAACAAAGGAGTATTTTTTTAATTCTTTTCTCAAGGTTTTGTAATCTGGAAGAAAGTCCTCAACCTTTTTCCAAAATCGTTTACTGTGATTTAAATGAATGATGTGACAGAGTTCGTGAATACAAACATAATCTATTAACTTAATATCTAGCATTATTAAACGAAAGTTCATTTTTATATTCTGTTTGCTATCACAACTCCCCCACTTTTTGCGTGCATTAGTATGGTTTTTCGATAAATATTTAACTCCTATTATTTTTGCCCAATAATCCAGCCTATCAAAAATGAAATCAGATCTTTTAATTAGCCAATTTTTTAGCGTCTTTATTAAATTGACATTTGTTCTTATGTTAATGGTACTTTCGCCTATTTGTAGTTTTTTATCAGAAACTATTATGTCATAACTTTTACCTAAGTACATAATTTTGCTGTAATTATAATATGACTGGTATATCTTTCTTTTGTTAATTATATTTTGAATGTGCTTGTCTATCCATTGCTTTTTTTCGTTTATTATCTCTTGAATTTGTGCATCTGAAAATTTTAATGGACAGTAAACATACAAGTTGCCACTGTTATCTATTCTTAAAGAAATACTTGACCTACTACTCTTTCGGATATAAATATTATTTTCCATGGAAATATGATACTACATTTTGAGTACTATGCAAAATATTTTTTTAGGTACTATGCAAAAACATAATACCTTTAAATTATTGACATTCAGGCTTGTTTGGAATTATAATTAGCCTGAAAGGATGTAAATTTATGCCAAAAGAAGAGATACCACGCGGACAATTGTCGAATATTATATTATCCACGCTTATTGACAACGATAAATATGGTTATGAGATAATTGATGTAGTAAAGGATAAAACAGATGGTAAAGTTATAATTAAACAACCTACCCTTTATAGTAGTTTGAGAAGAATGGAAGAACAAGGCCTTATTTCTTCGTATTGGAGAGATAGCGAAATTGGTGGAAGAAGGCATTACTATTCTATCACCGATTATGGCAAAAAATATGCTGAAAAGTGGCAAACTGACCTAAATGAATTTTTAATATCTTTAAAAGAAAAAAATTTCATACCAGAAACAAAGCAAAAAAATACTAGCACTATCTTGCAACAAGACAACCTAATCAATTTGGTTAATAAACAACATGAAAATGAACAAGAAGTAATAAATGAACCGAAAAATAAAGCATTTGTTCAATATGACCTATTTACTTCACCTACCCTCATATCTGATCCTTCTAATGAAATATTTGACTCTATAAAAAAACTTCGCGAAGAAGCTGACGATGAATATAAAGAAAGCAGAGATGTTGACCATAAGATTGAGAAATTATCAAATTTAAGAAATGATGCTCAAGAAGAAATAAAAACCACTTATGTCGCAAAGAATTATAATGTAAATGAGAGCAATAACATAAGGCAGGCCTTTTTTGATAAGACTAAAAATAATAAAAGTTTTGCGACGGCAGTTCGACAAAATGATGTTCAATATAAAGATAGCAAATTTGAACAAGCATATAAAGAAAATGAAAATACTAACAGAATAGAAGACGATTATGCTAATAACAAAAATGGTGATGAATTAAATAAACAGGCCTTTAAAAGTGATAGTGAACAGCTAGAAGATACTCTATACAAGGATACGCATTTTTTTGAAAATGACAATGAGGAAGAAATAAGTTTTGTGGATTTAGATCCAAAGGAGGACATTTCCTATCCTTCTCAGTCACCTTCAATCAGTGAAGATCAACATGACAAGGTAACCAATGATAACCAGCCAAGTTCGCTGGAAGAAGAAAAAATAGACCGACAGATAAACAACAAAGATGATGCTATTTATATAACAACTTCGCCACAAGATGCAAATATCCCTAAAGTTAAAAGAATAACTACCGACAGGTTTGAAAAATTCACTAGAAACTATACATCATTTCTTGATAGCAAACTAAAAGCTCAAGAACAAACTAATATTGAAACTTTTGATGATGAATTAACGGATAACGATGAAGTAGAGTTGAGACAACTAAAAGAGGCAGATTATTCACAACCTCAAATAAAAAACTTAGAGGATTTAAGGCAATACTATGAAAATAGCAATATTAAATTTGGTGTATATGACGCAAATAGTAAAGTTAACAAACAAAGTTACATAAAAATTAATTGGCTTAATTTTCTTTCTTTTTCAATAATCACATTTATTTCAATTGTAATTTCTATAACCTGCTATTGTATTTTAAAGAATGCTCAACCTAGTTGGAACTTTTTATATCTAGTTGTACCATTAATCTTTGTTTTTATTGACTTTTACCTATTCTATAAATATTATAAAGCAAAAAATGCGATAACTTCCATAGGTAATATTTTAAATTATAACTGGATTTATCAAATCGTTTTGAGTATAGTTAGCATTCTAGTATTTTGTTCAATAAATATACTGGCCGGCTTGACTTTGGATACTATTTATAACTATATGACGACATTATTATATCCAAGCATAATCATTTTGTTGTACCCTATGTTATCACTTATAAATTATATCGTAATTATGATTGCTAAAAAAAAATAAACGGGTGGAGAACCCGTTTTATTTTGCAATTTCTTGAAAGCGACTTTCTCTAATTACGTTAACTTTTATTTGTCCTGGATAATCCATTTCATCTTCTATTTTCTTTGCTATGTCTTTAGCCAAAAACATTGCATCAGCGTCAGATATTTCCTCAGGCTTAACTATTATCCTAACTTCTCTTCCTGCTTGAATAGCATAAGATTTTTCAACACAATTAAATGAATTTGATATCTCTTCAAGTTTTTCTAGACGTTTAACATAAGCATCCAAGGTTTCTCGTCTAGCACCTGGTCTTGAACTTGATATCGCATCCGCAACCTGAACCAAAATAGCTTCAACACTGTGGAATTCAACATTAAAATGATGTGCTTCTATGCAATGTATAACTTCTGGTGATTCTTTGTATTTTTTCGCAAGATCCACACCGATAGTGACATGTGTGCCCTCCATTTCATGGTCTAGCGCCTTGCCGATATCATGAAGTAGGCCTCCACGTTTTGCAATTTTAACATCTGCACCAATTTCAGATGCTAGAAGCCCTGCCAAATAGCATGTTTCAAGGCTATGCTTTAAAACGTTTTGCCCATAACTTGTCCTATATTTTAAGCGTCCCAAAATTTTTACTAATTCAGGATGCATATTGTATATGCCGGCATCTTCAACAGCGTTTTCTCCAGCTTCTTTGATGCTTTGTTCAACATCTTTTTGAACTTTCTGAACAATTTCTTCTATTCTCGTAGGGTGAATTCGTCCATCCAAAATAAGTTTCTCAAGTGCTAGCCTTGCCACCTCTCGTCTTATTGGATCAAAACAAGAAATTGTTATCATCTCTGGTGTGTCATCGACAATAAGATCAACACCTGTGGCATTTTCAATGGCTCTAATATTTCTACCCTCTCTTCCAATGATTCTTCCCTTCATATCATCATTTGGAATTGCAACAGAAGTAACTGTTACTTCACTGGTCATATCCGTCGCGCATTTTTGTATGGCTAAACTAACTATATTTTGCGCTTTTTTTTGTGCTTCGTTTACAGCATTTTCTTCGATATTTTTAATCATTTTGAAAGCATCTTTTCTTGCATCCTCGACCATTGAGTTGACAAGAATCTCTTTTGCTTCCTCGCGTTTAAGTGTCGCCACTTTTTCAAGTTGAAGAATCATATCATTTTTAATTTCTTCTTGTTTTTGTAGCTCCTCATTCACTTTAGACAATTTGTCATCTAGAATTCGCTTTTGGTTGTCAATATCTTCTTGTTTTTTATCTAAGTTCAAATCTTTTTTATCAATAAAATCTTCTTTTTGGGAAAGTCTATCCTCTGTTTTTTGAAGTTCTAAACGCCTATCTTTAACTTCTTTATCGAACTCCAACCTTTGTTTATGGATTTCTTCTTTTGCCTCTAAAATTGCTTCTTTTTTTACCGTTTTGGCCTCCGCATAAGCATCTTCTAAAATTTTAACAGCCTTTTGTTTACCCTTGGCCATTTTCTTTGTATTGATGAAATATGTGGCAAAATATCCACCTACAAGACCAATAATTAAAGCTCCAATGCCGATAAAAACAGAAACAATTGTATCAACTGCACAAAGTGCACCAATAAAATTGTTCATTATTTTAACCTCTTTTTATATTTATATATCGACTAAATTTATCGCTAATTTTAATCTACAAATTTAGTTTAATTTACTTTTAATGGTCTTGTCAACAGATTTTCTAAAATTCCAAAATTTCCAGTCCATTAATTGCTTCTTCAATTAAATTGTCTATGTCAAGTTTTTTTTCTTCAATTAAAACTTTTTCCATTTTTGGTTTTATAATTGGATTTTTAGGCAAAAAAACAGTGCAGCAATCTTCATATGGTAAGATTGAAGTATTGTAAGTGTCTATCATATTGGCAATTTCAATTATATTTTGCTTATCAAAACCTATAAGTGGTCTAAATATAGGAATTTCTGTTTGAGCAAAATTGGTTACTGTCATACTTTCTACAGTTTGACTAGCTACTTGTCCCAAATTTTCTCCAGTTATTATTGCTTTGAGTCCGTTTTGTTTACAAATTCTTGCAGATATCTTCATCATAAATCTACGCATCAGAGTTATCATATATTCAGGAGAACAATGTTTATGAATTTCCTCTTGAATATGTGTGAATTTACATAAGTACAATTTAATATTCCCAAGATATTCTGTCAGTTTTTTTGCAAGTGTAAAGACCTTTTGTTTTGCAAGCTCACTTGTGTATGGAAAACTATAAAAATGAATGGCAGATAGTGACATACCTCGTCTTGCAATCATATATGCTGCCACCGGACTGTCTATGCCCCCAGACAAGAGCAATAACCCGTTGCCAGCCGTTGAAAGAGGCATTCCTCCAGCGCATTGAATTTTTTCAGTAGAAATGTATGTGTTTTTATTTTCTCTTATATCAATTACAACCTCTGTATCAAAATCTTTTAAACTGACTTTAATATCTGGGTTGTTTTTTAAAATAATTCCACCCAAAATTTTTTCAAATTCACTTGATACTATTGGAAAGTTTTTATCTGCCCTGGTCACTGAGACACGAAAACTTTTATTATCAAGGTGAAGATTTGAGACATAATCTTTAATTTCATCGACATCACTATTCACTTCAACTGCTCTTGACAGCGAAACTAGTCCAAAAACTTTTGTTAGTTTATCAATGATTTGCTGTTCATCAAATTCATCATATTGAGTGACAAAATATCTGCCACCACTTTTTATGACATGACAGTTAAATTCATTTAAACTTTTTTTTATATTGTTAATTAAAACTTTTTCAAAGTAACTTCTGTTTTTTCCTTTTAAATATAGTTCGCCAAATCTCAATACGATAACTTTATTCATTTTTACCTCAATTTATCTAATAGTTTACAATAACAATCGGCTAGTGTTTTTGATGCGGTTATAATTTCATCTTTTGTGTTGTATTTAGAAAAACTTATTCTAACGCAACCTCTTATGTCCATATTGGAAACACCCATAGCTGATAAAACTCTATTTCCGGAATTATGGCTTGAACAAGCACTGCCTGTACTGATATATATCTCCTGTTCTTCAAGCATGTGAACCAATGTCTCACCGTTAACCCCTTTAAAGCAAAGGCTTAAAATGTAAGGAGAATTATTATCAGATGTATTTATTTTTACTGATAAGTGCTTTAAATTCTCAATAAAAAGTTCTCTTAATTGTCTAACGTATTCATAATTTTGTTGGATGTCACCTATTTCCTCAACTGCAGTTTTAAAAGACATAATAGCAGGTACATTTTCTGTTCCCGACCTAATGTTATCCTCTTGACCCCCACCAAAGATCATGGGCTTGATAAGATTTTTATTTTTTACATACAAACAAGCTATGCCTTTTGGACCAAAAATTTTGTGTGAACTTATAGTGTATAAATCCACACCGAAATAACTTAAATTGATTTTTATCTTTGAAAAAGCTTGTACTCCGTCTACATGTAATATGGCATTTTTACATTTACGGTTTCTAATCTCACTTATTCTTTTTATATCATTGATTGCACCAGTTTCATTGTTTACGTGAACAATTGATATGAGATTTGTATTGCCGTCAATCATATTTTCAAGTGCTTCATAATCTATTTGTCCATTATCTTGCAATGGGCAAAAATCAACGTTTAGCCCTTTCTCTTCAAGATGTTTTGCCACATTATAGATGGATGCGTGTTCTGCACTGGAAATAATTATTTTTTTAAAATTGGAGCGCAAACTTCCAATAAGTGCCAAATTATTAGCCTCTGTTGCACTTGACGTAAATATGATTTCTCCTGTGGTAGCACCAAGGGATTTTTTGATAATTTGTTTTGCCTGAATAATGTCTTGTTTAACTTGTACTGAGGGTTTATATATTGCAGAAGGATTATAAAAATTATGTGCTGCATATTTTTCATATGTTTTCACTGCACATGGCAACATTGGTGTCGTTGATGCGTTATCAAGGTAAATCATCTTAGCACCGCTTTTAATTTATACTCTAAATCTTTTAAAATTTTGTTTACAACTTGATTAATCTCGTCATCAGTAAGTGTTTTATCCATGCTCTGAAGTTTAAAAGAAAATGCCACGCTTTTTTTATTTCCAAGGTCCTTATTTCTATAAATATCAAAAACTTTGGCAGTATAATACAATTTACCGCAAGATTTTTTCACACAATCAAGAATTTGTTCCACACTGACTTCTTCATCACACACGATTGCAAGGTCACGATTGACTGGTGGATATTTTGATAAAGCTTTAATGCTGTGTTTCTTTAATGAAGCTTTCGCTAAAAAATCAAGATTTATTTCACCATATAATGTATTTTGAATCAATTCAAAATTTTTAACAACTCTTGGATGAACAAGTCCAAAACTAGCAACAACAGCATTTGTATCGTTATCGATAACATTAGCACTCATTCCACTGTGTAGAAAACATTTTCTTGAATAATCTAGTTTATAATTAAAATCATAATCTCTTAAAACATTTTCAATTATTCCCTTTAACGAGTAGAAATCATCATTTTTGCAAACACTACAAAATGAAATCATGTTTATTTCTTGTGGTAGTTCAGTGAGTGGCAAAGCATTAGGAATATAAATTCTTCCAACTTCAAATAGCCGAAACTCACTGTTTTTCTTTGCGAGATTTTTGGATACTGTGTTAAACATGGAATTTGCCATTGAGGTCCTCAAATAACCGATATCTTCACTAATAGGATTAGCAATTTTTATCATGTTAAACATGTAATCGTTCTCATCAATCAGAAGTTTTTCTCTATCTTTAATAGAACAAATTGAAAAATTAACACTTTCATAGTATCCATAAGAGCATAATTGATATTTTATTTTGCGCGCAGTTTGCAAAACATCATCATATTTTCCAATAGTAACACTTGTACCACTCAAAGGTTTTGATGCGATGCTATCATACACATCATAGCCATATATTCTTATTAATTCTTCTGCAATATCAGCTTCTCTTTCTATATCTTGCCTATATGGTGGAATTATGCATGACAAAGTATCGCCATCTATCTTCGAAGTGATTGAAAGGTTATTTAAAATTTTTAAAACTTTTTCTTGCTCAATCTTGATACCCAAAAGTTTAAATATGTTATTCAAAGAAAAATCAATTTGTCTAGGTTGCGGTTCTTTTTGTAAAGTATCAATCTTTCCTGACACTATGGTACCTGCATTTAATGAATAGACGAGATTTAAAGCCCTTTTCATGCCCAAAGATTGCCAAGAGGTGTCAACTCCCTTTTCAAATCTTGCAGTTGAATCTGTTCTGACACCGATCTTTCTACTCGTACGTCTTACACTGGCTCTTTCAAATGCCGCACTTTCTAATATTGCTGTTGTTGTCGTATCCTCAACACAACTATTGGTTCCACCGATTATACCCGCTATGACTACTGGCTTAACTTCATCGCATACACACAGCATCGAACCGTCCAGTTCGTATGTGTTATGATTCAATGCAGTGATTTTTTCACCTGACTTAGCGGGTCTCACGATTATTTTTTTGCCTTCTAAATATTTGTGATCAAAAGCATGCATTGGTTGTCCATATTCTACCAACACATAATTTGTAATATCAACAATATTGTTTATAGGTTTAATCCCCACACTGACAAGCCTTGATCTTAGCCACCTAGGTGATTTTTCTATTTTTATGTCCTTAATCGCACATGCAATATATCTTGGACAAAGTTTTTTATCCATAATTTCAACATCAATGTAGTCAGCAACATTATCACTTGATGTCTCGTATGAATAATTTTGCTCTTTGATTGGTTTGTTGGTTAGCGCGCTAATTTCTCTAGCGATACCAAGAACGCTCATACAATCAGGTCTATTGGCTGTTACATTTATATCAAAAATGATATCATCCATCATGAGTGCTTTTGCAATATCTTGACCAATTTGAGCATCATCATCCAATATCATGATCCCATTTGCATCACCGTCATAATCTGTCACACCCAATTCTTCAATGGAGCAAAACATTCCCATTGAATCTACACCACGAAGTTTTGAATTTTCTATATGAATACCATTTGCTAGATTTGCTCCAGCCAAAGAAACGGGAACTTTGTCTCCCACTTTGATATTTTTTGCAGCAGTTACTATTTGGATTGGGCGACCAATGTCTACTTGGCAGACAACCAACTTATCTGCATTTGGATGTTTTTCAATTTCCAAAATCTTGCCCACAACGACATTTTTTAAATATTTATCTTGATAAATTATCTCCTCGACTTCATTGCCTGAATTGGTCAATTTATCAGCCAATTCTTCAGCAGATATGTCTATATCAACAAAGTCCTTGAGCCATTTTAATGTTACTTTCATATAAATCTCCTACTTAAATTGTTCCAAAAATCTGATATCGTTTTCAAACATCATTCTAAGATCTGGTATTTTATTGACGACCATTGCGAGCCTATCAACACCAGGACCGAACGCAAAACCAGAATATTTTTTACTATCTATGCCGCTCATCTCGAGTACCTTAGGATTGACCATTCCTGCTCCCAGCAATTCCATATATCCTGTATTTTTGCATAGCTTACAGCCCTTACCACCACAAGATGGGCATGTGGCATCAACTTCAACACTAGGCTCTGTGAAAGGAAAATAAGAAGGTCTAAATCTAATTTTAGTGTTCTGTCCAAACAACATTTTTAAAAGTTCTGTTAACATAGATTTTAAATCAACCATTGACACATTTTCATCAACGACCAATCCTTCAAATTGATGAAACACGGGGCTGTGAGTAGCGTCACTATCTGCTCTATAGGTTCTACCTGGACTTACGATTTTAAATGGTGGTTTTAGTGACTGCATTGCCCTAACCTGAACTGATGATGTCTGGGAACGCATCAAAATATTATCCGAGATAAAAAAGGTATCTTGCATATCTCTTGCAGGATGATCTTTAGGTACATTCAAAGCCTCAAAGTTATAGTAATCATATTCGACTTCAGGTCCAGTCAAAACTGTAAACCCCATTGCGACGCAAGCATCAATCAACTTGTCAAAAACCTTATTTAGTGGATGGATTTCTCCTTTTTCAACTTGCTTTGATGGTTCAAAAATGTCTATTTTTTCTTTAGAAATCTTATCCGCAAGGGTTTTTTCATTTAACTCATTTTGCAAGTTTAAAATCAATAACTCAATTTCATTTCTTGCGTTATTGATCAGCTGCCCCAGTTTTGGTCTATCCTCTTTGGCAACATCTTTCATGGAATGTAGCAAATTAGTAATTTTACCTTGTTTACCCAAGTATTCAACTCTTATGTCGTTAAGAGTTTTTAAATCACTACAATCCTTCAAACTTGTTTTCGCCGAATTTAGTAATTGTTCAATCTGTTCTAACATAAAATCTCCTTAAATAAAAAATGCCCTGCAAATCTTAGGGCGACAAAAATGCCACGGTACCACCTAAGTTATGCATAGCACACTCATTTGAACGATAACGGGTTCTCCCGACCATGCCTACTATTATTTCAGCTGGCAACTAGAAAGTGAATTCGCCACAATTGTTCAAAGAAAATCTTTCAGCCTATGGATTTTCATCTCTTTTTGACATTAGAATGGTTACTAGTCTTTCATCACAGTCTTTCAAAACGTGGATATAGTAGCACAATAAAAATCAATTGTCAAACATTTTACAATACGTTCTCAAAGTTGTATCATAAAGATATGGAAATAAATTATAAAGACATAGTTGTCCAAAGCCCTAGACAAAAACAAACAATTTATTCATATCTAAAAATGAATGGATATAGTGAAAATTTTCTCAAAAATCTGAGAAAAGTATTTGGGTATATAAAACTTAACGGAGTAGCATCCAATAGTGATGTTTACATAAAACAAGGCGATATAATCTCCATTAATGTAAATCCAAATACAAAGACAAGTATATATCCTTGCATAATTCCACTAGATATAGTATATGAAGATAATGATGTTGTTGCCGTAAATAAACCGAGCATGTTGGCTACAATGCCATCAAAATCTCATTTTTCATATAACCTTAGTGGTGCCCTAGTTGCAAGATATGAAAGCCAACCTAATTTTGTAGTTCGCATTATCAATAGACTTGATAAAGAGGCTTGTGGCATTGTTCTTGTGGCGAAGAATAGCCTTGCTAGCAATTTTTTAAATCAGCCGAACAATGTGACTAAAACCTACTATGCACTTTGTGACGGAATTTTAACGCATGACTATGTTATTGATAAAAATATTGAAACGCTAATCAATAAAGATGGTTATAATATAAACAAAAGGGTTGTATCAACAAAAACCGGAAAACCTGCCACAACGTATGTTAACGTCGTAAAAACTTTTGATGATTATACCTTGGTAAAAATAACACTTGAACATGGTAGAACACACCAAATAAGAGTACATATGTCAAGCATTGGGCATCCCCTTTTGGGTGATACATTGTATGGTGGTTCCACGGAACTTATTTCGCATACAGCACTTTGCTGCAAAGAACTTTCTTTTATATCACCATCATCTTTACAACCTATTTTTCTTAATATACCATTTCCTGCTGACTTTATTAAATTACTGGGGAACGAGGTTTAGCATATCGTCAATAGATGAAGAATTAAGATAAGTATCAGGTATTTTTCCAACTATTATGCTTTCAGCAATCATTATTTGAGTCGTCGTTTGAACAGTCTGATTTGCTGTTGGGAGAATTACTGAAACATTGGTTGTAACCGTCAAATAGATTTTGTGGTTTGTTTGATTTATACCTGCGTTTATAAACTCAGAACTAAATCTACAAGCAATGCTTCCGATTGGTAATAGTTTTATATTTATCTCAGGACCACGACCTACAAAAATTGGCATTCCAGTGAAGGTACCTATGGGTATATCTATTCCCTTTTCGCCCATTGCTTCCAGCCGAAGTTGAGCATTTTTTACAAGTTCTCTTGCTAGCAAATTTATTTGTAATGAATTACTACTTATGTACATTACATCACCATTATCATTTCTGTTAATGGTGATTAATTCATCATAGACAAATCCTGAGTTTATTGTTTGATAGACGGCTTCTTCTACTGCTTTTTGAGACAATGATCTTGTTTGTGCAGTTGAAAGTTCGATTATTACTGGATTTACAACATTATTCAAGTAAACAAATATGCTTACTACTATTATCAATAGCACGCATACAATAACACCTATTTTTAGTTTTATGGGCATTTTTGTTTTTGTTCTATTTTTTGAATATGCCATACTAAATTATATGCATAAAATAGTTTACAATTTCTTAGTTTTTGCCCTAAATATTATACCAAATATAAAGGCAAAAAATATTGCAGCAGCTATACCACCGGCTGTAGCCGTTAAACCACCAGTAAATATTCCTAAAATTCCATTTGCTTTGACAGCACTAATTGCTCCTTTGGCGAGCGATGCGCCAAATCCGATGATTGGAACATTTATTCCTGCTCTACAAAATTCACTGATAGGATCAAAAAGTCCAACGGCCTCCAAAAATACACCAAGTACAACAAATGTGACAAGTATTCTTGCTGACGTCATCTTTGTTTTTATAATTAAAACTTGACCTAAAAAACAGATTAACCCTCCTGTTGCAAAAACTATTAAATAAACATACCACTCATTCATTTTTCTCTCCTTCAATAACAACAGCATGAGCTATCCCAGGCACCGTATCTCCCTGTTGTGTGCTTGTAGTGCTAAGTAAAGCACCAGTTGCCATTAATAAAACTTTTTTTAATTCTCCCGTCATTAGTTTTTTCATAATTATCGAATTGAAAACTGTTGCACTACATCCACAACCACTTCCACCCATTAGGACATTTTGATTTCTTTTGAAAATTATTTGTCCGCAATCTTTGTAATTTAGGCCTAGCTTGTATCCGTGGTCTTCCATAAGATCTATAAGTATTTCACTGCCAAGTTTCCCCAAATCTCCAGATAAAATTAAATCATAGTCTCTAGGCGAAGTGTTTGCATCTTTGAAATGCGCAAGTAATGTATTCATGGCTGCAGGTGCCATTGCTGCACCCATATTATTTACATCGTTTATGCCATAATCTGTTACTTTTCCAAATGTAGCACATGTAATTCTTGGCCCATTTCCCTTTATGGAAACAATATCTGCTCCAGAACCAGTTACCGTCCATTGTGATGTTGGTGGACGCTGATTTCCAAGCTCTAGCGGAAATCTAAATTGCCTTTCTGCAGTTGAAAAATGGCTTGATGTTGCACATGCAATTGTGTCGAAATGCCCTCCATCTACAAGACAAGCACTTAGTGCCAAGGATTCTGCCATAGTTGAGCAAGCACCAAAAACACCCACATATGGAATGTCGAAGGAACGAGCTGCATAACTTGAGCTAATTATCTGATTTAACAAATCTCCAGCCATAAATAAATGTACATCAGTATATTTGACGTTGGCACTTTTTATCGCACCATCAAGAGCTCTTTCAATCATTACCCTTTCGGCTTTCTCATATGTTTTTTGACCAAAAAAATCATCTTTTTCTTCTATCTCACTAAAATAGTTTCTAAGCGGTCCCTTTCCTTCTTTTGGTCCTACAATGGAATAGTATCCTATAATCTTTGGTTTGTTGTTAAAAAATACTGTTTGATTTCCTCTTTTTCTTTCCATACTCACCTACAAAAATAGATATATAAGTCCAACAATCATACTAGCCACGGTACCGGATACGATTACAGGGCCAGCAATAATGAACATTTTGGCACACATACCAAATATGATACCTTCATTTTTAAATTCTATGGCTGGACTTGCGATAGAATTTGAAAAACCTGTTATTGGCACTATTGTACCGGCACCAGCAAAAGCACCGATTTTGTCAAAAACGCCAAGCCCCGTCAAAAATGAAGCTAAGAAAATAAGAATTATCAATGTATAGGCCCAGGCACTTTGTGTAGATACAGTTGGAAACCATAACAATATCAAATCATTTATTACTTGTCCAAGTGTACATATCAATCCTCCTACCCAAAACGAATTAAAAAGACTTGGCCAAGCATGAGTTTTGGCTATTTTTGCCTCAACATATGCGTTATATCGTTTGTTCCTCTCTTGGTCTTGCATATCTTCCTCCGTTTAGGTTATTGACACTTTTTCCAATATTAAAACGCAATTACATAATTTTGTGAAAATTACAAAAACTAATGCTGGAGGAATTATGAAAAGAACTATTATTTGTTTGTTTTTGTTACTTTTTGTAGTTGCTTTAAGCGCATGTGGCGAAAATAGCGTAAATAAAACGATGGATAAGATTAATACAACAATTGATAAAGTATCAAATTTGGTGATAAATATTGATGAAATATCAACTGATACCTTAACAATAGATAGTATTATGGATGAAAAAGATGAACAGCATACGGGATATGATGGTGCTACATTCACAAGTGGATCTGTACAATTAGATAATTTTATAAATAATGTACTAAAATTAAGTAACCAAGCCCACATGGCGATAGATATTAACAATGGTACCAAGCAATTATTAATTGAAATCAAGAATAATGTTGATGATGTTAAAGCAATTTTAGAAATAATGTCTTCTAAAAAGCTGGAAATCAACAATGACAAAGTATCTTCAATTGATGATTTATGTAACAATATATTGACCAATGTGAACAGAATTATGATTACAAAAGATGATGTGAATAATGAATTAAAGTCAACAGTGGCATTTAAGAGAAATTATACTCAAAACGTTGAACAACTAACATCAAAATATGTAAGATTATGTTCTGCACTTGAAAGCAGAAATACCTACCTGCAAAATATAAATTCATCAATGGACGCGCTTTATGAAGCCTTATACTTTTGTTACCGTCCTAGCGATGATACAGAAAGTGTATCGAAATCATGGTCTAATATTGACACATATGAAAATGCAAGAAATAAAAACACAAACAAACAAAATAAGAGAAATACAGAAAATGGTAACAATTTTAATAATTATGGTTATGATGGGTATGGATATAATGGTGCTGGTTACGGTATGAATAATCCATATTATGGCTACGGTGGATATATGGGAGGCCGAGGCTATGGTGGCTATGGCTTTGGATATGGTGGATTACCATATTCACCTTACGGAAGATATAACCCATACATTCCAAATATTGACACTTTTGGAACGTATAAAAACATTGATACTTATCGCCCTTACGAAGATGAAGAAAATGAAGAAATTGATGATGATATAGATTATGATGAACCAAGAGTAAAAAAAATAAGTATTGGCGAAGGCTAATACTTATTTTTCTTAATTCAAAATCCAAAGTGCGACATTTAATGATGTTGCTATCAATAACCATATAACATATAACCACAATAGGCTTATATATTTTTTATCTATTTTGCTTAAGGAGACTAGAAGAAGTGTCCCAATAAAAGCATTGATGATTATAATTATGTTTCCAATAAGTAGCTGATTTAAGGTAAAGAAAATTAAACACCATAAAATATTGAAAACAGCATTGGCTATACTCAAATAATTGTCTTTTGTCGTGAGCAAATTTTGTTTTGACAAAACCGACAATATAATTGCAAACAAAAGGTATAAAACAGTCCAAACAAGTGGAATGACAAAGTTTGGTATCCATTGTGTTGGTTTTATCAAACTGTCATACCAGTCCATTCCAAGGTTGACAAAAGTACTTCCAAAGATTGCAACGACCAAAATTGTTGCACATATGATTATTATTTTATAATTATTTATAAAAAATTGTTTCATAAATATATCCTAAATGACGCTCAATTTGTCTTTAATCTTTTCTAATACTTTATTTTCAAGTCTACTCACCTGCACTTGGGAAACACCGAGTACTTTTGCAATTTCGCTTTGAGTTTTATCTCTAAAAAACCTTAAAAGTATTATTTTTTTATCCCTTTTATCTAAAGATTTCAATACTTCTTTTAGCATTATATTATCAAGCATTTTTTCATCAGAATTATCTGGATTTAACCTGTCTATCAAAAGTAAACTTTTTGAATCATCTTCAAATGGTGTGTATATTGAAATTGGCATTGATGCTGAATCCATGGTAAAAATTACTTCAGCCTCATCAATATCAAATTCTTTTGCTATCTCTTGTGGAGTGGGTTTGCGGAAATTTTCTTTATTAAATTGTTCAATAAATTTTCTTATTTTTAAATTCAAAGTTTTGATGGTTCTTGAAACTTTTATTGCTCCATCATCGCGCATAAAACGCTTGACTTCGCCTATCACCATTGGAACAACATAAGTGGAAAACTTTACATTGAATTTTTCATCAAAATTGTTTATTGCTTTTAAAAGCCCAATTGTTCCAATTTGATATAAATCATCATACTCGATGCCCTTATGCAAAAATCTTTTTATAACACTCTTTATTAGTGGAGAATTTTCTTCAAATAAAATTGTCTTTGCATTTTCGTCTCCATTTTTTGCTTTTGCAATTAACTTTATCGTTTCCTCTTGATCAAGCAATTTACATACCCGCTGCTATATTTGCACGCTTGTGAAAAAACTTTTGCATTTTTACAATCAGTCCAGATGATTGATTTTTTCTTAACTCAAGATTATCCATAAAACTTTCCATTACTGAAAATCCCATCCCACTTCTTTCTTCATTTGGTTTTGAAGTATAAAAAGGCTCTCTCGCCTTATTGAAATCCTCTATGCCAATTCCGTTGTCTATCACTTCTATATCTACACTTTCTTCATATAGTTTTACTTTTATACAAACGTTTCCAGGTATACTTGGGTATGCGTGTACGACACAATTAGTAACAGCTTCACTTACAGCTGTTTTGATATCAGTAATTTCATCAAGTGTTGGATTTGCTTGCACACAAAAAGCCGCAACACATGATCGTGCGAAACCCTCATTGACTGATAGGGCCTTAAAATTTAATTCCATCTCGTTTAATAATTTCATTGTTTGTTCTCCTTTTATGATATTTTAGGCATGATGTCATAAAGCCCTGTCATTTTAAAAATTCTTTCAGCATGAGATGATGGATTGCATATAAAGATAGGAATATTTTTATCCTTCATGCGTTTGTAACGTCCTATTAGAACGCCTATACCTGTGCTGTCCATAAAGTCAAGCTCAGAAAGATCAATAATTATTTGTTTGAATTTGGGCATATCAAATATTTCGTCCAGTCCCGTTCTTGCGCTATAAGCCGAATGCTCATCAAGTTCACCACTAAGCACAACATAAAGAGTGTTTTCATATACTCTGTGTTTTATTTGCATAAAATGCCTCCTCTGAAAAACATTGTAACAAATACTACATGTAAGAAAATATAATACTTTGTCGTATTTGCACGAATTTGGGAACAAAAAACAGTTAAAAAATTTTTAAAAAAATGCTTGACTTATTTTGCAACTTATAATAGTATAATAAAGTCGCAAGACAACGGGGTGTAGCGCAGTTGGTAGCGCACGTGGTTTGGGACCATGGGGCCGGGAGTTCGAGTCTCTTCACCCCGACCATGTTGGGTCTTTAGCTCAGTTGGTTAGAGCAACCGGCTCATAACCGGTCGGTCCGGGGTTCGAGTCCCTGAAGACCCACCAATAACATGTTAATATGGTTCGGTAGTTCAGTCGGTTAGAACGCTAGCCTGTCACGCTAGAGGTCGTGGGTTCGAATCCCATCCGGATCGCCAGTTTGCCTCGGTAGCTCAGTCGGTAGAGCAAAGGACTGAAAATCCTTGTGTCGGTGGTTCGATTCCGCCCCGCGGCACCAGATGAACTTGAGTTGTGTTCATCACCAAAACCAACATTTCATTCCCATTACACTTTCCCAAAAATTAGTAGTTTGAGTTTTGTTGGTTTTCACTCTGTAAAAAACTACTAACCTTTCTTGCTAGTGTGGCTCAACGGTAGAGCAGCTGATTTGTAATCAGCAGGTTGTTGGTTCGATTCCAATCACTAGCTCCAAATTTGGGTAGGTTGCAGAGCGGTCAAATGCAACGGACTGTAAATCCGTCGGCTTCGCCTTCGATGGTTCGAATCCATCCCTGCCCACCACGAAATTTAATGTGCTGAAAACCTTATAAATAAAGGTTTTCAGCTTTTTTTTATATTTTTTTAAAAACAACAATTTTTAGAACAAATGTTCAAAAAAGTGTTGCGAAATGTGAAAAAAACTTATCCAAAAACTTATCCAAAAATTGTGTATAAATTATTATATAATTTAACTATTTTTTCTTTAGTCAAATTGAAGTCTATATCCATATAATTATCCTTTGTAATTTGACTTGTCGAATGCCCCATTTCTTTTGAAATAATGTAGTCTGGTGTACCAAGGTACAAATGATTTGTTGCAAATGTATGCCTTAAATTGACTATGCTTTTTTGTATGCCCAACTCCCTCATTACCTTAAGAACTTCACGATATGCCGACTCGTCATCGTACTTATGAATCTTATCCAAATTGTCCATTATGAGTTTTATTGTACCTTTTGATAGTCTAATGTGTTTATATCTCACTATGTTATTTCTCCCCTTCAAATTGATAGCTTTAAGTGTGTTGTTTTCAAAATTTATGTCATTCTCTATAGCTTTGAAGTTTAATTCCTTTTTCCTTAGTCCTGTAAGCAGATATATCAAAATGATAATTCCTATAGGCTTGCCTTTTACATACATAAGCAACCTTTGTTGTTCCTCAAATGTCAATGCCTGTTTGTGAGCCCTTGACCTCGGTGGCAATATAATTAAATCATATGGATTCTTTTTTATAACCCCATGCCTTACTGCACTTTTGAAACATGCTTTCAAGTATATGTGCATTTTTTCTTTGGTTCGGTTTTCCTCTACTTTACTAAAAAAATTTATTATTCTATCTTTATCTATTTTGGCTATGTTTAGCTCAAGCAAAGGCAATAAGTAAGTTCTTAATTGGGTTAAATCTTTCTTTGTACCCTCAGAAATAAATGGCTCTTTGTCCTGGCTGTACCATTTATCCCAAAATTCTAATAGTGTCAATTTTGTTTTCTTTGTTGGAATACGGCTATTCAGAAATGTATTAACCGCTTCCGTTAATTTTTTCTTACACTCTAATTGTGTTTTGGCATGGACAGTTATAAGCCTGTTTTTAATTTGCTTTCTGCCCATGTACCTTTTTTCAGTGTAAACATAATAAATATTTTTCAAATCCTCATCTCCT